>NZ_JBEYJD010000043.1:0-74360 GCF_040636125.1 Streptomyces sp. NPDC006733 | reverse complement strand
GTCAACCCACCACCTTGCGCATACCTCATGAAAACGGCATACCGCGAGGATCAAGACCTGTCACCACCACCGACATCACAAGTAGAAGGTCAGTAGGTATGCGCGAGCGCGACCGTGAGCACGGGGTTTCGGTCCCCGTAGGTTGTTCGGCGGTGAACCCGGCGAACAACTCGCTCGACGATCGTACTCATGCGGTGCGTGACTCAGGTGTACCTGGGCGGCCAGCCGCATTTCGGCAGAAGGTTTCGCGCGGGTCGACGCCGGCGTCCACCGCGGCACTGCCGCGGACGACACCGCGCACCAGGCCTCCGGGCCCGGTGAACCGGCGGTCGATGCCGCCGCCCTGCTCCAGCACAGCAGCGCGGTCTTCAGTGCCGCCGTGGCCCGCAGCCTGGCCGAGACGCCCCCGCACGACCTCGAACACGCCATCCGGCTGCTGGCCGACCGCAAGCGCCGCATCACCCTGGCCGGCGGCCGCTTCACGCAGTTGCTCGCCCAGTACCTGGGCTTGCACCTCATGCAGCTGCGCGACGACGTCCGCTTGCTTCCCGACCGAGATGTCGAGCGCACCGCTGTGCTCACCGCGCTGAGCCGCCGCGACATCCTGGTGATCTTCGACTACCGCCGCTATGAGGACGACAAGGTCACCATTGCCGAACTCCTCCGGGAGCAGGGCGGCAAGGTCGTCCTGTTCACCGACGCCTGGCTCTCACCGGTCGCCACGCACGCCGACGTCGTGCTGCCCAGCCAGGTCGCCGCCGCCTCGTCCCCCTACGACAGCCTCGTACGCACTCTCGCCGTTCTTGAGACCGTCGTCGCGGGCATTGTTCGGGCCCTGGGCGAAGAGGGACACACGCGCATGCAGCGCGGCGAGGAAACCGCCCGGCGCGCCGGGCTGTACTAACGAGCCGGTGATCATCCGAAGACCGCACTGCCCGCAGATCACACCGCCGCCGTGCCGGCGGGTCAAGGTTGAGTGCGCCGGGCTTCCCCCGGCACGAGCGCCGCAGTCCCGCTGAACTCTGCGATACCCAGGAGGAGTTTCTCCGTCTGTGACACTCGATGGTGACGGAGTGTGGCTATCGAAGGAGATTTGCGGGGACGAAGGAGGTTGAAGCTCGCGCGTCCGTGCCTCTGGCGGGCGATGCCCCGACCTTGGTGTTGGCGCCTTCGGTGGGGCTGTTGCTGTTCGGAAGGGTGACCGCAGCGATCGCTGCGTCACGGTCGCGCTCGAGGCCACGGTTGAAGGTGTGCAGATGAGGTGGGTCGATTGCGTGGTCTGGGACAATCTGAACGCCCGTCGCACCACGGGCATGAAACAGTACGCCGCCGATCACGACTGGCTGACGGTCTTCCAATGCGTGCGGCCCAGAACCGCATCGTGTTCTGTCTGGTTTGCGAGCTTTGAACTGGTCGTGATCGGCGACGCTGTCGGGGATCCGGTCGTGGTGCCCACGGGGGAGCGGTTGGCGGGACCGCCGTGACCACGATCCCGCCAACCGGCGCACGGTCGTCGTCGCCCGCACCCCCGCTGGCCGCGAACTCATCGACCTCGTCATCGGCGCCGCCCCGACTACGCACGGCGCGCCCTCACCGCGTTCGACCCGTACCGGCAGGGCGAGTCCGCTGCTGCTTCACGCACTCTGCTGGTCCGTCGTGGTGATCAGGCGAAGGACTCGAGCGATGTCAGCCCGGCGGGGGAGGCCTGAGCTACGGGCGCCGAGAAAGTCGATCCGCCGGGGCATCCACGCCATCTACCTTCTCACCACCGAACCTGGCCGCCACTCCACGGCGATGGAGGAGCAGACCTTCCACGGCAGGACCGTGGGCGACGCTCTCACCGGCACCCATCGGGACCGGTCGGGACCGGACCAAGACCTCGCGGTGGTCTGCTCGGGCACCACCTTCGTCATCCCCCACGCAAAAGGCTCGCGCGCTCCCTCCCGACATGATCAGATTGCCCCGGCAAGCAGGACGCCACTACCGAGGAGAACTTCCATGCCGACCTTGCGCTGGACCATCCCCAACTCTCCCGAAGGGCACGAAGCCGCTCTGATCATGGCGTCGCGCTTCGAGGTCCGGAGCCTTAAGGACGTGCCGCGGTTCTTCCTCAACTCGCTCTCGGCGTGGCGCCAGGTCCGCAAAGCGCCAGGCTGCTTCGGCGCCTCGCTCGTCGCCCGGCCCGTCCAGCGGACGTTCCAGACACTGTCCGCATGGGAGAGCCGTGAGCAGCTCATGACGTTCGTTCAGGCGGAACCTCACCGTTCCATCATGAAGGCGATGCGCTCCACGATGAGCGACTCCGCGTTTGTGTTCTGGGACGCCTCCGTCGCGGATCTCCCGATCAGCTGGGCGGAGGCCGAACGACGACTCGACGAAATGGCGACCAAGCAAGCAACGGAACGCTGACCGGTGGATGTGCCCTGCCCGCGGCCGCGCGCCCACCGACCGTCCGCACACCGTTCGTCGCGCCACGCCATGGGCGATATAGGGCGCGGCCGGCTCCGGCGGGCGCTGAGCGGGGCCCGAACCGAGCGGTCGGGGACCGGATCCGGGTGCTGGACGGCCGCGACCAGGTGGCGGAGGTGCGTGAGTACCGAACTGGACCTGGCCTTCCTGCCCCGGAACCCGCTGGGCGGCACCTCCCGCAGCTTTCTCGACGGCCGATCCGGTCAGGCCCGACCTCGGCGGACACCACCTTCCACCGCATCGCCACCGAGCAAGGCGGCAGCCCGCAGCAGATCACCTAGCCGCAATACC
Organism: Streptomyces sp. NPDC006733; assembly: GCF_040636125.1. Lineage (NCBI taxonomy): Bacteria > Bacillati > Actinomycetota > Actinomycetes > Kitasatosporales > Streptomycetaceae > Streptomyces > Streptomyces sp. NPDC006733. Next base: position 71,600 of record NZ_JBEYJD010000043.1, on the reverse strand, counting down.
GGTGACTTTGCCCTCTCTCAGAGCGCTCCACTAGCGTCATCACAGCTGGTCAGCGACTTGAGGAGCCGTGAAGTACGCGGCATTGCACCTAGCCGGGCCGCTGACGCCTGCTCTGCGGTGATCCCAGTGCCAGGAGCCGGCCGCCCGACTTGCATCAAGGACCCGGCCCGGAGCGTGCACATCACGCCGAGTAGGACGAACTGAAATGACTTGGGGCGGGGACACCGAGTGGACCGAACACGCAACAGTCACCACTGAGGACGCCGACCGCACTTCGACCAGGCCGGCCGAGGACCACGCGCCCACAACCTGGTCCCCAACCAATGTGCCGAGGCTCTGCTTGCCAGCAACGGCAAGAACACGTCCAACTGACTGCGATAGGGTGAGTTGATCACTTATACACAAGGGGGGTGCAAAAGTGACGGCCGATGTGACGCCGGATCTGGCCGAGGCGATCCAGCGTGGCTACGACCAGCGCGACCGGGCAAACATGGCACCGACGATCGCCTACTTCCAGGCGCTGCTGGCCGAACAACCTGACCACCCCGTCCTTGTGTACGAGGTGGGTGGCGCCTATGACAGTGCGGGCCTGGAAGAGACCGCCCGCGGCTACTATGAGCGAGCGCTCGCCCTCGGCCTCGACGGCGACACCCTGCGCCGGTGCCTGTGTCAGTACGCCAGCACTCTGAGGTGGCTGGGCGAGCTGGAAACCTCACTGGTGGTGCTCGACCGCGCCCGCAAGGAGTTCCCCAACTCCGACTCGGTACGCGTCTTCCGCGCCCTGACCCTCAACGAGGCCCAGCGGTCGGACGAGGCGGTAGCCGAGTTGCTCACCGTCGTCACCGGGCACGCCAAGGCCACCGACCTCGGGCGGTGGGCGGTCGGGCTGCGCGGCCTCGCTCAGTGGCTCGCCGAGGGCCGCCCCGAGTAGGAAGTGGTCCTCTGCGACAGACCGGCGGGCTACCTCACGGGCAGCCAGAACAGGGTTGCTGAACCGACAGCACTGGACAAAGAGCCCTTCGGACGCTTGTGCGATCCACGGCATGCTGCTCGCCTCCATGAATCTCTCCTCGTCGGCCTATCAGAACGGCTACCAGTCCGGTCGCTTGCTCTGGGTCGGCATCGCCATGCCCGTCATCTGGAAGACGACCAAGCCGTGGCGGCAACCGAAAGCAGGCGATGTCGACGACCTACAGTTGGTGAAGTTGCGGCGCACTAGGCAAAGAACGGTGATGGTCGGCCTCGTAGCGGTGGCTGTGGTGGGTGTGGCACTGGTAGCGCTGAGCTGGAAAACCGAGGAGACGGGGGATGCTGCAACCGGTGCTCCCCAGCCGGAACTGACCACATTCCCCCAGGCGCCGCCCTCTGCGGCGGCCGCCTCGAAGCCCCATACGCTGTCGGTCCCGGCCGTGGTCGGCGACTATCGTCTGCGCACCGGCGCCCCCGCCCAGGAACTCAACGGCACCAAGGCGGAGAAGTCCAGCGATTCCTCGAGGCGATGGTTCTATGAGAACCCGACGGACCACAGCATAGTGACCGTGGTGACCAATCGCTTCGCACAGGAATCCGAACCCCGTGACGCGGAGGCATCTATCGACGGTGTCGCCGTGATGGTGGGAACGCTCAAAGCTGTCCATGCGAGCCATACCCTGACGTTCCCTGCAGGCCCGCTGGGGGGTGAGCTCCAGTGCGGTACCCCACCGCCCTCATCGGGGTATGCGACGGTGTGCGCCGGGGGACTCCACGATGCTCGGCCTGTTGGGATTCTCCGATGTGGCCGACCTGCACCAGGCAGCGACGATCGCTTTGCGTTTCCGCACGAGCAGTGAGCACTGACCCCCGCCAGCCGGCCGCCGTGGTCACGGGGATCCACCCGCCGGGCAGTGATCAATCGCCGTGAGGGCGACGTCCGCCAGGAGCAACGCAAGAACCTTCCTCGGCTCCAGCACCACTGGTGGCCCTCTCACCGCTATCGGCGTAACAACCCTGTGCTGCCCAGGGAATCCCTTGCGGCAGATGACGGGCAGAATGCCGCGTTTCTGCAGTTCACGGCGGTTGGTTGAGGTTGCTGTCGTAGCCTGTGTCGCAACACGTTTGCTGAGAACCGGGACAGGGGCGCGCGCCGCAGCCGATCCTCTACAGGTCAGAATGGTGGTCGCTGTAGGGCACACGGCGTCGTCGAGCACACCCACCCCGGACGAAGGAGTTCACGGATGCTGCCATGGTCGGCCGACTTGGCTGGACGGATCGATCAGCGGGTCATCACCAGCCGCCTGCTGCGCGGCAATCATCTGGGTGACCCCGCCGAGCGGCCCGTGCACGTGTACCTGCCGCCCGGCTATGACGATGAACCGCACCGCCGATATCCGTGCGTCTACGTGATCCATGGATACACCGGCCATCTGGGCATGTGGTACAACCGCACGCCCTTTCGTCAGCCGTTTCCGGAGACGGCCGACGCGATGTTCGCCGCCGGGACGCCGGCCGCGATCGTCGTCTTCGTCGATGCCTGGACCTCCTACGGGGGCAGCCAGTTCGTCGACTCGCCCGGGACCGGCCGCTACCACTCCTACCTGTGCGAGGAGATCGTTCCCTTCGTCGACGCGCGGTACAGAACCCTCGCCGACCGCGACCACCGGGCGATCTCCGGCAAGTCCAGCGGAGGCTTCGGCGCGATGATCACCCCGATGCTCCGCCCTGACCTGTTCGGCGCACTGGCCACCCACGCGGGCGACGCTTTGTACGAGTACTGCTACATCGCCGAGTTCCCCCAGGTCGTGCGCGCGCTCCGGGCGTGGGACGGGGACATCACCGCGTGGTGGGAGGATTTCAAGACCCGCCCGGCCCTGTCCCGGCCCGGTGACGACACGGTGCTGTCCGCTCTGGGCGTGGCCGCGTGCTTCTCCGCTGACCCCGACGGCACCCCGCGCCTGCCCTTCGACACCCGCACCGGGGAGCTGATCCCCGAGGTGTGGCAGCGCTGGCTGGCCAAGGACCCTGTGCGCATGGTCCCGGAACACGCCGATGCCGTCCGATCACTGCGCGCGGTGTGGATCGACGCCGGCACCCACGATGAGTACTACCTCGACGTCGGAGCCGAGGCGTTCTATCGCGCGGTCCGGACCGCTGGACTGCCGGAAGAAGCGATCCACTTCGAACTCTTCGAGGCAGGCCACGGCGGTATCGACTACCGCTACCCCCTTGCCCTGGACTGGCTCGCCCGCCGCATCCAACCCTGACGATCCGCTTTCCCACGCGCGGCCGGGACCAGAACTCTCCCCACCCTCCCGGCGGAGAGGTCGACGCGAAGGGCCTGACCGCCGGGGACGCGGATCCCTGCGACGTGCTGGCCGAGGCGATCGAGCGGCCACGGGCCCTGCAGCGGCCGGCGGACCGTGTCTACCCGTCGTCCCTCAGGTGGGCGAGCTGGTGGGCTTCTGGCCGAGGATGACGCCGAGCCGGTCGATGACTGCGGCGTACTCACGGTCGCCCTTGGCGATCTCTGCCTTGGCCTTGGCAGCCTGTGCGGGGTCTCCGTTGAGGGATCCGGTGCTGCAGTCGGCTGCGCCCTGCTCCAAGTCCGTGAGGGCCAAAGCCCACGACGTCTGGGCCGGGACGTCGTGGATGGGCTCGAAGGTCTTCAGGATGCGGACGTCGTGGGCGAGGTAGTTGCAGGCACTCCGGATGGTGCCGGCGTCAGAGGTCGTGGTGCCGGAGGTGTAGCTGGCCAGGTCCGCGTCCAAGGACTTCAGGCCCGTGCGATGGCGGGAGTCTTTGAACCACGCGGCGACGGCGATCGGATCGGCGGGAGGGGGAGCCGTCGTGGGAGCAACGGTCGCTGGAGGGGCTATTGCGTCGCCACTGGACGACCCGCTGTTGCACGCGGTGAGTGATATCAAGGCGCAGGTGAGAGCGCCGACAAAGGTGCGGACTCGCATGGGAACCCCCCGTGGGTCGACAATGGGCCGCGTTTCCGGGCCTTGACGAGTATGCGTAACTGTGACCGTTGACGGGCCCGAATGGGCGATCTTGGGCGCGAGCCGTGGGCACTTCCTCGCCGCCGGTCCTGTCCGGCGATGAGAACGGTAGGGGGACAACGGCACCTACCGATCCCAGGTTCGCTCCGGTGTCGTGCCGAATCTGATCGGCCGCAAGAAGATGGACGCCTCGGAGGTTTCTGCCCCGCTGGTGGACTGCTCGTGGCGGCGTCTGGTGTGCAACGCTCCCGGTCCGGAGCCCGGACTGGCGGACAAGGCGCCTACCGTTCTGCGTGCTGGAGCCCCTGCACCTCTCTGCGTCGTCGCGATGTGAACAGCCGACTGCTCCTGGGCGCGAAGCAGCTCGGGAAGGTGGGGCGCTCGCCCCCCAGCGGGGCCGACAGGCCAGACAGCAGCATCACGGAACGTGCGTTGCGATGACGGCTCTGGTGGGAGTCACTTGGGCGATGGCTGTCCATCCGGCAGGAGGAGTTCCGTCGCTAGGGCAGTCCGTTGGTGCAGCATCCACCGTCCCGACCGGTGCGAGGTGACTAGGTTGCAGCGGCGCAGGACGGCCAGGTGCTGGCTGACGGCGGGGGCGCTCATCCCGAGATAGGCGGCCAGCTGCGTCGTCGACAGAGGCAGGTCGAGAAGGGCCAGCACACCGGCTCGATTCCGCCCCATGAGGTCTCCGAGCGGCTGCGCAGTCTCGTGAAGGGAGCCCGTCCACAGCTCCGCGATGCCGCGCGGGGCGTAGGTGAGTGTCGGCTGATAGGGCTCGTTGTGCAGTACGAGGAGTCTCGGCCAGGCAAACACGCACGGCATCAGAATCAGCCCGGCACCACCAGACTCGCGCACGGCTGTGTGGTGCGGCTTGTTGATGCGCAGGCGGCCGTCGCGATATTCGGCCTCGGGGTGCAGATCTGCAAATACCTTGGCGAGACCGCCACTGGTCAGCTGTTGGGCCCGGTGAGCGATCTCGGCATCGTGGAGTGCGCACAACCGGGGCCAGACGGGCTCGACGGCGGCCCGCCAGTACGCGGTCATAGAGTGGGCAAGGTTGGCGAGTTCACGCTCCGGCTCATCATAGAGAGGCCGCAGCTCGGGCACGAGGCCGTGGGCGCGTCTCACTTCGTCGAGCGAAGTACGCACGGTAGCGGCGGGCGTCGCAACGAGTGCGTCAAGTTCGTCCGTGAATCTCCCAGAGACGGATTCCGGTGGCAGGGCGAGGAAGTCGGGCACCACGTGGGGGCCGCGCAGGAGAGCGAGCAGAACGCCCAGGTCGAGCCCGGCGACGCGGGGCTTGGTCATGGCCAGCCACGGCCCGTGTATGGGCAGAGGTCGCACCCCGGCCAGCACCGGCACGCTGTGCAGCAGTTCCTCCATGGGCGACCGCGCGAAGCGGATGCGCGTCAGGTCGTTGGGGCCCAGGACGATTTCGATCACAAAACGAGGGTAGTGGCGGCGACTCGCTGGCACCGCGGATTAAGCAGGAACGAAATCGTAGAAGGGACCGCGGGCTCCGAGGGAAGCTCATGGCCGAGCACCTGCTCGCTTTGCTCGTCAGAAGAACGGAGACACTCCATGCTGAACAAAGCTCGTGCGGTGATCGTCACCGCAGCGACCACGCTCACGGCCGCTGGACTGCTGCTCTCGGGAGCCGGGGCCGCCTCGGCCGGCACGCCGCCGCCTGGAGGGGGCGGCAGTCTCGTCTACGTCCAGACCTTCGACTGGGACTGGACCTGCCGGTCGTTTGGCAACTGGCTCATCTTGAACGGCCGGGTCTCGGACTACCAGTGCTGGAACAACGGCCACGACGACTATGACCTGATGGTCAGGTACTGAGCCACGGTGCGTCCGGTTCTGCTCTGTGATGCAGAACCGGACGCACCGGCATCAGCACGGGGTGGGAGATCGATATGTCCGACGGCAGCGGCCGCGAGGTGGAGGACGGGGGTCATCCACGCCGGCACGGTAGCCAGGCGCACCCCGGTCGAGCTGTGCAGCATCGCCCACGGCCCCCCGCTGCCGGCGCTGTAGTTGAGCCGAGCATCGGACCCTGCGCTCGCTACCACTGACCTGCCGGTACGACGGCTCAGGGCGTGGTTCTGACGCGAGGTCGAGCGCGGCGGCCGCGGTCTCGGACAGGGCGACGCAGACAGGAGCTCCGCGGTCGGGGTTCTGTCGACGGTATCGGGGAGGTCGCTTGTCCTCCTGATGGTGCCGGGTCCGGCGGGGATGTTGGATCCGGTGCCGCGCTAGCGCCCGGGTGGCGCGGAGAACGGGGCCTGCCGTGCTGATCGTGCGCCACGCCCCGCACGGGTGTGGTGCCGTGCTGGTCAGGCGTAGTAGTGGATCGTGTCGTGGAGGGCGGGGCCAGCCCCGTCGCAGTGCCGACTGGGTCGCCCCAGCAGCCCGGCGCAGCGGGTACGGGTGTGGCTGGACGCGGAGTTGCCGCACTCCGATGACCAGGTTCGGCTGCGATGCCAGGGAGTAATTGGTGTTCACCGGGTCGCGATCGCGGGAGCCCGATGGCCTCGGGTCGGTCTACAGCCAGAGCGTAGGGGAGCGCAGCACGTCACAGCGGTCCCATTCCAGATCTCAGAAGGCTTGGGGTCCCTGCTCGTCGATGAACTGCCGCTCGGTCTCGTAGGCGGGGTGCATCCCCTGAGGGTTGATGAGGTCGCGGCCTCCACGTCCGAGGCTCCTGCTATCGCATCCGGGATGGTCCGACCGGTCGAGCACCGCAGGGGCGAAGACGCGGAAGGCCGTCATGCCGGACTCGGGGGCCACGCATTCGTCGACGTTGATAGTGCTGCCGTACGAGAAGGGACAGCTGCCCCGCAATTGCCCGGCAGGGTAGCCCGCGGCGTGACCCCAGGTCATGTTGCCCGTGCCTGGTCGACGGTGCCTGCCCCGGGGCGCCCCGTCACATACGTTGCTGGGTGTCCCGCGTCCTGCCCCAGCGCAGCCGCTCACCGCCGGAGAGCAAAAATGGTGCGGCCAAACCCAGCCGGGCGGAGTCTTGCACGAGCACTTCCTCGTGCCCCAGAAGCTCACCGTCCCTAGGGTCGAACAGCAGCACGAGGCGGCATTGGGACGTCGCGCTCTTACCAGAACCGACGGCCAGTGCCTCCCGCCCGGACGCATCGACCGTGACGCCCAGCAACGACAGATCCGAGCGAGCGCCCAGCGCCCGAAGGACGGCGGCCCGCAACGGCGGCTTCACCACGCCTTCCTCGTGGTACAGGTCACGAACGGCCATCAGGACCTGGACCGGCCCCTCAAGGCCTCGACGCGCCTGGGAGAGTTGCTCGCTCAACTGCACGGGGTCGCAGGAGAAGGGCAGCGTTCCGGCCCAGTATTCCTGGGGGTCCGTGAACTCACCCGCCGCGACCTGCCGGTCGGTCACCGCGGCCCCGGCACCCCAGGTCAAGGTCTCCTGCGTGCCAACGAGAGAGCTGGCCACTTGATCCGGCCACGTCGCTCGAAGAAGTCGCCCGGAGCCGTCGGCCCGCCGCCACCTCTCGATCACCGTCGGCGTCAGGAAGTTGGCCGCCACCCCGTGCCCGGCCTGCGTCAGAAGGTCTACGCTGCGGTTCTTCGTGTAGATACAGGGCCCGCTTGGCGGCGGATCAGGACGGTGCTCTATCCGGTCCGCCAGCCCACGGACGACTTCCCCCAGATCGCCATCGCGCAGTCGCTCAAAAACGAGCATCTCCCACCCCCCGGAGCCTGCTGCGCACGCTACCGGTCGCGACACCACAGCAGTGCGGCTTCTCGAGGTTTCGGATCGTGCCCTGCTTTGGAACGCTCCGGGTACGTAGACCACGCGCATCGGGTGCGCGTAAACGGCTGGGGCTTGCGCCGGCTCCGACCAGTCGATCACCGCAGCATCCGACGGTGCGGTTGGTACTCCTGGCCCCGGATGCTCCCTCACCGGACGTGCCAGCCAGCCCTCTTGCCAGGTCAGGATCTGATCGGGCAGGCCACGCCTGCGCGCGGGACGCGATCATGGCTTCGTTCGTGGGTCCCGGGTGCCCTTGGATGCCTGTGCTTCGGCCGCCGCGAGTGGGCGGGGCCGTGGGGGAGGGGGTCCGCAGCGCACAGTCTCCACTGGCCGCCCGCCGAGCTTCTTGAGCGTTCGCTCAAACTGGGCTACCATGCTGTTTTGAGCGAACGCTCAAAACAGTGAAGGGCGAGGTAGCGGCCGTGCAGTTGTACGTGGAGACCGTGATCGACGCCGATATGGAACTCCTGTGGGAGCGAACCCAGGACCCGGCCCAGCACCAGTGCTGGGACCTGCGGTTCACCTCGATCTCCTACCTGCCCCGCGCCGAGGCAGAGCCGCAGCGCTTTCGCTACGCCACCCGCCTGCTGCCCCTCGTGTGGATCGCCGGCACCGGAGTCAGCGCGGGCGAGCGGCAGCGACCCGACGGCACGCGCGTCTCGGCGCTGCGCTTCGCCTCGAGCCACCCGCTCGCGCTGCTCGCCGAGGGCAGCGGCTACTGGCGCTACGTCCCCGGCCACCCCGGGATCCGCTTCCTGACCGGCTTCGACTACCGCCCGCGCTGGGGCCGCTGCGGGGCCGTCGCCGACCGGCTGCTCTTCCGGCCCCTCATGGGCTGGGCCACCGCCTGGTCCTTCGACCGGCTGCGGCTGTGGTGCGAACGCGGGATTCCCCCGCGCGCCGCCCTGGCCCGCGCCCTCGGGGAGAGCGCCCTGCGCCTGGCCCTGGTCCTCGCCGCCCTGCTCGCCTCTCCCGTCGCCCCGCTCGCCCTCGCGGCAGGCACCGCCGTCCTCGCCGCCCTGCTGCCCCCGCTGCCCGGCACCCCCGCCGCACGCCGCTGCCGCCGCATCCCGCCCGAGCGCGTCCGCGCCCCCCGGCTGCTCGCCACCCTGGAGTCCTCGTGACCTCGATCTTCCACACCCATATGGGCGCCGACTTCGGCCGCCTGCACCCCGAGATCCGGCGGCGCTTCTCCGTCGGACTGGACAGCGGCGAAGCCTGCGTCGGACGCGGGACGATGGAGCGGATCCGCCACGGTGCCCCCTTCGTCAAGCCGTTCCTCCGGCTCGGCGGGACACGGAACATCCTCGTCCCGCGCGAGGGGCGCCACGTGCCCTTCGTCATCGAGAACTTCCCCTACGTGGACTCCTTCGGCCGCGAGACCGTCACCTTCGTGCGGACCTTCCAGCTGCCCGACGGCCCCCACCGCTTCGACGCCACGATGGTCTTCAGCCCCGAGCGCGACTGCGTCCTCGACTACCTCGGCACCCACCAGCACCTCGCCAGCGACCTCCACATGAGCGCGGAGCCCGACGGCTCGCTCCTCATCCGCTCCGGCGAACACCGCTTCCGCGAGGGCCCCGTCGACGTCCGCCTTCCGTCGCTGATCGGAGGCGACGCCGAGGTCCGCGAGGCGTTCGACGAGACCACCGGCCGCTTCCGGATCCGGGTGCGGGTGACCAACCGGCACTTCGGTTTCCTCTTCGGCTACGAGGGCTCCTTCACCGCCGACTACATCGCCGCAGGCGGAAGCGCGCTGCGCGCCGGCCTGCGGCCCGTCCGCGAGGAAGCCCGCGCGTGAGCGCGTCCAGCGGGGCTACTCGCCACAAACTCCTCGAAGGAGCCCTGCGCACCCTGGTCGAGCAGGGCATCGCCAAGACCTCGGCCCGCTCGATCGCGACCACCGCCGGCGTCAACCAGGCACTGATCTTCTACCACTTCGGATCCGTCGACGAGCTCCTGGCCGCCGCATGCGTGCACGGCGCCGAGCAACGCGTCTCCCGCTACCGCGAGCGGCTCGCCGCCCTGGACTCCCTCACAGAACTCCTGGCCTTCGCCCGCGCGATGCACGCCGAGGAACGGGCCGCCGGCCAGGTGGCCGTCCTCGGCCAGCTGCTGGCCGCCGGCCAGACCGCCCCCGCCCTTGCGGCCGCGACCTCCGCCGGGCTCGCGCTGTGGATCGAGGAGCTGGAGATCGTCCTGACCCGGCTGCTTGCCGCGACGCCCCTGGCCGCCGTCGCCGACCCCGCCGGGCTGGCCCGGGCCGCGACCGCCTCCTTCGTCGGCATCGAACTGTATGAGGGCGTCGACCCCGAGGGCGCCGCCCGCGCCCTGGACTCCCTCGAACAGCTCGCCGTCCTCGCTCAGGCCCTGGAGAACCTCGGCCCCCTGTCCCAACGGGCACTCACCCACCGCCTGCGCCGCCGCACCCGAGACTGACCCCGCGTCGCCGCGCTCGGCCACACGGCCTACGCATCGGTTGGTCAGCGCGGGTTCGGCCGGCCGGGCCCACTACGGTGCTCAGGGCATCGGACGCGCCCGACGGCCACCGGCAGTCCGCCGGCTGCCGGGGCGTCCTGAGGCGGCGTTCCGTTCGGTCCGGCGGGTGGTTCTGCGTCTGACCCGCCGCCGAGCGCTGGCCCGGCGTAACGCCGGCGGGGCGCAGGGCCTCACTGTGTCCGCCGAAGCGACGGCAGCGCGCACATCGAGCGGCTTTACTGATGTTAGGGGCGCCGACTACGTTGCTGGGCGCGCATGCCGCCCAGTTGGTGATCGACTTGGTAGGACGAGTGCGGGGCAGTGCCGGCGTCGAGCCGGCTGGCCCGGCCCTGCCGGCTGCGTGGTCGCGCTATTGCTCGCGGCGTCGGTAGAGCAGGGTGTCACCGGTCTTGAGGATGATGGCGGACAGGGTGCCGAAGCCGGTAAAGACGATCGCGCGCTGGTTCTCGTTGTCGAGACCTGAGGCGATGGTCGGTCCGCCGGTACGGGGACCGACCGCTGCCGCAGGTCGCCATCTCGGCGATCTTGCCGCGGCGCGTGCCACCACTCGGCGGGTCTCGAGGCGATCCCGGCCCGCTCCACCGTGCACTGGTGGGTGCTCTCGACGCCAGTGAGGCGTAGCCGGCCCTCATGCCATTTGGAAGCTTGTGCCGGGCGGATGAAAGATCACGCGCAGGGACGCATCGCTGCCCTGCTCTGCCCAGGAACCGCCAGGGGTTGGACGCCGTTGCCGTCTGGTACTCGACGAGGGCCGGACGCTCGGTGATGCGTAGCTCTGCACCTTCCCGTATCTCTTGACGGTGACCGTCCAGGTGCCGCACACGGTAGGCGCCGGGCTGGGCGGTCATGACGGCCTCTCCTGAGTCGGCCCAGACGATTGCCGCGGGCTCGTCGTCGCCGCTGCCGCTGGGGAGCAGGAAGCGGCACTGCCACACGTTCGCAGGCAGGTTGTCGGGAAGGCCGTGTCCGCAGGAGGTGATGCGGGCTCCACGCAGCCACCGTTGCAGCTCCTCGACGAAGAGCGCGGCGCGGGTCGGCGCGCCACCGTCCGCCTGCAGCACGATGGGAATCTTGGTTCCGCCCCAGTTGTAGAAGTACATCCGCTCGTACCGGGTGTAGAGACCTATGAGGTAGAACCGCACGGCATAGTTGTCGGCCTGTTCCTCGGACAGTGGGGCCGAGACGGCGATCCGGTGGGCAGCGCCGGTGTTCCAAAGCCGCAGATGGAATCCGGCCTGATGGAAGGTGCGGTCTATAAGCCCGGCGAGTTCCACCATGGTCTCCGGTTTATCTCCGAAGTCCTTTTGGTGCAGCTTGACCGCCGCGACGTCGCAGTGCTCGTAGCCGCCCGCTGCGGCGAATTGGGACAGGAAGGTCCGCGATGCCTGCTGCCACAGTTCGCCGATGCCCGGACAGACCACGGTGGCCTGCGGGTCGGCGCCCTTGATGATGCGACTGGCGCGTCTCGTCATCTCGGCCAGCTTCGAAGGGCTGCCGGTGAAGAAGTTCGGTGAGGGGGCGAGGTTCCACATTTCGTAGGCTTCGACGCGACCCCGGTAGCGCGTTGCGATCACCCGGACGTAGGTGTCCCAGTCCGCAAGGTCGTCGGGCGGCGAGGCTCTCGACCCGTCGTCGTACGCCGTCTTGGGGCCCTCCGGACTCGCCCACCGCGGGGTCCCGCCGAAGGTGAACAGCACGGGGAGGGCGGCTCGGTTGGCGCCCCCGACCAGCCGGTCCAAGGCCGCCCAGTCGAAGACGCCGCGCTGCGGCTCCAACTGACTCCAACGGGTCCCGCTGTCCCACAGCCGCACCGCCCCGACGTGGAACGCCGGCATAGTGCCCGTCGAACTGTTCATGGTCACGCCGAACAGCGTCGCGGGAACAGCTCGCGGCGCCTGCTGCCAACTCGGCCCCGGAATCCACTGCGGCTCCGCCGCTCTGCCACCCGCAGACCGCCCGCTGCTCGCGGTCAGGGTCAGGCACGCGAGGAGTACGAGGACGACTGCCCACGGCAACGGCCGGTTCATCGGCACGATGAGCCCCCGGCGAGCGGGGGGCACGGGCGCGGAAGGGCCCGTAGGCGCTGCCGGTGCGCCGGCATCTGACGCGACATCTGGCGGCGTTCCGGCGGCCCGCTGCTCGTCGGCCCGCAGCCAGTAGCTGTGCAGCTCGTTCAGCTCCTCCCTCGTAGCCCCGCACGCTCTGCCGATGCGCTCGACCATGCCGAAGCTGTCCGGCACCACCTGCCCCCGGCAATACCGGTGCAGAGTGGACGTGCTCATGCGGCAACGGCCTGCCAGCGCGGCGTAGCTGAGGCCGCTCCGTTGCTTCAACGATTCCAGCAGATCAGCCAGTCCTGGTGTTCCAGGTGAACCCATGGCGTTCCATCCCCCCGTATTCGTGCAGGTCAAGGCACGATTTCCATCCCATCCGGCGACCGGGACGCCGGGCTCTGGCACTGCCGTCGCCCGTCCGCCACGATCAGCATGTCCCACCTGATCCGGGCTGCGCGTCAGCAACGGCGCTGCCCATCACGGAAGTAGAGAACATGTCGCTTCGATCACCGGTCCGAACGATAGCCCGCGCAGGTGTCGCGCTCAGTCTGGCGCTGGCAGGCCTGCTCGCCGTTTCCCCCGTTTCACAAGCCGACGACGGACCATGCAGCAGTCCGTGGTGCTCCGAGACCTACAACGTGTCCGGGGATTCGGTCTACGTCGCGCGCAGTTGGTGCGGCGATCAAGAATGGCTGGCCCAGGACGCTCCGCCGTGCGGTGCCAAGGACACTGACTACTGGCTGCAAAACGGTCACGGCACCAACCCGAACCAGGACTGGGACTCGTTCCGGGTCGACGTAGGGTGGTGCTACACCTTCCAAACCACGTCCTTTCTCTGGGGCGAGTACCCCAAGGAAGTTGTCGACCGCCGCGGCAAGCCCACCGCCGAGTGGGTACGAGTCCACGACGACGAAACCACCGTCGTGATCTCCCAGGGCACAACGCACTGCTGACCCCGCCGGCGCCCCGAGCCCACCGGCTGACCGGCCCCAGGCCGCGGCGGGGCTCGGGGCCGTGCGGCGGGTGGGCCGACGCCGGCTGCCCGCGTGCTATCGCCTAGAGCTGATCCTCACCAACGACGGGGCGCGCCAGGTCGTCAGGAGAGACACGTTCGTCATCCGGGCAGGGCACCAGCAGCGTGGGTCGAGACAGAACAGCAGGACCATCTCTCACCCCGTCGGCAGGCCGAGGCTGAGCTGGCCCGGAGGACCACGGCTACCACCCACGCACGAACCGTAACCGGAGACGATCACTGTCTCCCCGGGACCGGATGGAGCGCCTGTCAGCCCTTCACGGGCCTGCTACCACCCTGCTTCCTTGGAGAGGTGGGTAACGGGAAGAAGCAGACGCAGGTGCGGTTGGAGCCCACCGTGCTCGCCGCAGGTAAGAACGCCGCGGCAGCTCGTGGTCTGGATTTCAACCGCTACATCGAGCGGCTGATCGCTGAAGACACCAGCGGCGCCCGGGCGGCCGGCATGGCGGCCGCCCAGAGGCTGATCGGCACCCATGGTGAGGGCCTCGACGACCTGGAAGCCGACCTCGACGCACAGCACACGCCGGCTCCGAGCACACGGGACGCCGCTGCGTGAGCAGGTCGGTGCACGTCGACCTGTCCTGGATCCTGGAAGCTGCTGAACGCGCCGGTCACCGCGATCCCGCTCCGGACGACCTCGGGGTCCCGATCGCGGCGGTGGCCCGCCACCGCGCGAAACTCCTTGAGCAACCCGTCTATGGCGGCCCCTACGCCCGCGCCGCCGCCCTGGTGCATACCCTCGGCCGGTGTCGTTGGCTGGAGCGTTCCAACCTGACCGTCGCCTGCGCCGTCGCCACGATGTATCTGAACGCCAGCGGCATCCCCGTCGACCCCACCCGCGAGCAGCTCACCGCGCTGGCGCACGAACTGTACGACCCACGCTCGACCGCAGCCCGGGTCGCCCAACAACTGCGCAGCTGGGGGTGAGCCGATGCGTGTCGTGGTCTTTCAACCGCCGGCGTGGTTGTGGGAGACGCCCGCCCATGCGCTGGCGCAGGCTCTTGGAGTGCCACATATCCACTTCGGCGACCTCATGCGCGCTCAACTCCGCCGGCGCACCGAGCTGGGCATCCGGTTCATACAGAGCATGAACTCCGGCGAGCTGCCCGCGGACGATCTTCTGACCGCGACCGTCCGCGACCACCTGCGCCAGAATGCCCCCGCAGGCTTTTTGATCGACCCCTACACCCACCCCGATCTGGGCGGCGCGCTGGGCATCCCCGCAACGTCGCCCAGGCACGCGCCTTGCACGAAGTGCTGCGCGAACTCAGCTCGCCCCTCGACGCTGTGGTGCAGCTGCACCTTCCCGAGCACGAGCTGGAGCGCGTGGTCCAATGCCGGAGCGCCCGTCGTGTCTGTAGTAACGACCCGGCGCACCCCGATGAGCCAGCAGGGGACCGCTGTGCCGCCGAGCACGTCTCTCGCCAGCAAGATCGATGCCTCTCCGCTCGGCTACCGATCAACGTCGACGTAAACCCCGCGCAGCTGAAGCCGAGCCCGCAAGAACTCCATCTCCGGCAACGTCCCCGCCAGGCCATCGCGGCTCGGTTCCCCGACCAGCTCACGAGCCTGCGACAACGAGGCCGCTGAGACCTCCCGAAACACCTGCAACGCGGGGACGGCCGTCGGGAGCGGATCGACCAACCGCAACCTGACGGGTCCGTGCGCCGCGAGCAGAGCCTCCCGGACATGATCAGGCGCTGGTCCCGGACCAGCGTGCTCGCACACGTAGGTACCGCAGGACCCACAAGAGAACTCCGAGCCCCACCACAACTCATCCCGCACGATGAACTGGTTCATCTGTCGCACCGCCACTGCCGCACGCACACCGCGCTGCGATCTTCACGGTCTGACCCGTCACCCTGGCTCCCTGACATTCCACTCCCGCGGCAGATCCTCGCCGCAGAAGACGCAGACGAAGTCGTCTTCCCGCACGATGTTGAGCTGTCGGCAGGAGCGGCATCGGCGGAAGACCACCTCGTGCGTGAACCCGGACGGGTGAGGGATCCCGATCCGGTCCAGGGTCTCGGCCACAGCCGGCCATGAGCTGACGTCCGGGCAGTAGCCAGTCGACTGGTTACTGACCTCCTCGACCACCCACCGTCCGGCCTCCTCACGGAAACTCATCTCGCCGGCGCTCAGCACCTCCGCGCCGCCGGCACACACGACGTGCTCGCTACGGCGCGGAGCCAGTCGCAGCACCCCGCCGCTGTCGACGACGAACGTGAACGGCTCGGCCAACTCACCCAAGGTCAGCGCAGAGACCCACGCACCGAACTCCGCCGATGAACGGACGCTCCGACCCGCACCACCCGTCCGGACAAGCGCCTTCAGCTCCTCCGGACCCACATACCGATACCCCTGCCACCGCGTCTCCACACACCCCAACCTAGTGGCTCACGCGACCAGGACCTCGGGGATGACGGGCTCCGACGACGACCACGAGTGTTGACGGAGACCGGACGGCGGCCTCGGCCTGGGCCATCACGTTCGATGCCCACCATCAAGACCAGGGTCCCACCGCCGCGTCCCGACTCAGGCGAAGCCACGGGGTCATGCAGGGCTGGTGACAGATTCCGCGCCCAGGCGGCAACCCTCCCGCTCAACCGCACCGGGCAGTCCGCGCTGCGCGCCGACGGTTGATGTCAGTAGCACCTGGCACGCTGCATGGACATCGTCACGAGCAGGAGAGAACCATGGGTACCTGGGACGTCGGCCCCTTCGACAACGACACTGCGGCAGACTGGTGCGGCGACCTCGACGAGACCGCACCGGAGGGGCGCCACGGCATGGTGCGCGACATCCTGGCCCGAGCAGCCGACAACACCGACTTCCTCGACGCGGACATCGCCGATCAAGCCATCGCCGCAGCCGCCTTGGTCAGCGCGCAGTGCCCGGGCGGCGAGCCCGCCGACCCGCACTACGGACCGGACGAGTAGTCCCTTCCCGACCTCACCGGTCTGCGCGCCTTGGCCCTCGAGGCGCTCGACCGCGTCATGACCGAGCCGTCCGAACTCCTGGAACTGTGGGCCGGGCCGGATGGCGGTCCCTGGCGGGCGGCCATCGGCCGGCTGCGCCTGGTCCTCACACCCCAGCCGCCGGGAGAACAGCTCCACCTGCCCTGACGCCCCGCAGTAACGCACCTGCCTGTGCCGATCTGAAAGGTCTTCATGAGCTGGGACGTTCTTCTCCTCCGCCTGCCCGAGGGCATCACCTCGGTGCAGGACACCCCCGACGACTGCACCCCGCCCCCGCTGGGCCGGCAGCAACAAGTCCTGGCGCCGGTCAGCCAAGCCGTCCCTGACGCCGACCTCTCTGATCCCACCTGGGGCGACCTTGTCGGACCTACCTGGTCCATCGAGCTGAACATCGGCGAGGAAGACCCCGTGGACACGATCATGCTCCACATCCGCGGCTCGGGCGACGACGTGCTCACCCCCGTCTTCCGTCTCGCGGGAGCCCTTGGATGCCAGGTGTTCGACTGCACCGCAGGAGACCTGATCACGCCCCACGGCCCCTCGGGCTGGAACGCTTTCCAGGAGTTCCGCGACCGGATGATCGGCCCCTCACACTGATGCACGGCGCGGAAACCCCGACCGCCCGCCGGTGCGTCAGCGTCCTTCGGCGGCGATGGGGGCACACGGCCTCGCCTCATGGAGGCCCTGTCCGCCGGGACGCGGGCGGCCTCGCACCCGAGCAACAGCGGCCAGCCCACGCACGTCCTCCCCGGGGACGAGGACGCAGAGCGACGGACCACCTTCGAGGGAGCATCCACCCGCACCGGACGTACGCCCGACGAACTGAACGCCGTGCTGCGCGCGCTCGGGCGCAACCCTGACGGGGACGACGATCCCGCAGTCGACAGCACGACGGCGGTCCTCGCACCGACCGAGCGCCTCACCGGCGCAGGGGTAAACGAGCAACTGCTCACCGACGCTGTCCATCAGATCGGCGACGTCGCCGAGGAGCCCGCCGACGGCTGGGAGACCGTCACCATCGGAGTTGCGCGTTTCGTGGTGCCGTCCGGCGGCGCGGCGTGCTGCGTCGCCTGAAGCCACACCGCGCCCGCAGGCAGGCACCGCACCCGGCAACCAGGTCCTGACAGCAGTGCGTCGCACGACGGTTCCGGCCGCCCCACGCGGCTGCAGAGACCCTTGACTAGCAGGGCAAACGCTGTTGACGATCTATCCGCCCGGCCGGTACGGTCCGCCCATCCGGCAGATATCCCACGTCGCCGGGACGATCAGAAGGCACCCATGGACACGGCCCCGACGACGGAGACCGGCTCGACACCGGTGGTCCTCGACTTCACGCTCACCGCCGCCGACTACGCGGGCGCCCTGCGCACCCGCCGGCGCATCACTCCCCAAGGTCGCTTCGTGCGGATCAGCGCCGTCATCATGTTGGCGGGGTCCTTGTTGCTGCTGCTCCTTTGGGCGTTGGGCACCATGGCGTTCCCTTTGCAGGCCGTCGGCACGGCCGCCCTGCTCTGCGCTGTCCTCCACTTCCAACCCGAGCTCACCGGCCGCGCCATGGTGAAGGCGACGAAGGGCGCCGGGGAGACGCAGGTCACGGTCGACGACGCCGGTCTGCTGACGGTCACCCAGGCGGCCAGCGGCACGGTGTTCTGGCAGCGCTTCGGACGGTACGTCGAGTCCGAGACCGCTTTCGTCCTGCTCAGCCCGGATCGGAACGGCACCTGCCTGAGCATCCTCCCCAAGCGCGCGCTGACCACCGTGGCCGACACCGACCGGCTGCGGGCGCTGCTCGACAGCCACTTGGAACGCCGCTGAGGCGCGCGGCCCGTCCGGCGCCGGCTTGCCCTCACGTGGAGCTTGAGCGCTGGCGCGAAGAGGCTGAGTGCCTCAGACTGTCGTCTTCGAATCTGGCCGGCCGTTGCAGGTCAGAAGGTTGAACCGAGCCAGAGACATGATCTGTGAGCACCTACCCACCGCCGACCTACCCCGAGCACAGACCGACGGATCTGCCGGCGTTCCCAGATCACGGGCCGGACATGATTCCGCCGCCGTCCAGCAACGGGTTCGCCGTCGCCTCGCTTGTCCTGGGCCTGATCGGCGGAACCGTACTGAGCCTGATATTCGGGATACTCGGGCTCCGAAGGGCCCGTAACGGTGGGCCCGGCAAGGTGATGTCCTGGTTCGGGATCGGGCTGTCGATCCTGTGGATCGCACCCCTGGCCTATCTGTTGCCCCATCTCCTGAAAGCCTCGGACCCCGGGTCCAAGGCCGTGCAGGTGACGCTCAAGACGTACTCGCCGGCCGTCCTCGGGGCGGACCAGAGTGACCCGGCCAAGTTCCGCGCCGACATGGCGACGATGGCAGAACAGTTCCGCGCCGCCGCGGCAAAGAGCCGAGACGCGACGACACGGACCGCCATCAGCAACTACGCCCGCGACTACCAGGAGATGGCCGACGTCGTCGGCGGTATTCGGGAGCTGGACCCGCTATCGGGAGGCCGCATCGACGACGACGGCAAGGCACTCGACTCCGCCTGCGGGTCCATCGGCGCAACGCCGTAACCCCGGGCTCTGCTGCGGGGGTTTCCGGTGCGCGGGCAGGCACCTGTTCGCAGGACCGACGCTTCTGCGGAACACGAGGTAGGGCAGGTGCCACGTCGGCCAGGGGCGGCAGCGGGCCGGCCTGGTGCCCGGCCGCTCGACCTGCGTGCGGGCTGACCGCTCCCGCCTGGCGCACAGAGTGCACGAAAGAGCACACCGGGGATCGACGTCACCGTGATGCCCGTTTAGCAGTACGTGGGTGCCGCGGGCCGGACCGCCGGCCCGCGATTGCCAGCCCCCGCTCTCGGCGCGGATACAGGCGTACCCCGCGCGGGACGGACCCCCGTCTTCGGAGCCGACACCGCCCAGGCGGGACCGAGTTCGCCGGCGAACCCCAGCCGCTGAGGTGGTGTGGTCGTCGCACGACCACTGGGTCCGCCAGCGCCCGGCTACTGCGGCTTGAGTACCTCGGCCACCTGGTCAGCGGACAGTTGATCGAAGTACACGCACGAGCCGAAACGGCCAACCTTGTCCTGCAGGGCCTCAGCCTCGGTGTCGCCGTGGAGGCGGACCCACGCCGCGGTGCACCAAGGCGCGGTGACAGCCGCGAAGGTGTGGAGGCGACCATGGTCGAAGCACCATGCGAACCAGGCTGCGTCGGCCACGATGAACCTCCGAGTGCTACTGCAGGCCGCCGGCTGGCCCGGCAGGGGCGAGGCGAGGATACCTCGATCCGCTCTGGCAGCTGCGAGGCCAGACGAGACCGCGATCTTCAACAGCTGGGTGCTCTACAGCCGCAGCAGCTGGCGAAGGGCGCGGACGAGGGCCGTTCCATCGGCTCGCGCCGGGTCGAGGCCCGTGTGGGCCTGGTTGCTCTGGCGCATGACGAACGCCCGCCAGTCGTCGGGGTAGGCGCATCTGGCACCGTTCGCCGCCAGATGCGCCATGCGGGCCCTGCCAGCCGGCCCAGCACCGGGACCCCGTGTCGGGTGAGCCCGGCGTCGACCAACGCGTCGAAGGAGTCGGTGCCGCGCTCATCGGGCGCGCACTGCAGCACCAGTCCGGCCCGGGGGACGTCAGCGGAAGGGGCCCTAGACAGCCCGCCGTGCAGCCACGCCACCGCAGACTCGACGGGGGAGAAGTCGACGCACCGGTCGGAGTCGCAGCGATGGCCAGCGCTGTCCGCGTTCAGTGCTGGGCTGACCACCGGATCAGCGAGAACCAGGGCGACATCGCCGTCGTGCGGAGCCGCGCCTTGGCGCATCCGGCGCTCGACGGTCCAGACCAAACCAGCACTTTCCGTGTGCGGTTGGCTGGTGATCGTCACCTTGGCCAGCTGCTCCCACAAGGGCAGACGCCGCAGCAGCGCACTGGCCACCGGCGGCGGGCAAACGAACACGTCGCCGCAGCGGCCGGGAACCGGCCGGTGTGCGCCCAGGGCACGATGCGCGCGGGGCCATGAGCAGCCCGGACGGAGGAGCAGACCTCGGTTTCACAGCCCCGATCCCAGTCCGCAGCATGGCGCCGAGCGCGTGGAGCCATCCCGAGTACTGAGTGCATAGCCCATCGCGCGTCGAGCACCATCTACGGTCGCCTGCCGAAGCTGATCAGCAGTAGACCGCCGAGCCGACAGGGCGCCCCGCCCCGTTGCGCGGGCGCCCCCGGTCACCGGCGTGATCAGCGCTCGTTCTCGTACTCCGCGACCTTGCTGGAAACGTTCTTGAGCAGCGGCTTGAGCCGGTCGACCAGTTGTTGGTAGCTGTCGGCGCGTCCGTCGGACCATTGGCCGAGGCCGACCACCATCGCTCTGCCCTGACTGGTGAACGCCTGGACCATGCCGCTGTCCGGCGCGAGGGTGACCAGCCCGGAGCCGGGCGGCGGGGCCTGGGCGCCGACCTGGTAGGAATCGAATGCCGTGCTCAGCTCGGTCATCAGGTGGATCGTGTCGAGCGGATCTTGCATGGTGAACACTGCCAGGTTGAACTGATTGTTCTGAGCGTCCTTGTAGAGCGCCACCTGCAGGCCGACGCAGCCCTTGCTGTCGTTGATCAGGGATATCAGCCGGGGGCCGACCGAGTCCGGCGCGGTGCAGTTCTCCACCGTGGTGGCCCCCACCTTGCTGTTCGCCGACCCGACTGCGTCCGTGACCTCGGCGGGGAACGCCTCGGCAAGCGCGATCATCGGGCGGCCAGGCAACGGTACGACGGGTGCACCGGAGTCGGACGCCGCACTCGGTGCCGTGGCCGCGGCGGGAACGCTCGCCACGGCCGCCGGTTTCGAGGATGCCGGAGCAGCGACGTTCCCCTCCTGGTGGCCTGCCGACGGTCCGACCGCCTTGAACGCCAGAAAGGTCAGCACAACGGCGGCCACAACGGCCAGGATGTTGCGGGCCACCGGGGACGGGGTCGCTTCGGGGCAGGTGGCGTGAGACCGCTGCCAACTTTGAAGTTCGCCGCCCAGACGAAGTCCTCGTCGAGCAGCGCGTTCCACGCTTCATCACCCGGCCGGTCGGAACCGGGCGGCATCTTGTCTCTTTTCGGCACCCGCCAACCCTAGTGATCAACGCTGCCTTGCAGGTCACGACCTCATCACTGTTCACCGTGCCACGGAACGCGACGGCATCAGACATGACCGCGCCGGTGATCGCGGCGAGCCCCGCGAGCCGCCGCTCGAGTTGCCGACCTTCACCTGCGCCGCCAGCCGGTCGACCCGGACCTGGCCCAGCTCGGTGACGGTGACGGGCAGCCGCATCCCGCACTGCCGCCAGTGCCGCGCCCCGGCCCGCCGCACCATGGACGTGCCATCGATGGTGCGCGCGGGACGTAGGAGAAGTACACCGTGACCCGGCCGAGGTCTTGCGGGCCCGTGCGCTAATCTCGCTCGATCGCGAACACGCGTTCTGATGCAAGGGATGGGGGAGCGGGCATGACGTGGCGCTCACGACGGCAGGCCGCAGCCGGCACGGTGCTGGCGGTACTGGTGACGGTCCTGGCGGGATGCGGGCCGACGGCGACGGGAGCCCAACCCCCAGCTCGAGGCCAGGCGTCACCGCTCTCTCCGACAGGCGGGGTCCGTTCCGTGGAGCCTGGACCAACGGCAGACCTGCTCTCCTTCGTGTATCACCGCCATGGGAGCGCGTCGGAGACTATCGATCAAGAGCTGGAGATCCACAACAAGTACCAGCACTCGGTTGTCCCCGTGCTGGAGTTCACCGCTCTGGACGCCCACGGCCGCGTCCTGCCACGCGTGCAGGTCGACACTGTCTACGGCAGCGACCGGGGGAGTCTGGTGGCTGCGTACGGCTACGCCATCGACATCCTGCGTTTCTCCGGACAAGGCGAGCACCAGGTCACCGACGTGCGAGTCGCCGTCCGCAGCGTTACCACAGCCAGGATCCGCTCCGGACTCCACTACGCGAGCGCGCAGGCACAGGACAGCACAGGCAAGAACGTCAGCAAATTCAGCCGCTTCTCGTCGATCACGGTGACGAACCTCGACGACTTCCCCGTTTCGGTGCGCATCGTCTACCTCGTGTACGACCAGCCGGCCAAAGGCCAGACCCAGCAGGCCACGACCGTCGTCCCGATCGGCGGTCTCCTCCTCATCCCGGCGCACGGCAAGGCAATGGTGCCCGTCACCGGTCCCGCCTCCGACGCGGTTGCCCGGTACTCGGACGGTCCCGCGGTCAGCATCAAGACGTACAACTCGCAGTAGCCGGCCGGGCGGTGACGTCGATCGAGCGGTAGGCGTCTCGCTATGGCCTGTGTTCAGCCGGTGGCCGCTCGTCGCTTCGGCTTCACCTGCGCGCTCATCGTGCGGGCGGCCCACGGAGGGCTCCGCACCACAGCGGTATCGCTGTCGACTCGCAGTGCCGCCGGCCCTCGTCCTTCCCGCGAACCATGAGTTCTTCGAGTGCACGGATGTCAGGACCGACTGGCACGTCGAACGCCACCATCTGAACCAGATCGCTGAGTACCTCAGGGGCTCGAGTCGAGTGCCCAGCGGCTGGTGGATTCTCCCGGTTCTGTGCCGGCACGTTCAGTGCCCCGGCTGGCCAAGATCTGTGTACCCCGTCTCCTCATCGCCGACGAACGTCAGGGCTTCACGGCCGATGCCCAGCGCATCCAGGAGCAACGCGATTGCCGCGTCGGTGTCTGCTGTGGAGCGACTCACCGAGATAAGAGTGTCCTGGCAGGGGCTTCCTTCGAGCCGATGGAGGGCGAAGTCCACACCCCCGACGCGGAGCATCGCGACGTCGACGGACCCCAGATCTTCCCAACTGTGCTCGATGGTGAGGCACAGTCGTGCTGCGAGTGACTCCAGTGAGGGCGCGAGTCCAGCAACGATATGAAAGAGCCCGGACACGTACCACCACATGCCGAACTGGACGGCGGGGTTGGGGTTTCCCGGCCAGCACGACGCCGCCGAGACCCACTCGGGATTCGGTCCCGGCACTTCATTGCGCTCCACCGCACCCCCTGCTTTACATTGAGGATCTTACCTGCGGCCGAGCTCGCGACCTCCACAAGATGTCGACCAGAGATCACCGCAACGATTCGTGTGCGCACGGCTCGCGAGCCGCCACCGCACCGCCGACCTCATGCCGGGTGAGCCGGCGCCCCTTGCCTCGTCTTCTTCGCCCCGCCGCCACCGGTCACGCTCCTCGAGGACCAGGACTACGCCGCCACCACAACCCGGCGACATCCGCGACCCGGCGCCGACCACCATCCAGCGTGCCCGCCCCGAGGGCGGCCCCTGCCTGCGACGGCGACCATCCGATCCGGGCACCAACGTCGCGACGTGACTGACCGGCGTCGCGCGCTCCTGGCCAGGCCCTGACGCGGACCGATGCCGGCGAGCGGGCAGAGCCTACGATGTGTCCGGCGCCCGTCGCATGATCGCGTGCCACCCGAAGGCGGTGGCCAACAGTGGCCGCCCGCGTCGTGAAGGGAGGGGATGCCATAGTGCAGATCGCCGGGGTCGACATCTACACGAACCATGCACCTGGGGGCGACCGACTGGGTCCCGATCTCTCTCGCCCTGGGGACGGCCCCCGCAGCCAGCTGCGACACCCACGTGGCAGTAAGGGTTCGAGCTCAGAGGGGACTCGTCAAAGTCCGTCTCTTCACACATCCGCATGCGCAGGAAGTCGAAGGGCCCGACGCGGCATAGGACCGCCTTCGACGGCTTGCTCCTCCTGCCCGACGGCCGCGGTGCCGTCGGCGACGTTGAGCAACTGATCCGCTTCGTCCACAGGGTCGGCGACCGCGGAGAGTTCCACGTGCGCGTGGCCGTGGACGCGCCCGGGGCCAACGCTACCGCCGTCGACATCACGATCACCCGATGTGACAACGGATCCGAGTAGATCGGCCAGTGCAGTACACACCGGCAAGACGGGAACAGGTCACTTTCAGCAACCTGCTCACCCTCTGCCGCTGGACCATCAGCCGGACGGACGAATTGCAGCGAACCGGACCCTCATGGTGGGACCAAGGTGGTCGACAAGGCCGTACCTGGGCTGGTCCGGCCACGGCAGCCTGCAGAGGAACGAGGTGGTGATCACCTGCACCACCTCGAGGACATCAAGGCGATGCTGCTCCTCCAGGAACCCCAACGTAGCTCGCCAGTCCCAGTCGTCTCCGCCGAGGAACGACGCGACGGTCTCCTGAACGACCTCCTAGAAGAACAGGTGTGGCAGGACCCCGTCCTGATGGAAGACGTGCGCTTCCAGCAGATCCTCGTTGCCGGACACAGTCGCTGCCACATCCTGTACCAGCTGGACATCGTGGTTCATGCCGTCCCCTCCCGTTGACGCTCAGGATAGATCCGCTCCCTCATGCATGACCGGCGGTAACCGACGGGACAAGGCTGCCCCGGCCTCGCAGTGTCGGGAACAGCAGTCGTCCTCAATGGGCGGCGACGCAGGCCGTGCGAGGGCCTTGGCCAGGTTCCGTGGAACCCCTGGGCAGTCACCTGATGTGGATCGCCCGGCGGCCACCGCGGCCGGTCACGCGGTAGTGCTCCCAGAGGGGCCAGGGGCCTCCGAGGGCGGCCAGCCGAGGCTGGTGCGGAGGCGAGGTTCGCGTCGCAGGGCGGCCATGAACGCCAGGGAGGCTGTCAAGCGGCCCTCGCATCCGTGTGGGAGGTCCGCACGGATGCGGGCGATGGCCGCGCTGACAGCGGGCAGCCTCCCAGCGACCGGCACGAGGTCGCCGACGTCGACGAGCGTCCGCAGGCACGGCTCGACATCGCCGAGGCTGACGCACCGAGGAACCCGTCTGCTGCAGGAGGTCGAAGACCGGAACTCGTGTGGCCTGTTGGAGCGTCGTTGCCGCCCCCGCTGCTCATGGTGCAGCCATGACAGCGAGGTCACTGCGTGGGACGATCGCCCCATGGAACAGGGAGATCCTTCAGACTCCAGCGGTCAGGGGCACAAGACACAGGCGGACGGTGAGAACGTCGGCGCGGTGAGCCGGCGAACGCTGCGCAAGCCGGGATTGCTCATCGCGGTGCTGGCGGTCGCAGCCACCTTCACCATCATCGGAATGGTTCTGCTGCCGCCACCCTTCGAGTCCTTCGCCATCTTCATCGTCGGGGTGCCTGTCATGGTCTGGCTGATCCACCGAGACCGGCAGCATGGCCCCCAGTCGAGTCGACCACCGCGTTCCCGGCCCTGATCGCGGCCGCCTGCCTCCCCCGAGCCCGATGCGACGTGCTGCGCGCGATGATCCTGCTTCAGCAACCCCAGGTGGCTCTGGATTCCTTCCCAACCCGCTGATCGGCGCCCATCCCGCCGGGCCGCGGGCCCCCGAGGCCATCTCAGGACCCGGAACGTGACCGCTCCATTGCAACGCAGGTGTCTGTGATTCCCTGCCCGGCCTCCTCGCCGAAAGGTGACTCCCAAGGGTCCGCGCGGGGCGCGGAAGCGCGCGTCGGGGAGATCGCCGGCGGCCAACAGCTGGCCACGGCCCGGCATGCAGGCCCGCAGCGACACGGTGTCAGGAAAGGCTCCACGCCCGCAGTTGGCGACCGACCAGTGCAACGCCCGCCGCGCCGGAAGCGGCATCCCGCACCAGGGAAAGCGCCTGCTTCGGGGTGTACTCGAGCCGGCATCCGTTCAGAGCCAGGTACGCCTCCGTGGAATGCCAGGCGAAAGCCTCGTTGGAGTGCTCCAAGCACGGCAACTTGGCCAGCGTCTGGAGCAGCGCGGCCGCCCGCAAGTGCACCGAGCCGTAGATGTCACGGTCCATGGCCCGAGCGTTGACCCGGGCGACCACCGCGTACAACGGGCCGTAGTCGTCAACCTGCGGATCGCCAGGCAACAGCTGCGCCGCGTGCAGCAGGAACGGCACCTCCAGCGGATGGAGCGGTGCGCTCGGCTCACCTTGCGTCACGCGGCGTGGCCCCGCTCCTGCGACCCCTCAAGACCGCGCCTCGCCTCACGCTCCGCAGCGCGCTGCTCCGGGCTGGGATCGGCGGTGCCTGCGTCGTCGGCGAACGTGCTGCCGACACGAGAGATCGACTCCCGGAACGCATCGAGGAAGCGATCTTCCACGGCAGTGGCGCGAGCGTAGGCTGCAGACAGGATGTACTCCTGCAGGCTGACCCCCTCCTGCTTCGCCGCAGCCTCGATCGCTGCGTGCTGGTCCGGATCGGGAAATCGCAGGTTCAACGCTTTCGCAGCTGGCATGGTACCGATGGTACCCCCGGTACCACTCAAGGGGCCAGGATCCCCCAGCCGAAGGCACAGTCACGGGCGTACGGCCGCCGCCGGACTGGCGCGGGCGAGCGGTGCCCTCGACGGGACGGACGCTGCCGGGGAACCCCGGATTGTCAGGTGCCGATCCTGGTGAGATGCGGGCCGGCCGAGCTATGTACCGTGCGCAGGTCCGTCCGGCGCACGCCACCGGACCTCCTGCAGCAGCTGCGGGCACGGCCCGCCCTAGGCGGGTAGCGCGGCCCACCCCGCGCCGAGGGCTGCCGTCCACGGGTCCGGCTCAGCAGCAGCGCACACCGCGACAAGGGCGAAGCCCGGCTGCGCCATCTGCCTGCAGTCGCGCCAAGCACCGGAATGGTCACCGCCGCGCGCCCGGCACCATGATCGCCTGCCCGCCCCGGGCCGGGGACTACGCCACCACGACATCGCACGCCAGAGGGCTCTGTCTCTTCGGACGCGGCAGGCACGACCGGGACATCGGCGAGCCGGCCGCGTTCCTCAGCGCCTACCGCCCGAGCCCGGTCCGCGTCGACCAGTGCCCCGCCCTCACCGGCCTCGACATCGTCCCGTGCTCCGCCACACCCGCGGCGGCCTCCCGCACCCTGCACGCGGATGTCTCGAACCAGGCGGGTGGATTCACCGGCTCGGCGATGTGCGGGCGTACCAGGCCCGGGTTTCATCCGCTGCCAGGGTGCGGATCAGCTCGGCCGACCCCGGCAGATGCGGAAAGAACCGGTCGCCGTTCCAACTGCGCTGGTAGGCCGGGGTATCCAGAACGAGGACGCGACGTCCTTCCACCACCGGGATGTCGTCGGGCAGCCCTTCGTTCCAGATCGGTGCGCCGTCCGTGGTGAGGAGGTCGAAGGCTCCGGTCGCGATGATCTCGGTGCGGCCCTGGGCGGGCTCGGGGTCGGTGGCCAACCGGACGCTCTCCGCGGAGGGTGCCGTCCCGGGCACATGCCCGCCGCCGATGAGGACGTGGGCCAGCAGCGTGTGCAACTGGAAGTTGTCTCCGATGCCGCCGATGCGCACCTCGAACCCGGTTCCGGTCGGTCGGTGCAGCACGATCAGGGATTCCTCAAGGACCGCCAGCGCGTAAGCCAAGCACTTGAGGTCATGGCGCTCCAAGGCGGCCAGCTCGTGGCAGGTGGGCAAGAGCGCGGGCGCGTGCCGGCGGCGCACCTCCGCGCTGCGGCAGAGCACCGCCAGCGCGGGTGGCTGCCATTCCTGAACCGTTGCCCAGGCCAGCGCCAGCCGCATGGCCGCCTGCTCGTCCCCGCCGATCCGGGCGCGCAGCGCCTCGTCGATGATCTTCTCGTCGGGTTCCGGAAGGTCGCCCCCGCCGGTGGCGCGCCAGCGGCGGGCGAACTCCAGGGCGTCGCGCAGGTCCCGGTGGACGCCGTCGAGGAGCGGCGCGGCGCAGGCCACCGGATCGGCCCCGCGCTCGACGCAGAAGCCGGCCGCCATCGCCAGCATCGGTCGCGGGCCGGTGGGCGGGAAAGCGGGCAGCAGCGCCGCCAACCGGGGGCCAGCCAGCACCAGGGCGGCGTCGGGCGCCGACTGCACCGCGTTCATCACGGCGGTGAAGGCGCGGCCGGTGCGGCCGCCATCGCGGGCGCCCACCGCGTCTTCCAACTCGGACACAGCGCTGGTGAGGTCCGCAGTCCGCGGTTTCCTTTTGAAGATCACCGGCACACCTTAGGCCCAGGTATTGCGCAGCGTCATCACAGGTGGACCGTTGCCCGCGAGTGGGCCGCCCTCGGGCTGCGGCGGCCGGCCTGTGCGGAGGAAGGGACGCGTCGGGTGTCGGCGCCGCGTACTCCGCCCGGCGGGCGGTCCGACGCTCATCGGGCCAGGCCCGGTGGCGGAGGCGACTTCGACGGTGGGAAACAATCACCGTATGGACCAGGGCATCACCTGCATCGTGGTAGCCCCGCGCGCGACCGGAGCCGGGGATGCGACCGCCGTGCGTGCCGGGGCCACAGCACAGGTCGCCGACCGCGGGTTCGTGCGGGCCGGGGACGTCGCTCTGGAACTCTCCGCCCGGATCGGCGCGGGAGAGGACCACGAAGGAACTGTGCCGCGGCGCTCAACCAGGCCCTGCACGCCCTGGCCGCGCAGCCGGCTCCGGGAAGCCTGAGCGCTCTCTTGCGCGTGCTCGCCTCACCGCACCAGGACAGCCTCGAGCAGGCCGTCTCCCCGCGCTCTCTGGCCGCGGTCGCGGCCAGCGGCCAGCGCATCGAGGAGATCGTGGCAGTGATGCCCGGTGCGCAGCCCCAGTCCGCGTCCGCCCACGAGTTCGCGGCGTGTCTGCTCCACGAGCTGGTGCTCGTGGCGGACAACGTGGAAGGGCACCCCGCCCTGCGCCCCTTCGCGGACACCCTCCTCGCCGAGGGCCACCCGCTCGCCGCGCTGCCCCTGCGCCCTCTTCCCGCAGAACAAGGGTTTCGACGCCCGCCGGGGGCAGCGAACAACTGGACCTGGATGGTTCCCCCCGTACGGGCGAACTCGACCGGCCCGCACGTGCTGCAGATCACGCCGTCGATGAGCCGGCGCGCCGCCGCCGTCGACATCACCGAGATCAGCATCGCAGAGTCGGCCCACACCATGAGCGAGGCCGTCCGACACTGGTTCAACCAGTCCAACGGTACGGTCACCGCGCAGGAGTTCTGGCTGCTGGAGCCCGTGGCCGCGCAGGACCTCCCAGCCGTCGTCGAACGCCTGCCCCTTGCCCCCGGGCCCGCGGACGAGGGCCCGGCACAGCTCTACCCGTCGAGTCCGGACCTCGTGCTGCGGACCCTGCTCACCGCCGCGACGCGTTGGAGCGGCCTACGGCGCAACCCCCCACCGCGCCTACGGACGCCTCGCCGCTTGGCGCTCACTCGGCGGTCTGACCGGCTGCCCCGCAGACGCCCCCCTGGCGCAGGTCGCTGAACGGGTGCGCCGGACAACCTGGTTCCACATGGACAGCGCGCCCGGGTGGTTCCATGGAATCCTCTGGGATCTTGCCGTCGCGGCCCTGCGTCCCGGAGGCCAGGAGATCGCCGTGTTGGCCGCCACCGACACCGACTGATCGATCTGCCTCGGGCCAGGTAAGCCAAGACGTAGACACGGTGAACGGGTTGCACGAGACGACGCCATCACCCGTCCACCGCATGACAGCGGCCGATGCAGCAGACACCCTCCTCACCCTCGCGCCTCCCACCGCGCGATTGCCCGTGCGTCGATCAGGCCATGTCAGAGCACCAGCCGCTGTACGGATGGACCCTCCGGCAGATCCGCAACATCTCCCACGATGCGCGAGCGCAGGTGCTCAGCCCGGAGCGAGCAGCCATGTACACCGCACGCGACACCATCTACGAGATCCTGCACCCCGTGTGCGTCCTGGGGTTCAGCGACCTGTGCCTCGTGCAGGACCGCGCGAGCGACGACTGGCACATGGGCAGCCTGCAGACCGACGGCAGCATCACCTGCTGGAGCACCTACCCAAACCTGGACCAGGCGCTGCGCGGTCTGTAGCCTGCCTGCTCCGCAGCGCCTGGCAAGTGTGGGCGCGACCGTCCATCCCACGGCTCGTGCCCGGTCGCGCCGTCAGCACCAGGAGCCCAGACGGCTTCGGCTGCGCTCTCCCGTTGGCCGACCGCCTGACCGCCGCAGGATATGTCTGATGCCCGGCTCCGACACCGTCCGCGCGGGTCACCGGGTTCAAGCCGATGATGCAAAACGGCCATGAGGAGCCTGCTTTGAGGTGGCGGGGCAGGGCCTGCCCCGCTTCTGGTGGTGTCGCCGAAGTCCCCGGCCATCGCGGGGGTGCCCCCACCGCAGCAACCACCCTGAGCCCTATGAGCGCCCCGCCAGAGCCTGCTCTACCCCGCCACAGGACCGGCAACAGCACGGCGTTGACCCTCCGGCGCTCGGGGCTGGCAGCGCACCGGCGCGTCCTCGGCGGTAGCTCGAAGAAGCGGTGGTCGTCCTCGTCGAAGGTCGCGGGCTGCAGGCGGTGGGCGAGATCGAGTGAGGTGGGTTGCCAGCGCAGAAGGGTGTAGCTGGCCGCCTTCGCACGCCTGCCACCTTCGGTGGTCAAGGCGGTCAGAGTGGCGATCTCGCTCGCGGTCCCGGGGACTGAATGTTGCAGCTGGTGGTAATACGCAGCCGCTCCCATTCGAGGGACGCCCACTGCAGCACGACGAAGAAGCTCGCGGACTTCTCAGCGACATAGACCACTCAGGCCAGCGGGTACCGTGCCGTCGTATCCCGCGAGCACTGGCCGCCGGAGTCGGCCACGTCACTACCGCAGGTGTCGATCATCCACAGCGCTCAATCAGCGGCTCGGACACGGCACGCTTCCGGGCGTTGGGTGGATGCGTCGTGGTCAGCACGTTGAGGGGGAGAAGTCCATAGGCCACTGCAGACGAGGAGGGGGACTCGCCAGCCCATCGCGGCGGCCACGCTCCGGGGCCATCGGCGGCGCCCCGCAGCCCCCGTTCGAGAGCTTCGGCGGCGGCACGGGCACCCCCGCACGGGAGTTGCCCCGACCCACAGCTAGGTGAGCCGGCGGCGTCCGTCTGCCCAGTCCCCCCGCCGATGGGGTGACCTCCCGGCGGCACCGGGCTCGCGGTCGCTTCCGCCTCGTAGCGGACCGCAGGCCCGATGGCCCTGTAGATGCCAGTCAGTGGTTGGGGTGGTGTCGCGTCCCGGCGGCCCGATGCACTTCTTGAGGCGAATGACCTTGCAGTGGGTCAGGAGGCGGACGGCGAAGGCCGGAACAGCCACTTCATACGGGGTTCGACCAGGGGGCGGAACACCCGGCGGACGGGCGTGGTGCACAGGGCCAGAGCCAGGGCGATGGAGCCGGCGGTCAGGACGGCTTGGCCCAGGGAGCGGTGCCAAAAGGCGTTGTCGTACAGGCCGTTGTAGGCCAGGGCCTGGCGGATGAACGCGTGCAGGAGGAAGGCATACATAGTGCCCGCCCCCAGGTGGGTCCACCAGGTGCGACGCCGCGGCACCAGCGCCAGGAAGGCCGCGGTGAGGACCACCCCGACCAGGAAGATCGCAGCGGACTGGGCGAGCCAGTGGGTGTAGGACGCGTGGAGCTCGCGAGCGCTGCCGCTGCGGTAGACCCACTGCAACGGCAGACGGGGCACGAGCCAGTAAGCCAGCCCTCCCGCCACAGTGAACAGCGGGAGAGCGGCGATGCGCAACCAGGTGGCTTGCCGCAGGCGTTGTAGGTGCTCGGGTCGCAGGACCAGGCCGATGACGAAGAACGGCAGGAACTGCAGCGTCCGGGTGATCGACAACTGGGCGCCCACGGGGAACGCGCCGCTGGCGAGGAAGATCACGACGGCGATGGCGACCGGGGCCCGCAAAGTGGACCAGAACGGTGCGGTCAGCCGCCACAAGAACAGGGAGATCAGGAACCAGGTGATCCAGACCGGCGTGAGTGGTTGCAGCGCCGCGTGCTTGTCGGCGACGTAGTTGGTGAACAGAGCCAGCAGGGTGCTCCACATCAGATAAGGGACGAGCACTCCGCTGAGCAGGCGTCGCAACTGGGGCGGGCGGCCCGTGTAGCTGCGGGAGAGATAGCCGGAGATCAGGATGAAGGCCGGCATGTGGAAGGCGTAGACGAGCAGGTACAGCGCGCGCAGTCCACGCTCGCCCGCGTGGCCCACAAGGGGCTCCCACAGGTGGCCGCAGACGACCAGGACCAGGGCGAGCAGTTTGGCGTTGTCCAGGAAGGGGTCTCGCGTGGCAGCAGGCTGCGTCGGCGGCGGCCCGGGGGTGCGCTCTGCGGGCAGTGGCGTGGTGAGCTGGGCGGGGAGCACGGCAGGACCCTCTTGACTCGCAGCGGATTGGAGCGCGCTGCGACAGAGGTTGCGCCAGTGTCAGGCGTCCGGACAGCTCCAATTCTACGATCATCGGACCGTGCAGTGGAGTGTGGCCTATTTCACTTCCCTCACTACAACCATGTCCGCTTCACCCCGTTCTAAGGGCCCTTTAAGGGAAGAAACTGCAGGTCAAAGCCCTTGTGTTCCGTAGAAGACGATTGACAGAAGCCGCCACGCGCCGTTCACTCACCCCTTCACGTTCTGTGTGTTTCTTGTGGGGCAGGGGAGTAGTCGTGGGGAACGCGGGTATATGTCGGGGCCCGGCGCGCGGGTGGCTGACAGCTGTGGCTGCCGTCGGCGTGCTGATAGGCCTGCCGGACGTCGCAAGGGGCGTGCCCCAGGCCGCGGCCGCAGACACCGCCCCGCCGACCCAGCCCGGTACGGGTGCGGGCGGCAGCGCGCCGCACGACACGCCCGAGAGCCTGGCCATCGCGGCGGCGAAGCGCACGAACACGCCAGTCGACGTAGCGACGCTGACCACCGAGATCAGCGATGTTCAAGCGCAACCGGACGGCACACTCGTTTCCACCACCCACGTAGTGCCCGTGCGCACCCGCCAGAGCGGCACATGGGCGCCGATCGACACGGCGCTGCGCGTGCGATCGGACGGCACCGTGGCGCCGAAGGCCGCACTGGCGGACCTGGTGTTCTCCGGCGGCGGCACCCAGCCGCTGGTGCGGATGTCGCGAGCCGGCAAGGAACTGGCCCTGACCTGGCCCAAGGCGCTGCCCAAACCGCTCGTCAGCGAGAGCACGGTGGAGTACCGGTCGGTACTGCCGGATGTGGACCTGCGCCTGACCGCCACGGCAACCGGCTTCACCCAGCTGCTGGTCGTCAAGACCGCCCAGGCGGCGAAGAACCCGGAGCTGAACCAGCTCAAGCTCGGTCTCGCCGGCCAGGGCCTGACAGTCAACGAGCACACCGACGGCTCCCTGGCGGCAGTGGATGCCGGCGGTGGCGGGACGGTCTTCGAAGCACCGCGACCCGTGATGTACGACTCTTCCGCGCTCGCCCAAAGCGGCGCCCCGGGCCCCGTGGCAGCTGCTCCTGCCGCCTCGGCGGCCACATCGCCGCGCGTGGGCAACCGCACCGCGACGACGACAGCCCCCAACGCCTCCGCAGTGGCGCCCGCCCCTACCCAGTCGGCTGCGCCCGTCACCACCCCGTCCGCGACGCCCACCAGCACCTCGCCCACCAGTGCTCCGACGACCGATAGCTCGCCGGCCACCCCCCGCTCGACGACCGGTATCGACGGAGCGGCACACACCGCACCGGTGGACGTCGATCTCCCAGCTGACCACAAGTCCCTGGTACTCACCCCGGACCAAGGCCTGCTGGACGCCCCGACGACAGTGTTCCCGGTGATGATCGACCCGGTGTGGAACACCCCGGTGAAGACCGCGTGGACGGGCGTGTCCCAGTACTGGAACACCCATCCGTACTGGCACTTCGGGGCGACGGACAACTACGACTTCGGTGTCGGCTACTGCGGTGACACCTCGCTGTGCGCGCCGCAGGACCGCAAAAGGGTGATGTACGAGATCCCCTCGGCGCAGTTCGCCGGCAAGCACGTACTATCCGCAACGTTCAGCGTGTACGAGTCGCACTCCTACAGCTGCACCGATAAAAACGTACAGCTGTGGCTGACCAATCGCATCAGCTCCAAAAC
Organism: Streptomyces sp. NPDC006733; assembly: GCF_040636125.1. Classification (NCBI taxonomy): domain Bacteria; kingdom Bacillati; phylum Actinomycetota; class Actinomycetes; order Kitasatosporales; family Streptomycetaceae; genus Streptomyces; species Streptomyces sp. NPDC006733. The sequence continues at coordinate 37,458 of NZ_JBEYJD010000043.1, read as the reverse complement.
CACCTGGGACACCTCACAGGGCGCATTTTGGAACTCCCGCCTGCAGACACTGGCCGCTGCCAAGGGCTACACCGGCTGCGCGGCGGGAAACCTGGAATTCGGCGGTGCCTCGGGTGCGGTCCGCAACCAGGTCCAGGCCGCAGCGAACGGCGGTTGGACATCCATTACCTTCGGCCTGCGGGCGGAGAACGAGAACGACACCTACGCCTGGAAGCGCTTCACCGCCGAAGCGAGTCTGCGGGTGCTGTACAACCTTCCGCCCCGACAGGCACCGATGAAGGATCTGTCGATGTCGCCGGGCTCGCTGTGCCTGTCCACCGGCGTGCAGATCAACAAGATGCCGCAGATCACCGCGAAGGTCTCCGACCCGGACGGTGAAAAGATCGGCATCCAGTTTGGCGTCGCCTGGGACACCGGGGACGGCAAGGGCACGATCCGCCGCTGGTGGTCCACCGGCGCCGAGGCAACGGCCCCCGCTGCCAACACCTTCAAAGCGTCGGGGTCCCTGTTCTCCGTGTCCTTGCCCACCTCCCTCCCGCTCAACAAGTGGCTGGGGTGGGAAGTCCGGGCGTGGGACGGCGCAGAATGGGGCCCATGGAGCTCGACGGGCGACCCGACGGACTGCTACGTCATGGTCGACACCACCACACCGGCAGGCCCGGTCATCACCTCCAGCTCCTACCCCGGCTCCAGCGACGCACAGGCCGTCCTTCCCTGGACGGACGGCGTGGGCCGCTACGGGGCCTTCACCGTCGACTCAGTTGCCACGGACGTGGTGAAGTACCAGTGGGGCCTGGACACCACCGCCTCCGCAGCCAACCAGGTGAGCACCACCGCCGGCGCCCCCCAGACAGTCAACGTGCTGCCGACGACCGTAGGCCCGCACTTGCTGTCGGTCAGAGCCCTGGACGGGGCCGGGAACGCCTCCCAACCGCAGACGTACTACTTCAACGTGGCCGCAGGACACCCCCAGCGGTCCGGCTGGGCGATGGATGAAACCAGCGGCACGCAGCTGACCGGCACGGGCGGCACCTTCGAGGCCACCCCCGCATCCGGCGCCACCTTGGGTGCCGCCGGCCACACCGGCACGGCCCTGGCACTGGACGGAACGGCCAACGGCTACGCCGCCACCCCCGGGGCGGTCCTCGACACCGCCCGCGGCTACTCGGTCTCCGCATGGGTGAACCTGGCGGATGCCAATGCCGCGGTGAATCGGGGCGCAGTCAGCCAGGACGGCACCTACATCGGCGCGTTCACCTTGGGCCTGAGCGACGGCAAGTGGGCGTTCAAGACCACCACCAAGGACGCGGAGGGCTACGACTGGCAGACCGCCGCGTCCACCGCGCCCGTGGTGACGGGGCAGTGGACCCACCTGGTGGGCGTCTACGACGCCGTCGCCAAGACCAACACGGTCTACGTCAACGGCGTCGCCTCTGCTCCGGCAGCGGCCCCCGCCGCCTGGGCGGCCCGTGGCTCCCTGCAGTTCGGGCGGCTTTTCGGGCGCGGCGTCTACACCGATGCCTGGCCCGGCTCCCTGGACGAGGTCCACCTGTTCGACCGCGCTCTGACCGCCTCCGAAGCCACCAAAGTGGCAGCGGACCAGGCACTGACCACCGGAACGCCGGCCAAGGCCGTCTGGCCGCTGGACGACACCGCCACCCCCGCGATCGGCCGGTCGGAGACCACCGACGCGGCCCTGTTCGGCGGCGCGACGCCGGGCGCTGCAGGTGTCGCGGGCAAGGCAGTGCACTTCGACGGGGTGAACGACTACGCCCGCACCACCCGCCCGCAGATTGAAGGCACCCGCAGCTTCTCCGTGTCCGCCTGGGTGAAACTGCCCACCATCAAGCCGGGCGACTACGCCACACGCATGGCCCTGACCCAAGGCGGCCTGCACAACAGCGAGTTCGCCCTGTACTACGCCCCGGACACCAAAAAGTGGGTCTTCGGCCGGTACAAGGACGACATCACCGCCGACACCCTGGTGCGCGCCCTGCAACCCACCTGCACCACTACCACAGGCGGCATCCCCTGCTTCGGCGCGAACGACGGGCAGTGGACGCATCTGCTGGGCGTCTCGGACGCCACCGCCGGCAAGATCCGCCTCTACATCAACGGCTACCTGGTCGGCGAGAGCGCCTACACCCAGACCAAACCGTGGTCGACCCCCGGCTCCTTGCAGATCGGCGCCGGATCCCGCGAGGGCGTAGCGGGCGAGTTCTTCGGCGGCGACATCGACGACGTACGCCTGTTCGACCGGGTCGTCACCGACCCCGAGGCCCGGGACATGGTCCAGCAGCGCCCGCAGCTGGCCGGCCGGTGGAAGCTGAACACCGCCACCGGCACTCCGCAATCTTCCCCGGACGACATCACCGCGCTGGGCGGGCAGCGCACCGCTGATCCGGCCGTCCTGGGCAGCAGTGCGCTGATCGACCCCGCGGAGGGGGTGCTGAATCCGACCGGCGCGCTGCAACTGGACGGGACAGCAACTGCCTACGCCAGCACAGCCGGGACTAACGTGCGGACCGGTGAGAGCTTCTCACTGACCGGCTGGGCACAGACGGCAGGAACACCGAGCCGCGACATGACGGTCTGGTCGGTGGCGGGAAGCAGCAGCAGCGCACTGACCGTGCGTTGGGACTACGTGCGCACCGATACCGACCCCCTCACCGAAGACCCGATCTACGTGGGGCGATGGGTGGCGGATGTAGCCGGCGCTGACGGCAGCACGACCCGCACCACGGCGGCCTTCACCTTCGACGGCGGTGCGGCCGGCAGCAGCTGGACGCATCTGGCAGTCGTCTACGACGCCTTCGCCGATCAGCTGACCCTGTACGTCAACGGGCAGACGCAAAACTTCATCTGCCCCGACGACGCTGGCGCGGGGACCTGCAGCAACAACGTCTCGTGGAGCACGGCAGCCCAGCCCTTCATCGCCTCCGGCGGCCTGCAGATCGGCCGCAATCGGGCCGGCGCCGCGTGGACGGAACCGTTCTCCGGCGAGATCGACGACGTATGGGCCTACCAAGGGGTCCTCAGCCCCACTCAGATCTACATCCTTGCAACGCCGGGCAACGAACTCGATACGGCAACAGGTCCCTGATCCAGGGCGGAGGCAGGGTGCGGCAACGACTCTGCCGCACCCCACTTCGCCGGGCCGCTCGCCCGCTTCACTCCACCAGCTTCTTCGAACCTTCCCCGGTAGCCCGGGTGGGTCCAGATCCGCCGCAACCTCCGCAGAGGGGGTGTGGCAGGGGGCATCGCATGCGCAGGTCACAGGTCATACGGCGCCGGTCGTCGGCGAGGATCGCTGCTCTCGTGGCGAGTTTGCTGGTCGGCTCCCTTTTGCAGACGATCCCAGCAACGGTCACCACGGCCACGGCTTCCACCCGACCCAACGCGCCCTCGCTGGAGAAGCCGGTCAAGGGCAGCGACGGAAAGGTCAGACCCCGGAAGACCGATACCAGCCCGCACCCGGCCACACCCAAGACCATATGGCCCAGCACGGGTAGCGCCACCTTCACGCTGCCGGCTGCCGTACCTGATGCCAAGAAGGGGCCCCTGGCGGCAGCCGGCAAGCCGGGTGGCTTGCCGGTGACGCTGTCGTCCGCGACCGCTCCCACCGCCAAATCGAAGGCGCCAACCGCCCCGAGCGCCGCGTCCGCAACTCGCCAGGCGACGATTCAGGTGCTGGATCGTGCGGCTGCCCGTAGGGCGGGTGTCGACGGCCTGCTGTTGACCGTGACCGGCGCGGGCACGACCAAAATGCCGGGGCAGGCGAAGGTCACGGTGGACTACAGCGGATTCGCCCACGCCGCAGGAGCGAACTACGGTTCCCGCCTCCGCCTGGTCCAGCTGCCGGCTTGCGCCGTAACCACCCCCGACCTCCCAGAATGCCGCAAGGTCAGCGCCTTGGTCGGTCGCAACGACACCGAGACCCAGACGGTCAGCGCCGATACCATTACCGTGCCCGCGGCGGCAACAGCGCCGACCGCCCAATTCCGCTCCGCGACCACCGGTTTGACCGTCCTCGCCGTTACGTCCTCAGCGTCCGGGTCCACGGGCGACTACACGGCGTCCCCCCTATCGGTGTCCTCGACCTGGAGCACCGCGCTCAACAGCGGAGCCTTTTCCTGGAACTACGACATGCCCGTCCCGTCAGTGCCGACCGGCCTGACCCCGAAGGTCGACCTGTCGTACTCCTCGGGCGCCGTGGACGGTCGCACGTCGAACGGCAACAACCAGGCCTCGTGGGCTGGCGACGGCTTCGACCTGTCGGCAGGATTCGTCGAGCGCAGCTACAAACCGTGCGGCGACGACGGCGTGAAGACAAACGGTGCCGAGCCAGGCGACCTGTGCTGGGCCTACGACAACGCGACCATCAGCTTTGACGGCCACTCCGGCGAACTGATCCCAGCCGGCACCAACGCATGGCGGATCAAGGGCGACGATGGCACCAAGGTCACGCGGATCCGGGACGCGGCCCGCGGCAACGGCGCCAAAGACGGCGAGTACTTCCAGGCCATCACCACCAACGGCACCCGCTACCTCTTCGGCTACAACCGCCTGACTAACTGGACCACGGGAAAACCGGAGACCAAATCCGTCTTCACCGTGCCCGTCTTCGGCGACGACACCGGTGAGCCCTGCCACGCGGCAACGTTTGCCGATTCGTGGTGCCAGCAAGGGTGGCGGTGGAACCTCGATCAGGTGATCGACACCAAGGGCAACGACATCACCTACTGGTACACCCCCGAGACCAACAACTACGGTCGCAACCTCAAGGCCAGCGACCGCACGCCCTATGTACGCGGCGGCAGCCTGCATCACATCGAGTACGGCCAGCAGCAGGCCGACATCTACTCCGCCACCGTCAAGCCTATGGCCATGGTCAACTTCACCCCCGCCGAGCGCTGCCTGCCCGACAGCTCTCCCGGTGCCACCTGCGCCCCAGCGAAGATCGATACAGAACCGCAGTACTGGTACGACACCCCCTGGGACCGCAACTGCGCCACCGGAACCGACTGCGACGCCGGTCGTTTCGCGCCGACCTTCTTCACTCGCACGCGCCTGAGCAGCGTCACCACCCAGACCCTGCAAGCTGACGGCGGCTACAAGGACATCGACAGATGGGACCTGCATCACCACTGGGGTACCGCCGATGCGGACTACCAACTGCTGCTCGACTCCATCAAGCACACTGGGCTAACCGGCGCCACCCCCATCCCGCTGCCGCCCATCACCTTCGGATACGACCAGCGGGCCAACCGGCTCGACAAAACAGGCGACGGCCGCGCCCCGTTCGTCAAGGACCGACTCGGCAGCATCGCCGATGAGGCCGGCGGCCAGCTCGACATCAACTACTCCGCCGCCGCCTGCAACTGGAATGCACTACCCGCCCCGCAAACCAACACCACCCACTGCTTCCCGCAGATGTACCAGCCCGACAACACCACGCCGGCGACCACCGAGTGGTTCAACAAGTACGTCGTCGACGCCGTGATCGCCACAGACCGCACCGGCGGCGCCCCGGACGCAGTCACGCACTACACCTACCTCGACGCCGCCGCCTGGCACTTCGCCGACGACGAGGGCCTGACCAAGGACAAACTCAAAACCTGGTCCCAGTGGCGCGGTCACGGCCACGTCCGCGTGCAGACCGGCGGCACCTCCGGTATGTCCACGCAAGCCGACCACTACTTCCTGCGCGGCATGGACGGCGACCGCACCGACCCCACTGACAAGACCCAAACCCGCACGGTCACCGTGCCCGACGGGGAAGGCACGACCCTCACCGACGATGCGGCCTGGGCCGGATTCGAATACCGCAGCGAGGCCTACGCCGCCCCTGGCGGTGCGCTCTTGTCCAAGTCCGCCAACACTCCGTGGAAGAAAGAGACCGCCAAGCGGGTCCGTGACTGGGGCACCACCACCGCCAACCTCGTCGGGATTGCCACTACCCGAGCCTTCACCTCACTCGACGGGGGGGCCGGCGCCTCATGGCGCGAAGTGCGCAGCAACACCACACGCGACACGTACGGGCGCACCACCCAGGTCGAGACGCTCGGTGACACGACAGCCCCCACCGACGACCGGTGCACCCGCAGCACCTACGCAGACAACACCACCGACTGGATCCTCACCGGAGTCATCCACACCGAGACCGTGGCCGGTACCTGCACCGCGACCATCAACCGCGACACCCAGGCCGACGGCACATCCGCCGTCCTGTCCGATACCCGGGTCCGCTTCGACGGCCAGGCCTACGGCGCAGCCCCCACCAAGGGATTGCCGACGCTGACCGAAACCCTCAAAACCCGCAACGGCGCCACGGCCAGCTACCTCGACAACGCCGCCACCTACGATGGTTACGGCCGTCCGCTCACCGTCACCACCCTGGCCTCCACCAGCGTCTTCAATCCGGCGAACGATGCTGCACCGCCCGTGACGACAGCTGTCGTCAACCCGCGCACCAGTACCACCACCTACACCCCGGCCACAGGCCGCCCGACCAAGACCACCATCACCACCCCACCCGCCACCATCGGCAACGCGGCAAGCACCCAGACCACGACCGTCTACACCGACTTGGTCCGCGGCCTGCCCATCCTTACCGTCGACACCAACTCCCGCCGCACCGAAGTGCAGTACGACGGCCTCGGCCGGACCACGAAGGTCTGGCTACCCAACCGGTCCACGAGCAACAAGGAGACGCCCAACAGCGAGTTCCGGTACACCACCCTCGACGGCGCGATCCGCTCGGTCGCCACGCTTTCACTCAACAACGACAGCACACAGGACACCGCCTACACCTTGTACGACGGCCTGGGCCGCGAACGCCAGAGCCAGACACCAGCCGCGAACGGCGGCAAGATCCTGACCGACACGTTCTACGACGAACGCGGCCAGGCCGCCCTCACCTACGCCGCGTACTACGCCACCGGCGCACCCTCAGGCACATTGTTCAAGGTCGAGGACGCCACCGGCGTGGAGACCCAGACCGCCGTGGCCTTCGACGGTCTGGGACGTCCGGTCAAGACCGACCTGCTGAAGGGTAACGGCGTCGGTACCCCGCTGGCCACGACCACCATGTCCTACGGCGGCGACCGGGTGACCGTAACGCCACCCAAGGGCGCGACACCCACCACCACGATCTCGGATGCCACCGGGAACGTCACCGAACTACGCCAGTACAAGAGCACCACTCCCACCGGCGCCTACGACGCCACCACCTACGGCTACGACCGAGCAGGCCACCTCACCCAGCTCACCGATCCGTCCAACACCACGTGGACTTGGATCTACGATCAGCTCGGCCGCCCGGTCAAGGCAGTCGACCCTGACAGCGGCACCAGCACCAAGACTTACAACGATCGCGGCGAACTCGTCACCAGCATCGACGGCCGGGGCAAGGTCATCGCCAACGTCTACGACAACTTCTCCCGCCCCTTGGAGACCCACGACGGATCGGCAACAGGACCGCTGCTGACCTCCCAAACGTGGGACCCCGCCGGCAACAAGGGCCTAAGCGACACCACCACCCGCTACACCACCGTCGACAGCACGACCTACCCGTACAAGAACAAGGTCACCTCGTACGACCCGCTGGGCCGCCCCAAGACCACCATGCTGACCGTGCCGTCCATCCCCGGCCAGGAACGGCTCAGCGGGGACTACATATTCGGCACCTCCTACAACCTCGACGGCACCATCGCCGGCACCTCCCTTCCTCCCGTAGGCAGCCTGCCTGCCGAGACCATCGTCACCACCTACGACAAGCTGCACCGCCCAACCACTATCAGCAGCAATCTGTCGGGCTACCTCGGCGCGCAGAGCTACTCCCTTACCAACAAGCCCCTGCAGTCCACCTACAACGCAGGCGGCAAAACCACCTACGTCACCAACGGATACGAGTTCGGCACCCAGCGTTTGCACGACAGCCGCACCGACCTCGAGGGAGACCCGGTCGCCGCACGGGCAGCTACCTACAGCTACGACGAGGCCGGCAACGTCACTTCCCTGGCCGATGTATCCCGCTCCGGCACCGACCGGCAGTGCTTCCAGTACGACTATCTCGCCCGTCTGACGGAGTCCTTCACCCCGAACAGCACCGACTGCCCGGCCACCCCGAACGGCACCGCACTGGGCGGCCCCGCTCCCTACTGGAGCAGCTACACCTACAACCCCGACGGCACCCGCAAGACGGAGACCCAGCACGATCCGGCGGGAGCTACTGCCAAGGACCAGACACGCACGTACACCTACCCTGCCACCGGCGCAGCTCACCCCCACTCCCTGAGCAGCACCGGAACCCTCACCGGCGGCACCGGAACCCCGGTCACCGAGTCCTACGCCTACGACTCCGCCGGCAACACCAGCGAACGCCACCTCAACCCCAGCCCAACCCTCACCAACGACCAGGCCCTGACCTGGAACACCGAAAACGATCTGGCCCAGGTCCTGAACACTGTCAAGACTAAGACCGGTTCCACCACCGTCACCACTACGAAGACCACCGCCTACGTGTACGGGCCGGACGGCAGTCGTTTGACCGCGCGCACCATTGACAGTGCCAACCCGTCTGGCGAGAACACCACCCTCTACCTCGGGGCGACCGAACTCAACTTCGTCAAGGGCGCCACCAAAGCAAAAGCCACCCGCTACTACTCGCTTGGCACCGCAACCGCGGTACGCACCGACGACAACAAGGTTGCGTTCCAGGTCGCCGATCACCACGGCACCGCCGAAGTCAACATCGACTCCACCACCGGCACCGCCACGCAGCGCCACTCCACCCCGTTCGGCGCCGAACGCGGCACCGCACCAACGGCTTGGGCTGGCACTAAGGGCTTCCTCGGCGGAACCAAGGACACCGACACCGGACTCACCCACCTCGGCGCCCGCGAATACGACCCCTCGACCGGCCGCTTCGTCAGCGTCGATCCTCTCCTAACCGCCGGAGATCCCCAGTCTCTTAATGGATACGTCTACAGCAACAATAATCCTGTCACGCTGAGCGACCCGACTGGACTGTGCGTATACGAAACGGACAGCGGTCCCTGTATGCCTACTAATGGCGACAAGGGTAGTGAATCTCTCGATCGCACGGATGAAGGTCACGACCCGGGCGAAGTCGACCAGTCACCCAAGACTCCTACGACTGTTTCCGTTGGAACATTCACGGTAAGCGGCACTGCGGAGGCCGTCGCGAAGGCGATCGATAAGGCATATAGCAAGCATGCCGAGGTATTTAACAAGAACTACAGTTCGCATACGTGGAACCCCACCGAAAACTGCATGATGGCGATAGATGAGGACTGCAACAAGATTCCCTGGGATGGCTCCGTTGAAACGGTGATGTACAGAGATATCTGTGGCCAGGAAGGGATTACCTGCTCGGCCAGGAAAAGCCTCAAGCAAACGTTGCTGGAAACCGCAGCTTACTGGGCTGAATATGAAGCAAACATCGAGAAGGGCCTCACGGGAATCAAGCCTAAGAGGGAGGGGTTGTGCAATAGCTTCCCCGCCGGCACTTTGGTTCTCCTAGCCGATGGCACGACTAAGCCCATCGAAAAGATTGCAATCGGCGACAAAGTTGCTTCTGCGGACCCGGAGATGGAGATCTCCGGTCCCAAAGAGATTGATGCAACCATCGCCACCCCCGACGATACTGACTTCTCCACAGTCACTGTTGGCGGAGCAGGGGGTTCGGGTACTCTAACGGTCACAGATCATCATCCAATGTGGTCCCCCAGTTCCCAGGCTTGGATCGACGCTGGTGAACTCAAAGCGGGCATGACTCTGCTCTCCGCTGCTGGTAGCCCACTACGGATCACTTCGGTCGTGCACGTCCAGAAGCTCCAGTCGGCGTATAACCTCACGGTCCGCGATCTCCACACGTACTATGTACTCGCCGGAACCGCGCCGGTGCTGGTTCATAACAAGGGAGGGTGCCTTCCTGCACTCCGCAATTGGAACAGTCAGCGTTTCCAGTTCGGGCATGAAAATTTCTTGCTCGATAAGAAGGGGCTGGAGCATATACTCGTTCGCCATCACCCGAAATATTGGGATGGATCGGTGAAGAAAAATCAAACCTTCTTTGATCCGAGCATGAGCGTTAGCGACGTCCAGGACGCCATCGGCGAAGTCATGCGACAGAACCGTGGCGAGCTAATCCAGAGAGGACATAGGGGCATGTATCAGATTCACGGAAGTTTCAATGGTACCAATTACACACTCGGCATGAATAGAGGTCGAGTGGGTCAGTTCTTCCCAGGATAATCGAAGGGTCTGGCAAATGGTTGAGGTTGAGACGTTCCTGAGGAGTGCGGACGGTGAGTTCGTGCGCGTGGAAGAATCCCGAATACCCCCATTGGATAATGACTACATTGAAGGAGCGATTCGACTTGTCATTAATGGGCTGGAGGTAATTGGCATCGAGGAGTGGGATTATGTGGACCAGCTTTGGTGTTATATCGCCGAAATGGTGACGAAAATGCAGTCGTCGGGCTATGCGGAGACATATTTCCCGGATCAGCCGATCAAGTTGTCTCTCCAGGCTGCTGGGTCTCGCGTCTTGGTGACCGCCAAGAGTGGCGAAGAAATAAAGGTGGCGAGCACTTCGTCCGTGGAGTTCGTGGATGCGATAAAAGCGGCTGGGGTGGTCTTTTTTAGTGAGATGTCGGAGCTAGTCCCGGATAATTCCTATGCCGAGGCGCAGCGGGAACTATCAGGTTGATCAAGCCGGGGGCCTGCCGGGATTCTTGTACGCGGGGGCCCTGACGCGCAGCGCGTGTGGCAGCGCGTGTGTCAGGCCGGCCGTGCGGGGGTCCGAGACCTCCATGGTTTGATAGTCGTTCGCCAGTTGTCCGATCAGATCGAGCATGGGGAGGTGGCTGTCGAGAAGAGCCGGTCCGCCCAGGGTGCCGGCGATGTAGACGTAGGCATGGTGGCAGGGTCCTTCGCAAGATCGTGATCGGTCCGGTTTCGTCGGGTGTCGACGTGATGCCGGGTTTCGTGTCTGCGGGGTGGGGTCGGGAAGCAGTGCAGGCACGGTCGCAGTGATCATGTGAGTGTCGAAGTCCCATGAACGCTGAGCGAGTCCGTGCCTGCCTCCATATCTTCTCCCATGCCCTCCGGGCTGGGCCAACTGGCCCGGTCCGTCGGCCTGGCGCCACTGCCGGGCGCCGTGGCCGTGCTGCCGTTCCTCGCAGCGCTGCCCGATCCGCGTGACCGCCGCGGACGCCGCTACCCCCTGCTGGCGCTGATCGCCGCTGCGGCGGCGAGCGTCCTGGCCGGAGCGCAGTCGCTCAGCGCGATATCCGAGTGGATCACGGACGCGCCCGGCTGGGCCCTGCGGGCCCTGGGCTTCGCGCCCGATCCATTCTCCGGCATGGTCCCGGCCCCGCACACCGTGCGGCGCTTGCTGTCCCAACTCGACGGGACGCACTCGACACCGCGATCGGTGCCTTCCTCACCGCCCGCGCCGCCGAAGACAGCGGCACCGAGGGCCGGTTGCGGGCGATCGCCGTGGACGGCAAGGTCCTGCGCGGATCCCGGGCCGGCGGCAAGAGCGCCGTCACCCTGCTGGCCGCGATGGACCACAACGGAAGCGTCCTGGCCCAGCGCCAGGTCGCAGACAAGAGCAACGAGATTCCCGCCTTCGCTCCGCTGCTGGACACCCTCGACCTGAACTACACGGTGATCACCGCCGACGCTCTTCACACCCAGCACGACCGCGGCCGCTACCTCCGCCGGCACGGCGCCCACTACCTCGCCGTCGTCAAAGCCAACCACCCCGGACTGTTCCGACCAGGTCAGGAAGCTTCCCTGGCGGGACATCACGCTCGACCACAAAACCCGCGACCGAGCCCATCACCGCCTGGAGATACGCCGGTTGAAGACCGTCGCCTTCGCCCACATCAACTACCCCGACGCGGCCCAGGCCCTCCAGATCGTGCGCTGGCGCCGTGACCTGCACACCGGGAAGCTGACCATCGAGCGTGTCCACCTCATCACCAGCCTGCCGCCCGGAACCGCCACCGGCGCACAGCTCGCCGCCTGGATCAGAGGCCACTGGCGCATCGAGAATCTCCTCCACCACGTCCGCGACCGGACCTTCCGCGAAGACGACTCCAAGATCCGCACCGGCCATCTGCCCCGCGCGATGGCCTCCCTGCGGAACCTCGCCATCGGCATCCACCGCCAGGACGGCCACACCAACATCGCCGCCGCCCTACGACACACCGCCCGCGACTACCGCTGCCCCGTCCAGACCCTCGGCCTCACCTGACAAAACCGGACCGATCACGATCTTGCGAAGGACCCTGGCCGCGGGGTCTCTGTTATTTATGAGTGGGGCATGCGTCATAGACGGCCACGTCAGGCTCATGATCGAGCCATTGCTGACAAACAGTCCAGCGAATGCGCGGGCTGCCCGCGTCACAAAGGAAGACATCGGCGACGAGGTCCCGGGTGCAGGTCCCTGCCCCGTGTGCGCTGCACCTGCTCTCAGCACACTGCGACCGTGGGACGTCCCACCGCACAATCTGCACGATCTGTGACTTCATGACAGACACCGTAGCCGGGGCGGCCCCAGGGCACGGCCGGATGCACATTTCACCAGCGGCAGACAGTTACGGCAACAGAGGATCTTTGTCGGCTGCCTCGATTGCCTCAGCATTGATCACGCGATCCGCAGTTGTTCATGCCCCGCCCTTCGCAGTGCGTCGGGCGAAGGAGGCCGTCGAAGCCGGATTCAGGTTCCCGGTCTGTCCGGGCGGTGTCGTTATTGTCCAAAGGGGGTTTCGGGGATCAGTTGTTGGCACCGAGCAGGAGCGTTCGGTGTTGTAGAGCGAGGTGCAGGAGCGCGGCGGCGATAGGAGCGATTTGGGGTGAGGCGAGCAGGTGGCGGACTTCGTCTTCTTCCAGGGGAAGACCGGTGACGGCGGTGCTACGCGGGCCGCTGATGAGGATGCCTTCATCGGTTTTGTCGACGATCGTTGTGAAGAGCGTGTCGAAGATGTCGGCGTCGAAGACTGCGACGGTCAGCAGGCAGGGCACCAGGTTTTGGGCTTCCACGCCCATGCCGAAGCTCCACACGCGCAGGTGGCCGTGGGATAGCGCATACTCGAAGTCGGAGTACGGGGAGCGACTGTAATCGACTTCCACTCCGCCTTCGCCGGTCGCCTCCGCTGCGCCGAGCATCTCCTCGTTGTACTCGCGCATGATGTTGCGCCACAGGTTCAGGTCCCGTAGATGGCCCACGGGCGATAGCGATGCGGGCTGGAAGATGCCGCCGGGGATGACGCTATAGGTGCCCTCGCCGTGCGCGCTTTGGCCGCGGCTGCGGTAGATGAGGAAGAACGTGCCCTGTCCTGCGGCCGTCCGTCTGATGGTGAGAGTGCCGATCGAGGGGATCACGACGCGGCGTGACAGGGACAGGGGATCGGACTTCAGCAACGCGTGCAGAGGCATTCTGCGCCAAGTCGGCGCTGCCGCCGTGCGGCTGGCGGCCTGGGCCAACTCGTGGGTCATGGCCTCGCCTTGGTCTACGAGGTCGAAGTACCTGCCCCGGCCGAACGTCAGCAGCGGGCCGTCTGCGTGGTGCCAGTCCGCTTCGAGCAGGCGGAACGCAGGCCGGTTGTCGAACAGCGTGGGGCGCATGAGGCTCTCAAGGGCTTCTGCGTAGCCTGTGTACCTGCTCCACCGGGTGCGATTGGGCAGGACTCTTCGTGCTGCTGCGGTCAGGGCGCGGTCTTCCGGGGGTTCGCTGTCCGCCCAGATAAGGCGGATACGGCTGATGGGTAGAGGAGAAGCTGGTCGCATCGTCGCGTCAGCCAGCAGAGCGCTGCTTCCGATCCGCTCCAGTGCAGGGGCCGCGTCGGTGTGCAGGTCGGCTGCGATGTGAGCCAGGCGGCCCACGCTTTCCCGCAGCTCGATGCGCACGGCCCGGAATCGAGCCTGCGATGCTTTGACAGTTGGATCATCCAAGGCCCGCCAGGCGTAATAGCCGCCCGCGACCCCCGCTAACACGCCGATGGCTTGCAAGATCTCGTTCCCACTCATACGCCCCCGCAAGGCTTGGCATTTCGTCATTGTTCCAGCCTGTGGGTAGGTATGCCAGCACTTGGGGCGCACGCCGCGCGGAACGGAGAAGACTGATCATGGCGGAGTTACGCCCCTGCCGCCAGGCCTTCTGCTTCCGGCGTGATCTACCGAAAACGGGTACTCGGTCTCGTGAGTCCGGCACTGTAGGGGCATGAGGAACAAGAACCCGTTCATGCTGACCACTGCCGGGCAGTGGATCGAGTTGGAATCGGACCCGCTCGCTCCCTTCGAGAGCATCGAGGTCCACGAGGACTGCGCGAAGGCGGCCGGCTACTTGGAATGGGGCACGCTGTCACGTGCGAACCTCACCCCTTTGTGGCTGGAGGTATACAGCCGTGGTGCCAGCGTCGACTCAAACCCGCCGCAGTTCATGGTAGTGATCTGCAACTACAATTCGTACGAGGTGGTCTACGCGGAGAGCGCGCCAGCACTGATGAACCTGCAGGCCCAGTGGGCGCCAGCGATCCAGGCCGCCGCGGTGACGGAGCTTCTGGGTGACCTTGAAGACGGCAAAACTGACACGGGCTTCGCAAGTCTGGTCCGTAGAATTCTCGGCGCTTGCGACTGAGCTGGGCAGGTGATGGCCGGAAGCGCCCCGGCACCACGGGGAACCCCGCGACTGGCGGCAGGTCCTCGAACGCCACCGCCATCACCGCGTCCGCCCACCGCTGCTGCACCACCTGCGGCGGACCTGATGCCGGTTCTGGGCACAGCACTTCGAGGCACAGGGAGCGGCAGCCGGGGTGGTAGGTCTCGGCGACGACCTGCCCGCGCGGTGCGTGGGTGGCGACCAGGCCGGTGCGGGCCACGATCGCGGCACGGTCCTGTGCACCGGTCCGGGGCAGGATGTGGGCGGCGCCGGCCGGGATGATGCCGGAGTTGGTGCGGCACAGCAGGTTGCCTGCGCCGCCGCCGGCACGGTCCCCTTTGACGATCACCGCCCCCGTCTCGGTGGCCAGCCGGTCCAAGGCACTGTGCAGGTCACCGCTGGTACCGCACACCGCCCCGGCAGGAGCGGGGACATCCAGTCCGGCGGCCAGAGCCCGAAAGACCGCCTTGCTGTTGAACAGTTCCGCACTACCCGCGGCATCGAACCCCGACACCGAACCGTCGGTCAGGTCCAGCTCCCGGGCCAGAGAGGCGATCGACCGGTCGGACAAATAGGAGCAGATCTCCCACGGCCCGGTACCGGCCACCAGCTTCCTCAAGCGGTCCAGCAGCTCCGGGCGGTGCAGTACTTCCCGGCCCAGGACCCACCCTGAACGGTCCTGGGGTGTCAGCAGGTCCACACGCCGCGGATCGAAACCCATCAGGGCGCCGACATGGGCGACGAACGCCGGATCCACTGGCTGCGGGAGCACCAGCGCGTCACCCTCACGCAGCAGCCACACCATCCGCGCCGCGACGACCGGAGTTCCCTCCCGCTCCCGGGGGTCCAACTCCTCCAGACGGTCCACCCTGTACTCGCTGTTGCAGTTGCCCAGCCATATCCTGCGCATCATGCCTTCTTCCGTCGGCTGGTCAACGACCAGTCAGGGGCCCGACGTCATCCCTCCCCACTCCCGCAGGCCCAGACTCCCCTCACGAACCAATCCGTAACGGCGAATGGCCATGGTGATGATGCCGGTCATGTCCAGCGCACGCCGCTCTGGGACAGCGCTCCATCCGGTCCGGCGTCAGCGTAGCGGCCCTGCTCCGCTGGTTGCTGACCCATGCCCCCAGACGGAACTGGACCTCCGAGCCGTCCTTGGAGTGCACGGTCTCGACATGCTTGCGAGGCACCTGGAGGTGTCCCTCGCGTTCGTAGTACTGCCGGGCGGCCACCATGTGGTCGGCCCACTTGTCGGCCTGTGTACGGGGCTGCTTGGGCATTTCGTCCTCGGTTGCGGGGGTGATCCCGAGGACCTGTTCGCACATCTGTCGGGCCAGGCAACCGACATATTGCGGATGTTCTGGCAGCAGGATCCCCTCGTCCAGTCCCGCACCCCGGCCGCATCGTCTTGACAGGGTGACCGTGTCACCAGCTCGGTCACCCCCCGGGCGCTACGCCCACTGCAATCTGCCGTGTTCACGGAATTCAGTTCTATTGCAGATGAATCGCACGGCCATTCGGTCACAAGGGGGGCCCAGTCGGCCCATCCGACAAGTGCGGCCACTACGTCACAGTTGCGGTAGGGGAAGAACCGGTGTGACGTCGGTGGTCATTATTTTCATGGCGGCGATTAATTTCCTTTGAACCAGCAGGGGGGCTGTGCCTAGTCCAGTAGCGCCGATTGTGGGTGCGACCGCTGCGGGAGCCGTTCCAGTTTGCACAACCAACCCGACACCGCGCCTGTCCAATCATTTCAAAATTCAACTACCTGGGGGACTCCATGTCGGATCACGCGCAGCTCGCCAAGACCGGAACCGCCGCCGGCGTCATCGTCGTCGGCACCACCGTCATCACCGGCTGGTGGCTCCTCGCCGCCGCCATAGCGCTCATCGCCATCGGCGCGCTCGGCATCCGCTTCGGATTCCGCCGCGGGCGCACAGTAGGTGATCTGTGACCGACCCGGGTGTGCTCACCGCACATCCCACCCGCTCCCGCCTCATACTCGGCGGAGCCATCACCCTCATCCTCGCCACCGCCTGGTCCGTGCAACACGCCATCAACGCCGCCGGATACGGGGACAAGAACGGGGGCCGCCTTGCCGCCGTCTGGGCTGTGACGTTCCTGCTGCTCCTCACCCAGACCGTCATGTACCACTGTGAGCGGCCCCGCCGTCTCACTCCTCGCATCAAACGTCAGCTCGACGCTCTCCACGTCGCCGTCCTCATGCCGACGTTCAACGAGGACGAGGGGTACCTGCGGCTCGGCCTGGAATCACTCTTACGTCAGACCCGGCTGCCAGACTCCGTGCACGTCGTCGACGACGGATCGACCAGCACCGAGTACGACACCGTCCGCACCTGGTGGATGGACGCCGCACGCAGCGCCGGGATCACCCCAACATGGTTGCGCGTCCCCAAAACGGCGGGAAACGCCACGCTCAGGCCCATGGAGTACGGCAGAGCCCCCAGGCGGACATCTATATCACCGTCGACAGCGACAGCTGCCTGGCACCCAACGCCATCGATGAAGTTCTCATCCCCTTCGCCCGCCCCAGCGTGCAGTCCGTCGCCGGAATCGTCATCGCCACAAACCACCGGGCGTCGCTCCTGGGCCGCATCACCGACCTGTGGTTCGTGACCGGGCAGCTCGTCGACCGCTCCGCCCTGTCCGCGATGGGATCCGTCCTCGTCAACTCCGGGCCGCTGGCCGCCTACCGGGCCGCGGTTATCCGCGACAACCTGACCAGCTACCTCAACGAGATGTTCCTCGGCCGACAGGTCATGTTCTCCGACGACTCGATGCTGACCCTGTACGCGCTCCTCCGCGGACCGCCTTCCTGGCCAACACCGAGGAAGCACCGGCTCCGGGCAGCCGCGCCCGCATCGCCGAGCGCGCTGCGCCCGCGTGCCCGGCTGATCCGTCCGTCCTTACCCGAGATCGGCAACGGCGCTGGCGTGGGCGGCCAGGACGCGCCAGGTGCCGTCAGCGTGGATCCAGGTGCGGGTGTACCGAAGACGCGCGGTGAAAGGTTGTCCTCCAGCGGTGCCCTCAAGTCTGGCCAGTACGCGGGTGATCCCGGTCGAGTCCACCACAGCAACGTGCAGGTCCTGCTGGTCGAAGACCTCGACGGCCAGGGTCCGGGACCTGTGCGCTGCCAGGTCCTGCTCCTTGGTCATGGTGCTGCCGTCAGGTCCTGTGTAGACGACACGGTCGTCCAGGAGCAGGTCCAATGCCTGCGCATCACCCGACCGAACAGCGGCCTGCAGCCTCTGCTCGGCATCGTGGAGAGCGGCTTCAAAGGCCACCTGGTCCCTCTCCATCCTGATCCTCCTTGCTGAGCCGGTCTGCGAAATCTTCGGACGACGGCGACGGTACACGCCGGGCCGGATCCCGAGGGCAGCGCACCGGCGGGGGCGGAGAGCGCTGAAATGTCCCTCGCCCACCGCTGACCCACCGCAGCCCACAACAGCCGCCCAGCCCGAGACCTGCCTGGGCCTGATCGTGGCCGGACTCGCGCCGTGACCGGTCAGTCCTGTGGCGGAGATGGGAGGCGAACGCGTCAGGGGTGGCCCCCGGCACGCTGTCCGCCTCGCGGGACGGGCTACGCCGGGATGCGTCACCGCCCTGAGTTGGGGTGCAGCAGTGACCGGTACGCTCTTCGGGCGCCCGCGAAGGGGCAGATCCCACCCGAACTACACCCCTGCCAGGCGGTCATTCGCCGCCGCGTCGGGCAGCCGTCGCCCGCTCGCCACCGGTGGGATCTGGTGGCTTTCCCGCCGCTCAAGCTCTGGTCGCTGCGGGGCCGACCGCAGGTGTCGGCCCGGTTCCTGCTCTGCCGGAATCCTCCCGGCCGCGCTCCAGCGCCGTGTCGTGCGCGAACGGCTGGGGTTCACCCCGGACGAGCTGGACGGTGGTCACCTACCGAGCCTCGCCCGCCCGGAAGACCTGACCGAACGGCTGGAGGCGTACCGGCTCGGCCGGGATCCGGCACGACCCGCGGTCCCGCACGGGCTCAGGGCAGGGTCTTGGCGAGCCAGTGGTCGACGTAGGGGTCGTCGTTGAACGCGGGGACGTCCACGTAGCCGAGCCGGGAGTACATCCGGCGCGCCTCGACGAGGTCATCGCGGGTGTCGAGCCGCATTCGCGTCACCCCCAGGTCGCGGGCCCGCGTCTCCAGCTCGCGCAGGAGGAGGGCGGCGATGCCCTGCCCACGCGCGGCCGGCGCGGTGAAGACACGGCGGACCTCGGCGGTGGCGGGTGGCAGCAGGAGCAGAGCCGCGCAGGCGACGGCGGCGTCGTCCTGACGGGCCACAAGGAACAGGCCGTGCGGTGGAGCCAGATCGTCGCTGGGGGCGTTCCCCACCGCGCTGTCGATCTCCTCGTCGGTCGCCGGCCGCCCGTACGCCCGGCAGAGAATGTCGTCGAAGTAGGCCCTCATCAGGTCGCGCGCCTCTACGGACCGGGGGGACACCGCGACCAGCACGACGGATTTCCGGGAGGAGGTCATGGGATCCAGTGTCGCCGGTGACCGGACATCACCAGGATCGGGGTACCGTACCCCCGACTGGACACCTCTTCACCGGCAAAGCAACCGCGGTGACAAAGGCCCGGCCCCGCGCTCACCCGGTCTATGACGCTGCGTTCGCCGCGCAGCGGGACGGACGTGAGATTCCAGGACGGCAGGACGGCAGGACGGCAGCGTCAGCGGTAGCGTTCGATGAGCGCCTGGCCGATGGAGGCCAGGTGGGCTCGCACGGGCGCAGGGCCGGTCACGTCGAGCCATGCGACAAGCCCGGCGAGTTCGCCGGCGAGGGTGTAGGCGTCGCGGCCGCGGATCACGACTTGGATGCGGCCGTCGGTCGTGGCGCCGCCGACGTCGAGCCGGTCGCCCAGTCCGATCCGCAGGATGTTGATGCCGGGGAGGGTGCAGAGCGCCTGCGCCTGCAGGGGGGTGCGGGTGCGGTCGATCTCGTCGGCGATCTCGCGCCAGCTGGTGGCGAGGTCGAAGTCCTCGGGCCGGTCGACCGGGTCGTCGGTCGGGTCGGCGGACGAGACCCGGTCGATCCGGAAGGTCCGTCGGCCGGCCTGGGTGTGGGCGACGAGGTACCAGGACGGGCCTTTGGCGACGATACCCAGCGGGTGGACGGTTCGTCTCGTTGCTGCGCCGTGGCGGTCGGCGTAGCCCAGCTGCACCTGGACGCCGCGGATCACCGCGTCCTGGAGCGGGTCGAGGAAGCGGGGCGGTGAGGGCGCGACCCGGCTCGCCCCCCAGGGTCGCGGGTCCGTGACCCGGGATGCCGCCGCTGCCTCTGCCTGCGCCCGGAAGGGCTCGGGCAGAGCGTGGACGAGCTTGCGCAGGGCCGCTTTCACGGCCGGTGTTCCGGCCGAGGCCGGGCCGGCGAGTAGGAACAGGGCGCGGGCCTCGCTCGCGGTGAGCCCCGACAGGTCGGTGCGGGCGCCGCCGACCAGCCGCCAGCCGCCGCCGCGGCCCTGCGTGGCGTACACGGGCACCCCGGCCATGGCCAGGGCATCGAGGTCGCGGCGGGCGGTGCGTTCGGAGATTTCCAGCTCCCGGGCGACCTCCGCCGCCGTCACCTGCTCGCGCCGCTGCAGCATCAGGAGGACGGCCACCAGCCGGTCGGTACGCACACCGTAAAACTCTCACAGCAAACCGGTCATGAGGTGACCGGTTTCGGGTGACAGGGTGGCGGCATGACCTCAACCGGTTTCCCCGAGCCCACTCGCATTGCCCTGAACGGTGTGGAGCTCGAAGTGTTCGAAGCGGGCCGGGAGAACGCGGGAAGGCCGATCGTGCTCTGCCACGGCTGGCCGGAGCACGCGTTCTCCTGGCGCCACCAGTTGCCTGCCCTGGCCGCGGCGGGCTACCACGTCATCGCCCCGAACCAGCGGGGCTACGGCAACTCCTCCCGCCCGGCCGACGTGACGGCCTACGACATCGCCCACCTGACGGGCGACCTGGTCGCCCTGCTGGACCACTACGGATACCCCGACGCCACCTTCGTCGGCCATGACTGGGGTGCCTTCGTGGTGTGGGGGCTGGCCCTGCTGCACCCCGACCGCGTCAACAAGGTGATCAACCTGAGCCTGCCGTACCCGGAGCGCGGGACGCGGCCGTGGATCGAGGTGATGGAAGAGGCGCTCGGCGGCGACTTCTACTTCGTCCACTTCAACCGGCAGCCGGGCGTCGCCGACGCCGTCTTCGACGCGAACACCCTCTCGTTCCTCCGCAACCTGTACCGCAAGAACCAGCCCCCCATGCAGCCGCAGCCGGGCATGGCGCTGATCGATCTGGCCACGGCGCCCACACCCCGCGGCGACGCTGTCATGAGCGACAGCGAACTGGCCGTCTTCGTCTCCGCTTTCACCGCATCGGGATTCACCGGCGGCATCAACTGGTACCGCAACCTCGACCGGAACTGGCACCTGCTGGCGGACGCGGACCCGATCATCCACCAGCCCACCCTCATGATCTACGGCGAGCGGGACTCGATCGCCCGATCCGCGAGCCTGACCGATTTCGTGCCCCATGCGGATGTGGTCAGCCTGGACTGCGGCCACTGGATCCAGCAGGAGAAGCCCGAGGACACCAACCGGGCGATCACGACATGGCTGCAACAGCAGGACCAGGCCGTGCCGGCGGACCAGCGGAGACCGGGGCGGTAACCGGCCCCCGGGGACCGCGGGGTGGTCTGTGGCGGTGGTGCCGGCCACGATATTGAGACCACCGGCCGTTCGAGGGAGCCGGCCAGAGGGCAGAGGGGAGCACCGCAAGTGCCTGTTTCTGAGCCCCCGGCGAGATCCGACGCGTAGCCTGATATCCGGTGGACCGAGGGTGAACCTGCTGACCGTCAGCGCCAGATTGATCAAGCTGCCGGACCCTTCGGAGCGCTTCGGATGGCGGTGGCCGCGACCAACGCACGACATTCGCCGCCCCCTCCCCTCACGCCACACCAGCCGCAGAGACCCCGTTCGGGGAACGGTCACCGCGACCGTTCCCCGAACGTTTGCGTAGACCTCGCAATGCGGACTCGCGGCCCTTGACCTGAGCTCACGAGGTTCAGAAACAGGCACTTCGGCACCGTCGAGGCCGGCCCCGAGCAGGACGCAGAAGCCGAGGATGCGATCCGCCGCTTCCAGACCGTCCTCGCCGAGCTCGCCGCCTCCTGAGGCCTACCAGACGCCGTAGGAGCAGGCCTTCTCTCCGGTGGCAATGATCTGCATACAGATGCGGGTGCCGACGTTGGCGCCGTTCCAGTGGTAACCCGAATAGTCGATGCTGTTGTTGACGAAGTAGTAGTCGGTGACCTTGGTCCAGTTGTACTTCACGGTGCCGTCAGGGTTGTAGGCCTTGCGTTCCAGCCAGCCAGTACAGGAGATGGAGTAGGGGGCGTAGGACCTGAATCCACCCCTGACGTAGCCGTCCGAGGCTCGCTTGTCCATCGTTCCCCCGCACAGGAGATCCTGGAAGGCGCTGTCATAGCTAGTCCAAAGGTCGACGTAGTCATCGCCTTTGCCGATGTCGGCGGATGCGGGGGTCGCCGTGGTGGCCAGTACGCAGGCCAAGGTCACCGGGACCATCGCAAGTGCTCGGGCCATCCTCTTGTTCATGTTGTGCATTGCACGTGTCCTTTCAGGAAGATGCTCGGTGGTGGGTCGGGTAGCTGCCGTGTGGTGCGATCGCCGCCGGAGCAGCTCCGGGGTCGTCTACCAGACGCCCGTCGAGCATTCCTTCTCCCCTGTGCCCAGGTTCTCCAGGCACAGGCGGGTGCCAACGTTGGTGCCGTTCCAGTGGTACCCCGAACGCTCCTGGACGCTATTGACGTAGTAGTAGTCGGTGACCTTGGTCCAGTTGTACTTCACGGTGCCGTCAGGGTTGTAGGCCTTGCGCTCCAGCCAGCCGCGGCACGAGATCGCGTAGTCATCGGCAGACTGCCAGACGCCGCGCACGTAGCCGTCGGCGCGCTTTTCCATCCACCCATTGCAGGAATAGGGGTAGTTGGGCGGGCAGAAGTCAGGGAAGCAGAAGGCCACATAGTCCTTGCCTACCTGCACGTCCGCGGTTGCGGGGTTCGCCGAACCCGTCACCATCGCGGCGGCCGCCACGATGGGTAGGCCGAACAGAGCCATTGATCTTTTGGAGATACGCACGAGATGCGTTTCCTTCCGAACGGGGGGTGGTGGAACAGGAAAGCAGTGCGCCGGGCACCCGAACAGGGATTCGTTCCAGTGATGCGGGCCTGTGATGGCAGCCGCTTTCCCACCGCGGCGCCGACGCCGAGTGCTGCATTCCCGTACCAGTGGAGATTCCGCCGCGCTGCAACCCCGCGGTCCGATCGAGCGGCACTGAAGGCGTCGAGCGAGGGTGGCCTTGAGGATGAGTGTGCTTGGTCAGGTGACGGGCGTCTGGGCGAGCACGTTGGCGTCGGCGGAGCCGACGGTCATCTGCCACCTAATCTTGATCGCGACCCCGTTGCCCAGATCGGTGCACTGGTCGGCTTCACAGGAGTGGGCCGGTTCGAGCGTGGGTGTCCGTGCGCGTGGCTACCGTCGACTTAGCTGGTGCGCTGGTGGTGTCCCCTGCGTAGTTCCCGCCCGCAGCGTGAGCGGCACTGGTGAAAGCAATCACCAGTACCGCGGCGGCAACGTTGTCCCGCATGGTGGAGACCTTTCGCTTGAGCTGCTTCGATAAGACTGCAACGGGTGTGTGGGAGGCGGCCAAACGATCATTGGGTCGGGACCGACAATCGCATCAGTACGGGCTCGGAGTATTGGAAAAACCCGCCATCGGGCGAAGGCCGCCGATGCCAATTCCGTGATCATGCACGTCGATGGACCTCGGCCGCGCCCGTACGATCGCCCCCGGCACCTGGCAGCGCAGCGGAGGTGGAGTGAGGCAGCCGAAGCCGCAGCCCAGCGAACCGCCGACTCCTCACCAGCACTCCGCGAGATGACTCGCGAGCATGCACAATCCATGCGCTGGGCACTCACACGAGCCGAAGCCACCGACGAGCAAGCACAAGAACGTCCCCCGTCACCGCGACCACACGGGTCAGCTGTCAAAGGACAAGCTGAGGAGTTCCGCACCTAGCTGGAGGTGCACCACGCCACCGCCGCGCAGTGCCGGGTGGGCTGGTGGAGGAAAGCGACGGGCCAGCCCACACGGAGCTGGTCGCAGGCGGTCGATCAGGCGTTGTGCTTCGGCAGGATCGACGGCCGGCAGGACCCGATCGACGACTTCTCCTGGGCGATCCGGTTCACCGCGCGCCGCCCGCGCAGCAACTGGAGCCTGGTCAACCTCCGCAAGGTCGAGGAGCTGACCGCGCAGGGGCTGATGCGGCCGGCCGGTATCGCGGTGTTCCAGGCCCGTGACCGGGACCGCGAGGAGAGCGCGGACGCGCAGTTCGAGACGGCGCAGCTGGCCCGCTTCCAGGCCGCACCACAGGCGTGGCCATGGTTCAGCGGGCAGGCGCCGTCCTACCGCAAGCTGGCCGTCCACCAGGTCAACAGCGCCCAGCGGGCCGCGACGCGCGAGCGCAGGTTGGACCAGCTGATCGCCGACAGCCTGCAGGAGGTGCGGCTCACACCGTTCCGGCGGCCCGGAACCTGAGGGCCTGCTGCAACACCAGCAGGCCGAGCACGATGGGTCGGGCACGATCCCCGCCGCCGCACCGGATTCCTCACCGCCCGCCCGCGGGCAGGGGCGGGGGCTGGTCACGGTTTTCGTCACGCCGCCGCCCACCCCCGGGCAGCCACCTGCCGCAACGGTCGGCGATGGCCGGCGAGCGCCCTGACCGGGCTGGTCCTGACAGGCTGCCGGGACGCTGACGCCCCACCGGCACTGGACCGATATCGTGCAGGTGCCGCCCCGCGCGACGCTGCGAGGAGCCCATCGGGGCACGGACCGGAGGAGTCCCTTCCCCGTCTCACCCCGCTGCGCGCCCTGGTCCTCGAGGCATTCGAGCGCGTCACGACCGCGCCGTCTGAACTCCTGGAACGGTGGGCCGGGCCGGAGGGCGATCCCTGGCGGGCCGTCCTCGGCCGGCTGCGCCACGCCCTCACGCCCCAGCCGCCGGGAGACCAGCTCCACCGTCCCTGACGCCCCGCTCGGAGTCGCAGTCTCTGTCGCGTCCTTGGGGATCACCATCGACCGGGAGGGGCTCTGGGGGGCGTCAAGTCCACCCTGTCCGGGATCGTCGACTCCTACGACTGCACGACGGGCTCCAATTGCCCTGGCGGGGTGTGCCCAATGGTGTGACTGCACGGCATGATCGTGATGACGTGAGAGCACGCAGTCGACCGATGGCCCGGTCTGGTCGCTCTGGGCCGGGCGGGGCCGCCGGTGGTTCACCAGGATGAGAAAGGCGAGCGCCATGCTCGACGAGGGTAATCTGCTCAAGCGGCTGCTGGAGGAGTTCCCGGAGGCAGCAGAGGAGGTCGCCAGGAGGTCAGGAAATCCATCGGTGATGACACCGACCTGGGACGACCTCGAACTGGACACCGAGCTTGGCATGTTTTTGGTCCTCGCGTTCAACGCCCCGGTGGTCGAGCCGCGACTGGAGGCCCCGGTCGTGGACCCGACGGCGCTGCGGGCGTGTTTCGACTTTATCGAGGAACTGGTAACCAGCTCCTCGGCCCACATTCAACGCAACACCGTGACCTGGGTCGTCGACGCGCTCTGTAAGAAAATGCTGTACGTCGAGCGGGCGCTGGTGTGGGCCGGCCCCGTGACCCGCCATGAACTTGTCCTGATCGTGCGTCACTACAGCGTGCCGGTCGATCCAGCGCTGCTGGAGCCCCCGGCTTGATGACACACGTCCGACGCCGCAGTCCCTGGCGCGCAGGCGGCACAAGCCACCACCCGTGCCATCACGGCGTGTGGCGTAGCCATGGGCGAAACGTGCCGGCGGACCCGCTGAGACCGGGTCGGTAGCGGGCCCGGGGGAGCGCTCGGCGGCTTGCGGCTGAGGTGCCGCGCGCCGTTGGCGTCCGGTCCTGACGCGCCGTCCGCCGCGCTCGCCGAGGCGTGCGCCCATCTCGGCCGCTACGAAGAGGCCGCCGATGCCGTGTTGTGCCATCCGCGCTCCGGCTTGGCCTGGGCCTGCTGGCTTGTCGGTCGCGCTGACTCGTCGCTGCCGCCGCACGCCCCGCCCGGTCCGCTCGCGTGCCGGACGCCCGGTGGCCGGCGCCGTGGGGCGCCGCCGGTCCGCCGTCCCGTTGGCATCGGTGGCTGCTGTGGGCCGTCCTGCCGTGTGGTGTTGCCTGCCATCCTCGCGGCGGGGGGGGGGGGCGGGGCTGTCGCGTACGGCGGGACGGTGCGGCGCTGTGGGTCTCGCCGGGGTGGTGAAGGGCGCGGGTACGACGGGCGTGGTCGTGGCGTGCGGGGCGGTGTCCGTACGGTTGGCGCGGACTTCGGCCCGGCAGCCTTGCAGGCAGGCAGGGGGACGGTGGGTTGGATGCCGGCCCGGAGCCGTGCGCGGGTTTCCTCAATGCTTCCGGGATGGTGGCTCCGACGGCGGTGTGAACCGCCGTCGGGCCCCCAGCGTCCTGCGCCGCCCCGCGGTTCGCGGCTGGGGCTGGATGGTGGCCCCGGCGGTGGTGTGGACCGCTGCCGGGGCTCCTTGCCCGATGATTTCTGCTGTGCGGTGGTTCGCAGTCGGGGCTGAACAGAGCGCAGCCGGCGGTGTCTGGGGCTGGGGCCGAACCAGGCGTAGCGCGTGGTGTCGGCGGCCGGGGAGCTGCGGCGGGTGCGGTGGGTGGTGTGCGCGGGTGGTGGCGGGTCCGGTGTTAGAAGGTGAGGTTCCAGGCGTTGATGGTGCCGGTGTCGGAGGCGGCGTTGTCGTTGACGCGCAGTTTCCAGGTGCCGTTCGCAACTTCCGAGGAGGCGTTGACGGTGTAGGTCTGGGCGAGGTTGTCGGCACTGCCGCCGGTGTGGTTGTGCAGCGGGTAGACGGTGCCGTCCGGCGCCACCAGGTCGACCTTCAGGTCACCGATGTAGGTGTGCTTGATGTCGACCCCTACCTTGAGGGTGGCGGGGGCGTTGCCGCTTACGCCGGTGACGGTGATGGGGCTGTCCACGGTCGCGTTGTCGTTGATGGCGTAGTCCGTGAGGTTCTCGAAGTATTTGCCGGCCGGCGGGGTGGTCCCGACGGCCTTGAGGGCGTCGACCTGCCCTTCGCCGAAGAACGCGTTGTTGGCCGTCGTACCCGTGCAGCGAGCGTCCGAGGGGCAGGCGATGTCGTTGGCCTGGGCAGCCAGCTGGGCGCGGATCTGTGCCGGGGTGATGCCCGGGTTGGCGCTGGCGATCAGGGCTGCGACGCCGACGACGTGCGGGGTGGCCATGGAGGTGCCGCTCTTGGTGCCGTAGCCGCCGCCGGGGACGGTGGAGTACACGCTGCTGCCCGGTGCCGCGACGTCGATGACGTTCTGCCCGTAGTTGGAGAACGAGGCCTTGGTGACGCCGGTGCCGTTGGCCGCGACGGTGACCACGCCGGGCAGCTCGGTCGGGATGTCGAGGCAGGCGTTGGTGATGGTGCGGGTGATGGGCGTGGAGTCGTTCGGGCTCGCGGAGTCGGTGGTCTTGTGGGCGAGGTCGTAATTTTCGTTGCCCGCGGCGGCGATCTGCAGGGAGCCCTTGGTCTCGGCGTACTGCTGGGCGCGCTTGACGCCCTCGATGATGGCGGCCTGGTCGATGTTGTCCGGGCAGTTGAACTGCCACGGGTCGGTGTAGTAGCTGTTGTTGGTGACCTGGAAGCCGTGGTCACCGGCCCAGACGAAGCCGCAGATGGTGTTCTCGGCGAAGAAGAAGGAGTTGCCCGGCTCCGCGACCCGGACCGCGGCGATCCTCACCGCGGGGGCGACGCCGATGACGCCCTTGCCGTTCTTGGCGGCGGCGATGGTGCCCGCTACGTGGGTGCCGTGCGTGTCGACGTCCCGCCAGGCGCCCGCACGGGAGTCGGGCTTGCCGTAGGCGCAGGAGACCGAGTCGGCCGCGTCGAAATTCGGCGCCAGGTCCTGGTGCTGTCCGTCCACACCGGTGTCCAGGATGCCGACCTTGACGGTCGCGGAGCCCGGGTTCACCGCCCAGGCCTGGTCGGCCTTGATCTGGCTCATGTCGGCCCGCACCGGCTCGCCCGCCGGCGTCGTGGCCTGCGCGGGAGTGGCGGGGAGCGCCGGGTTGTAGGCGTCGGCCGGGACGTCGGAGGTGCGGGTGGCGCCGACCTGTTGCACGCCGGCGACGCCGCGCACGGTGGTGGCGAAGGTGCTGGATGCCGAGTGGGCGACGATCACGCCGATGGGGTCGAAGGTCGAGAAGACGGTGCCGCCGCTTGCCGCGATCGCGGAGCGGACCGCCGTGCTGTCACCGGGGGTGGTGAGCACGAGGTAGGCGCGGGTGCCGGCTACCCAGGTCGCCCTGGGGGAGGCGGACACGGCGGCGCGGGCGTGGGTGGCCGATGCGGTGGAGGCGTGGGTGGGGGTGCCCGGCGCGGTGGAGGCGGCGTCGGCGAGGGTGCCCGGGGCGCCGAACGCGAGGGCCGCGCCGAGCGTGGCGGCCCATATCAGGGTGCGTCGGGGGCGGCTGGAGAGGTGGGGTATCAAGGCGTCCTCCGCAGACGGCCCGACCGGTGCGGTGAGCTCCGGCCGGGCCGTACGAAACGAGTGGTGGATGCACGATGTCAGAGGGTTCTCCGGTGCGGAAGTACCTTTTTGTGCGCCGATGTTGTCGGGGCATGGCTGAAAAGCCCTACCGGGGTGCCGGCGCAGGACGAAGGGGCCGCCACCGCGCCGAGGGGCCGGGTGATCACTGCCGGTGGGGGGAGCGGGCCGCCCCGGCGGCGGGTCGGCCCGGGTGCGCGCTGACGGCGCGTTGGTGGACCGCGTCGCCCTGCTGGGGGCCGGACGGATCCGGACGGGATTGCCCGCGGCGTACGGGGTGCCACGCGCCGTCGTCCTCGCACGGCTGACCAGCACGCTCACCGACCCGGCCCTGTGCAGCGTGCCGACGGAGCGGGCGCCCACGAGCCGAGCCGCCCACCGGGCGACGCCGGTACGTGGGCTGGGAGCGCACCGGCGGGCAACGATGCAGCAGTCCAGGACCTGCCGGTCACCGCGATGACCGCCCAGGGCACGATCCCGATGGTGTCCGCTGCGGTCGGCCGGGTCCCGCTGCCCGGAGGCGCTTGCATGGCGATCCACCCCGCCGTCCTGCCCTTGAGCGTGCTGGGCCACGACGTCGTCCTGCGCGTCGCGGTGGGCTCCGACGCCGTCATCGCAGCGTGCATCGACCTTCCCGCCCGCATTGCCGCATCCACCCCGGGCGAGCGGACGCGGACGGGCAGGCCCGAGGGAGCCCCGGCAGGTGCGGGCCGCGCAGCCCGCCCATGACAAGCGGCCCGGGCGCGGCGACCGACGCGTCCGACGACGACACGGACCGATCCCGACCCACGCAGCGGCCCGGGCCGCGGACCCGGAACGCCGGCGCCGGGTCCCGCACGGTGCCGAAGCGGTGCGCTGCGACGGCCGCGCTCTCCACGCCGACGCCCTCAACGATCCCGCCCACCCCTGGCCCCTCCGGGCGGCGGTGAGCCGGGGGGTTGTCGCGGAGGCCGGGGCCCGCCCTGGTCGGACTGGACGCGGCCGAGGCTGCCGGGGTGTGCATCGGAGGAGGCCGGCGGCTGGGCGGCACGCCGGACGGCGGGCTGCGCTG
The DNA here is from genome assembly GCF_040636125.1 of Streptomyces sp. NPDC006733. Classification (NCBI taxonomy): domain Bacteria; kingdom Bacillati; phylum Actinomycetota; class Actinomycetes; order Kitasatosporales; family Streptomycetaceae; genus Streptomyces; species Streptomyces sp. NPDC006733. The sequence continues at coordinate 8,032 of NZ_JBEYJD010000043.1, read as the reverse complement.
TGACCGCCCGGCCGCGACTGCGGCGCCCGGTGGGTCGTCAGCGCCCGAACACCAGCTCACCGTGCCTGCTGCTCGGCGACGGGGGTACCGTCCGGGCGGGTACGCAACACCTGGGCATCGCTCTCCAGGGCGTCGGCGGCCGCGGCGGCGAACCGGCGCGGGTCGCCGCCCGCGGGCAGCGGCGGGGCTGTTCCCCCAACCGCACGGTCGGCGAAACCGGTGTCCAGGTGACCGGGCCGCAGGTCCAGGACGGTGATGCCGGCGGGTCGGGCTTCTCGGCGTGCGGCGGTGAGCCAGGCGCTCAGGGCGGCTTTGCTGGCGCTGTAGTCGGCCATGCCGGCCTGCGGATGTTCCGCGACGACGCCGGTGAGGGCCGCGATGATCCCGCCGGGGCCCAGCACGTTAAGCGCGGCGCGGAAGAACGCGGCGGGCGCCAGGGCGTTGACGGCCATCAGGTACTCCGCGACCTCGTCACCGGTGGCTGCCGCGGGGCCGAAGGCAACCGCCCCGAAGGCGACTACGACGCCGTCCAGCCCGCCCAGGCCGGCTGCCGCGCTGTGCACGGCGCGGGCACAGGAGGCGGGGTCGTAGGCGTCGAACAGCACGGTCGGGGCGCCGGGGTGCGCCCGCGCGGCCCGGGCGAGACGGTCCGGGTCGCGGCCGGCGAGCGCGGGGAGCGCTCCACGGGCGGTCAGCTCAGCGGTGAGGGCCCCGCCGAGGACGCCAGTGGCCCCGGCCACCAGCACGCGCGCGCCGTTGAGGTTCATGTCGTACTCCCGATCGCAAGGGGCAGGGGTCGGCGTGGGGGCCCGTTCACCGTCAGTTCCGCACCCCCGCCGCCGGTGGATGCGACGACCGTCTGCCCGACCACAGGGATCGGTGCGACTGCTCGCTGCGCAGGCCCGTCCCACCACCCGAGCACGTTCGGTGCGCCGACGCCAGGCGCCACGGCGGTCCACCGGAGCGTATTGGGCTTGCTGACACCGTTGCGCGGGCACGCTCCGGCGTCGACCCGGCTGCGCACCGCCACGTACCCATCGTGCTCATCGATCGGTCGGTGCCTCAACCACGACGCACCAGCCTCAGTCGGTGGCCTGGGTGGGGTCGGCGATGGTGTGGCGGGTGAGCGCCCACAGCGCGAGGGCGAGGCAGCTGATGGCGGCGCCGAGTGCACAGACCGCGCCCCACCCGGCCGCGGTGTAGAGCCAGGTCGCCGCGAGGGCGCCGGTGGCGCTGCCGATCGAGTAGAAGACCATGTATCCGCCGATCAACCGGCTGCCCGCGTCCGGGTGCAGGGCATGGATCAGGGTCTGGTTGGTGACATGGACCGCCTGCACGGCGAGGTCGAGGAGGATCACGCCGACGAGCAGGGCCCACAGCGAGCTGCGGGTGAAGGCCAGGGGCAGCCACGAGGCGGCGAGTAGCGCCAGGGCGGTGCCGGTGGTCCGCCGGGACAGTCCGCGGTCGTTCAGGCGGCCTGCCAGGCTCGCCGCCAGGGCGCCTACGGCTCCGACCAGCCCCAAGGCCCCGATCGCGGTGGGGGACAGGGACCGCGGGGGTTCGCTGAGCGGCAGCGCGATGCTGCTCCACAGGGTGCTGAAGGCGGCGAAGATCAGCAGGCCGAGCAGGGCCCGCAGCCGCAGCAGGGGTTCGCGGGCGAACAAGGTGATCGTGGAGCGCAGGAGCTGTCCGTAGCGCAGGGGGGTCGGCGGGAGGTCGGGGTGGCGCGGCAGCACGCGGTGCAGGGCCAGGGCGAGCAGGACGGTGAGCGCGGCGGAGGCGAGGTAGACCGAGCGCCAGCCGGCGAGGTCGGTCAGGAGGCCGGATGCGGTGCGGGCGAGCAGGATCCCGAGGACCACGCCGCTGGTCACCTGGCCGACGACGCGCCCGCGCCGGGCAGCAGGCGCCAGGGACGCGGCGAAGGCCACCAGCGTCTGCGTGACGACCGCGAGGAGCCCCACCGCGGCCATGCCTGCGAGCAGGATCGCTGCGGTGGGGGCGGTGGCGACCGCTGTCAGCGCCGCCACCAGCAGGAGCAGTTGGGCCACGATGAGCCTTCTGCGGTCGGTCACGTCGCCTAGCGGCACGAGGAAGAACAGTCCCACCCCGTAGCCGACCTGCGTGAAGGTGACGACGCTGCCGACCAGGGCCGGGTTGATCTTGAGGTCGTGGCCGATCGTGGCCAGGAGCGGTTGGGCGAAGTAGACGTTCGCCACCGCGGTCCCACCGGCGACGGCGAACAGCAGGACCATGCCGCGCGACAGGACGACGGCGGAACCTGCAACGGTTCGGGCTGCGGCCCGTGGTGTCGTCGCCTCACCGTTGCTGCGCATCCAGCACCCCTCCACCCACATGGTTTCATCTTGCTACCGGTGGGGAGCGTAGCGTTTTTTGGTATCATCTTGCAACTAGCATGAGGGTGGAGGACGCCATGGTGAGCAGGACGCGGTTCGACGACAGCGACTGTCCCGTCGCACGGTCAGTGGACACGATCGGCGACTGGTGGTCTCTGTTGATCGTGCGAGATGCCTTCGACGGAAGCCGCCGGTTCGGGGAGTTCCAGCGCAGCCTCGGCGTGGCGAAGAACATCCTCACCGCGCGCCTGCGCGCCCTGGTCGCCGGCGGCGTCCTCGCATCCGTCCCCGCCTCCGACGGCAGCGCCTACAGCGAATACGTCCTGACCCCCAAGGGCACAGCCCTCTTCCCCGTCATCGTGGCGCTGCGGCAGTGGGGCGAGCAGAACGCCTTCGCCCCCGGCGAACCGCACTCGCAGCTGGTCGACACCCGGCACGGACGCCCCTTGCGCCCCCTGGAAGTCCGGTCCGCGGACGGGCGCCTGCTGAACCCCGACGACACCACCGTCCACAAGATCTCCCCCCAGTGATCCGAGCCGGAGCCACGCTGCCGGGCCACCGCTTCGCCGACCATGCCGAGACCGGGTGAGGGAACGCGGCAGCCCCGCTGCGCCGACTCCCGCCATCCGGCGGGAGCAACGCCGCGCAGGGTGGCACCGTCGTCCGCACAAAGGCGTCCGAGGTCACGGGCCTGTGGTGCATGCGTTCGGGCCGTAGATGGTCACCGTCGTGGCAGGCGCACCGTCCGGGCTGTGGTGGGTGTTCGCGAGATTGACAGGCGCCTGGTGTACCGGGCCGCGCGACGGCCTGGGCGGGGAATGGCGGCAGGTGTGGGTTGTCGGGCCTGCGGGGCAGACTGTTGTGCATGACACAGGCCGGGCTCGATGCCGCGGCCCGCTCCCTGCGGGCCTGGCTCAACCTTCAGCAGTTCAGTGACTTGTCCACTGCGGAGGTGACCGCATTTTTCACCGACGCGGTGGCCGACTGGGCGTCCGACCAAGGCTATGAGGTGCAGCGGGAGGTCTCGTTGCCCACCATCGCGCGGCAGCACCGGACCGGGCGTTTGGACCTGCAACTGCGGCACCGGTCGGGCAGGGGTCGGCTGATCAGTGTCGAGGTGGATCGGGGGACGAAGCAGTGGTCCCTGGACAAGCTCGTCCAGGCCGCCGAGCTGGGCCACTTGGCGTTGTGGCTCCGGTGGAGCCGTACCCCCGTCACGGTGTCGATCCCGCCCACGGTCCGGCTCATCCGGGCCCAGGTGCTCCGGCGTACCACGCTCACGCAGGCGAAGGTCCACTCGCTGCGGCCGGACAACTGCGGGTAGCAACCCGGTGCCGCCCCTGGCGCACGGCCGGGGTCGGTGAGGAGCCGGCCACGGCGTCGTCCCCCGTGGGGGGTGGTTCGTGTGCGGGGTGGTCGGTGGTTGTGCGGTCGGCTGGGTGGGACCGCCGGCAGGGGGCGGGATGCTGACGGCGTGTGCCGGGGTGGGGAGCGGGCGCCTGGTCCGGGCATGGTGGGGGCTAGGCTGGTGTGATGGCACCGTCGGATTGGTCCCGCCTGAGTCAAACGCGTGGTCTGCGGCGCCGGTTGGGGATCATGTGCGGTCATGTGATCCGGCGTCCGGTGTTGATCCTTACCCTGGTGGGGCTGGCGTTGGTCATCACCCGATTCGGCAAGGACTTTCCCTTGCTCTACGGAACGGTGCCGGTGGGGGCTGTGGTGATCCGCTGGAGCATGGGCGGCTACCGCCCGGTCGATTCTGCCCCGGACGATGGCAACGAACTTGTGCCGCAGGGGCCCGGGGTGAACGGGCCGGCAGCCGGCCCCGCCGACCGACCGTGACCGGCGCGCCCGGTGCTGGGTTCCGCACGGTGGTGTGGTCACCGGGGGTGTCTGGGGTCTGGGGGGAATGCCGAACCGTTCCGCACGGCGTTGTCGGTGAACGAGCAGGCAGCCGGCATCGCCGGCCGGCTGTGATCGCGGCATGTGCGGTGCTGTGTTCCGCGTGGTGGTGTGGTCGCCGGGCTCCGCCAGCAGGTCTCGGGTGTTGTCGGACCGCGTGAGCGTCCGGCCGCTCCCACGGCCGCTGACCGTCTCGCGAGCCGGTGGCGGAGTGCTGGCTCGTCGTGGGCTCTGGTCCACCTTCTGTGGGGCGGCGACGCTTGGTGAGAGCTGGGGGTGCCGGCCGCGCAGGAGCCGCCCGAACGCGGGGTGGGCGCTCACCCGGGAGGTGGGATGGGGCCGGCCGGATTCGAACCGGCGTCCTCCCACATGCGGTGAAGGCGCGACAGCCACTGCGCTACGAGCCCCATCCCGTCCCGATCATAGGAGCTGTCCGCCCGGTGGCGCCTCGGGTCTTCCCCAGGCGGTGATCTCTCCGCAGGGCCCTTCCCGCGACCTCACCGACCCGACCAGATACGCCGCCAGGAACTCACCCACCGCCACCACCAGCGTGCCGGCCACAAGCGGGCTGTGGAAAGCGGACGTCGGAACCTTCACGGTGACCGGGCCGCTCACTCCCGCCGAAGCGGAGGTGACCGTGAACGCTCCCGGCCCCGCCCCATCCCACACCAGCACCGGCACCACGAAATACCGCACCCGGTCCCCGCGGTGGACGAGACACGCACCGCCGGCTGCAGAGGACGGACAGCTGCAGGTGTCCGTCGCCCAGGGTGGACTGGTGATGCCGTTCGGACCGGTGCGAGTGCGGGCTCCCCGTTCGATGCGGAAGTCCACGGTCGTGAAGTCCGGCCGCTTGGCGGCGTGTGGGTCGGCGTGGCCCGGACCGAGTAACGGGATCTCCCGCGTGAAGGCTTCGTGGTGGATGCTGTGCAGGCTGGCACAACCACTGTCGGGGACGGGTTCGACGGGCCGGACACCCTGACGGGTCAGCGGTTGGTGGATGTCGTCGAGGGCATCGATGTCCTCCTGCGGCGCCGAGCGGATGATCACCTGAACGAAGGCGTCGGGGTTCGTCCCGGCACACCTCTCGGTCTGGTGATCGCGATATCCGATCCCTTCGCGCTGGTCGGCAGAGGTGACCTTCTGGCCGTAGCGGACATCGGGATCATGCGGGGTGACGCTCTCAAGCGCCGGCCACGGCACCCGTACCGCGGCGGGACACTGCCCGGGGTCGCGGATCCGCTGTCTGGTCTGGAGCGGCTGGGGAAGACCGTCGGGTGATCGTTGCGCAACTGGTCGCCTTCCGCCACGCCCTAGGGGTGCGTGGCGTACGGCCCGACGGTGTGGCGGATCGGTGCGTCACCGTCGTGACAGACGATCGTCAGATCCAGCCCCCGGGGCCGTGACATCCCGACGTCTCCTGCGCCGGCCACGTCATCCGTGCCCGTTGATCTGCGGGAATTCTACGCAGATGATGGCAGCCTGACGAGGGACGAACCTGCCGGTGCAGGGTACTTTTCTCCGACGATCCGGTGGAAGAAGGCCGCGCGGGCACCGGTCACCTCGTCTGCCCGGATGCCCCGACATCGCTCACCCATCTTTGGTCCAGACCTATTGACGCGCCGTGCCGCCCCTCATACGATCCGGTCGATCACAGCGCGCCTATCTCCACTTCACCCACAGCCGGGCGTCGCCCCCATGGCACTCGTTCGTGCCCATGACACTCGGCGAGCGGGGAGCATCGCAGGCTTCATCGAAGACCGCGTGCTCTCCGCCCGTTCGGCTCTGCCCGCCCTCGTCCAGATCCCGGCCGCTGCGGCGGCGACCATACGGGAGCACGCCACTTCGAGCTCCTTGCCCCCAGGAGGCAGCCGTGGAAGGTGCATCGCACGTGAGACACACGAGCCGTGCCCAGCACAGATCAACCGTTCTGATGCGTATGCTCGCAGGGATGAGCGCGGCCGCCGTCATCGGCGCCGGCGTCACCCTGGTCAGTTCCGGTGCCGCCGGTGCCGCCGCCGCCAACCTGGTGGCCAACTCCGGTTTTGAGAACGGACTCTCCAGCTGGGCCTGCTCCGGCGGTTCCGGCACGGCCGTCAGCAGCCCGGTGCGCTCCGGTACCTCCGCGCTCAAGGTCACGCCGACCGGCCAGAACAACGCCCAGTGCACGCAGACCGTCAGCGTGCAGCCCAACTCCCAGTACACCCTCAGCGCCTACGTTCAGGGAAGCTACGCCTACCTGGGCGCCACCGGCACCGGGGCCGCTAGCGACCCGTCGACATGGACCCCGAGCGCCTCGTCATACACCCAGCTCAGCCTCAACTTCACCACCGGCGCGAACACCACCTCGGTGACCGTCTACCTGCATGGCTGGTATGGGCAGCCCGCGTACTACGCGGACGACGTGTCGCTCACCGGCCCCGGCGGCACGACGCCGCCCACCACGACCCCTCCCACCACGCCCCCCACCACCCCTCCGACGACCCCTCCCACCACGCCGCCCACCACCCCACCGACGACGCCCCCCACGACCCCGCCGGGCAGCACCTGTGCCACCAAGCCCAAGCCGGCGGGCAAGGTCCTGCAGGGCTACTGGGAGAACTGGGACGGCGCCGCGAACGGCGTACACCCCGGTCTCGGCTGGGTTCCCATCACTGACAGCCGGATCGCCCAGCACGGTTACAACGTCATCAACGCCGCCTTCCCTGTGATCCTCTCGGACGGCACCGTCCAGTGGCAGGACGGCATGGACGCGGGGGTGAAGGTCTCCACCCCGGCCGAGATGTGCCAGGCCAAGGCAGCCGGGGCCACGATCCTGATGTCCATCGGCGGCGCGGCCGCGGGCATCGACCTCAGCTCCAGCGCTGTCGCCGACCGCTTCGTGGCCACAGTCGTGCCGATCCTCAAGAAGTACAACTTCGACGGCATCGACATCGACATCGAGACCGGCCTGGCCGGAAGCGGCAACATCAACACCCTGTCCGCCTCCCAGGCCAACCTGGAGCGCATCATCGACGGCGTTCTGGCGCAGATGCCCCCGGGCTTCGGCCTGACGATGGCTCCCGAGACCGCGTATGTCACCGGCGGCAGCGTCGTCTACGGGTCGATCTGGGGCGCGTACCTCCCGATCGTGAAGAAGTACGCCGACAACGGCCGCCTGTGGTGGCTGAACATGCAGTACTACAACGGCAGCATGTACGGCTGCTCGGGCGACTCGTACGAGGCCGGTACCGTGGCGGGGTTCACCGCGCAGACCACGTGCCTGAACAACGGGCTGGTCATCCAGGGCACCACGATCAAGGTGCCGTACGACAAGCAGGTGCCCGGCCTGCCGGCCCAACCGGGTGCGGGTGGCGGCTACATGTCAACCAATCAAGTCAGTCAGGCCTGGAACGCCTTCGGCGGATCGCTGAAGGGGCTCATGACGTGGTCGGTCAACTGGGACGGCTCCAGGGGCTGGACCTTCGGTGACAACGTCAGGTCCCTCCAGGGGCGTTGACACCCCGCGTCCCGGCCCGCCGCGCGTCACGTGGCGGGCCGGGGCTCCCGGGCGGTGAGGCGAACTCGTGGCGCGAATCGTGTCAAGGAAAAGGTCCAGACCATATTGGTCCAGACCCTTGCGCCGATTGGCCAACGGTGCGACGGTACGAGCGAACCTCACACACAGTGTCGTGAGCATGACCCTAGTGCTGCATTCCTCAACTTATGGGTATAAATGGCGGGTTGAGGAGTGCGCTGGGGGTGGATGGTGCCGACATTATTGCGGGCTCGGCCTG
>NZ_JBEYJD010000042.1:0-75915 GCF_040636125.1 Streptomyces sp. NPDC006733 | reverse complement strand
CGGGCACCCCGATCATCCGCCCGTCCGGGCAGCGCAAGGCCCCGGCGGACGCGGTCCCGGACTTCGGCCCGTCCCGCCGCCTGGACATCGAGGCGCCCCGGGGCCTGGCTGCCGCCCCGGTGGCGGTGGCGGCCCACCTGGAGGTCACCGGGCGGACACCGGGCGGTCGCTGAGGCGTCGCCGGGGGGGTCATGAGGGCGCCACCGAGGCGTGCCCGAGCCGGACTTGGGGCCCGGAGCCCGGATCCCGCTCCCCGGCGGAAGGGGCCGGGGGCCGGATCCCGCCCCTGGCGGAGGGGCCCTGGGGCCCAGCATCGACCCCCGGCGGAGGGGGTCCGCGGGGACACCCCCGCGAACCCCCTCCTCAGCTCCCCTCAGCGGGAGCGGACGCGTTCGCCGGCACGATCCAGGCCGGCGGCTGCAGCACCGGGGTCTTCCAGTAGATGTCGAGCCGGGCGATGAGCCCGTCCTCGCCGAGCTCCATGACGTTGGCGAACGACATCACGTTCCGCTCGTCCGCCGCCGTCGGCTGGATCGTCTCGACGGCCTCGTTGAGCGCCCGCCGGCCGTCCGCGCTGAGGAACGTCCGGCGCGACTCCAGGCGGTGGAAGGCCATCCGCTCCGTCACCCGTGAGACGAACGCCACATACGCCTCCCGGCCGCGGACGGTGTCGTCCTCGTCACCGCGCATCCCCACCCGTACGAAGTCCTCCGCCAGGGTCGAGGCGACCAGCCCCCAGTCGTGCGTATCGACCCCCCGCCAGAACGACTCCACCGTCTCCGCGCGCCGAGCGTGTTCTGTCTCACTTTGGGGCACTGGGGATCCCTTCCCGCGACCGGCCATTGCCTGACGGTCAGTCAGATTAGCCGTCCGCCCCTCAGGAGGCGATGGGCGCGACGAGCTCGACCTCGAACCCCTCCGCGTTCTCCAGATAGGCCGCGTAGTGCGCCTCGCCGCCCGCGAAGGGGTGCCGGTCGGGGAACATCAGGGCCCAGCCGTGCCCGGGGGCCCGGGCCGCCAGGTCGTCCGCCATGGCCCGGTCGGCCACGTGGAAGGCCAGGTGGTTGAGGCCGGGCCGGCGCCGCTCGTGCCGGTCGCCGGCCAGGTCGGGGGAGCGCTCGACCACGACGTAGGTGGCGCCGAGCTTCCAGCTGCGCCCGGCCGGCCAGTCCTGGAACGGGGTGTAGCCCAGCTCACCCAGCAGCCATCCCCACTCGGCGGTGGCGGCCGGCAGGTCGGCGACCCACAGTTCGACGTGGTGCAACAGTCCGGAGATCTCCTGGCTCATGAGCTGATTCAACAGGTTCCCGCAGGAGAGCGGCCCCGGGCGGGCCCGGCCGTATCCGGGACGGGTAGGGCGTGACCCGCGTAGACTCGCCATGGCTTTTTCGCGCCGCTCGCAACCGATTTCACCGGGGGTGTGTCCGCTATACGGACGCGATTCGCCGGATGTTGCGTTAACAGTCCGTTTCGCGGGTGTCTGTCTACGTTCCAAATGTCCGAATTGTGGGCCAAGTTCGTGCCTGATGTGATCAAAGCGAGACCATTTGGGTGTGGTTACGCGCCTAAACGTGCCCGATAGTGGGACGCAGTTCAGCTCGGGTCAATGGGTCCAAGCGCTTATGGGGAGCGCCGACTCACGAGCAACAGAGGGCCGGTTTCGCTGTCAGGGGTGTCAGCGGATGGTCGGCCTTCTTTTTCACGTCACAACAGTGAACTCCTGAGGAGGCAATCCATGCGCGGTGCCAAGAGCGCCAAGTGGGTCGTTGGCGCGGTCATCGTTGCTCTTGCAGCGACCGCTTGCGGCGGCGACGACAAGGCCGACAAGCCGGCCGGTACGGGCAAGGCCGGTGGCACCTTCAGCCTCGGCATTTCCGAGCCGGTCGCCATCGACCCGTACAACTCGCAGGAGTCCGAGGGCATCCTCGTCACGGACAACCTGTTCACCGGTCTGTACGAGCCGACCGCGGACGGCAAGGTCATACCGGCCCTCGCGACCTCCAAGACGGTCAGCGACGACGGCAAGACCTGGACGTTCAAGATCAAGGCCGGCACCAAGTTCACCAACGGTGAGGCTGTCAACGCCGAGGCCTTCATCCGCGGCTGGACCCGCGTCGCCGCGAAGGCCTCCGCCTCCGACGTCGCGTACCACCTCGGTGGCATCGACGGCTTCGACGCGCTGCAGAAGGGCACGGCGACCACGTTCTCCGGCCTGAGCGCCCCGGACGAGAACACCATCCAGGTGAAGCTCTCCGCTCCTGACTTCGAGTTCGACGTCAAGACGACCCACACCGCGTTCTCGCCGGTGCCCAAGGTCGCGGGCGCCGCCAAGAACCAGGCGTACAACGACGCCCCCATCGGCAACGGCCCCTTCAAGATGTCGGGCAAGTGGGAGCACAACAAGGCCATCACGCTCGTCCGCAACGACGACTACGGCCTGACCAAGGCCAAGCTGGACACGGTCAAGATCGCCATCCTGAACTCGGCGAGCGCGGCCAACCTGGAGTACCAGGGCTTCCAGTCCGGCCAGTTCGACTGGGCCCGTATGCCCACCCCGCAGCTGACCGCCGCCAAGGCGAAGTACAACGCGCAGGGTGAGTGGATCCAGGAAAACACCAACGGCATGAACTACCTCCTGCCGATCACGGACAACGGCCCGCTCAAGGACGCCAAGGCCCGCCAGGCCGTGTCCTACGCGATCGACCGTGACGCGATCATCGCGGGTGTCTTCCAGGGCATGCAGACGAAGTCGACGACGATCCTGCCGCCGGCCTTCGCGGACGTGTACCAGAAGGACCTCTGCGTCTCCTGCATCAAGCAGGACAAGGAGAAGGCGAAGTCCCTCGCCGCCGAGGCCGGCCTCAAGCCCGGCACCGAGCTGCACGTCGGCTTCAACACCGGTGGTGGCCACGAGGAGTGGGTCCAGGCCGTCGTCCAGCAGCTCAAGGACGTCCTCGGTCTGAACGTCAAGATGGACGCGAAGCCCTTCAAGGAGCTTCTCGCCTCGCAGCAGGCCCCGGGTGCGACCGGTGCCTTCCGCTTCGCGTGGGGCGCGGACTACCCGACGCCGGACAACTTCCTGTACCCGCTCCTGGACAGCAAGTCCATCAACAAGGACGAGTCGGGCAAGGTCACCGGTGACAACCGCGGCCGCTACAACAACCCGGCGTTCGACACGATCCTCGCCCAGGCCCGTGCCACCAAGGACAACGCCGCCCGCAACACGCTCTACAAGCAGGCGGAGAAGGTCGCGATGGACGACCAGGCCCTGATCCCGCTGTGGAACCGTACGCAGCTGCGTCTCGCGAACACCAAGAAGTGGACGAACATCAAGATGGACTTCCACGAGGACCCGAACCTCGCCGAGATCAGCGCGAAGTAGTCACACACCGTCGCACTCAGTGCGGCGCGAACCGGGGGTCGTGGCAGCGAGTCGTTACTCGTTCGCCCCGGCCCCCGGCCCCCGTCGGGTGCGGTGTGATCCACCGCCCCGTCCAGGCGCGCCCGACCCGGGCGTTGTGGCTGCTTCGGTGCGGCAGCGAGGTAGAGAGGTAAGTCATGGGAAGGTATGTGGTCCGCAGGCTGGGCCAGCTGGTCATTGTCGTGCTCGGTGCGACGATGATCCTGTTCGCCTGCCTGTTCGTGCTCCCGGGTGACCCGGTGGGCTCGATCGGCGGCGACAAGGCGCGCGACCCCGCGGTCGTCAAGGAGCTGCGGCAGCGGTACGGGCTCGACGACCCGCTCGTCGTGCAGTACGTGCACTACGTGGAGAAGCTCGGCAAGGGCGATCTGGGTGAGGACTACACCCAGGGCCGCTCGGTCAACGAGATCCTCCAGCCCAAGCTGGTGAACACGGCGAAGCTCGCGTTCACCGCGATCATCTTCGACGTCATCCTGGGCCTGAGCGTCGGTGTACTGGCGGCGATGCGCAGATACTCGGTCTGGGACGTCTCGGTGACGTTCCTCACGACCCTTGCGGTCGGCGTACCTTCCATCGTTATCGGCATGATCCTGCAGCGGTTCTTCGTCGTGGAACTGGGCTGGTTCCCGCTGCTGTCCGACGGGTCGTTCAACTCGATGGTGCTGCCCGCGGTGACGCTGGCCATCATCGACGCGGCCCTCGTCGCGCAGATCGCCCGGAGCACCATGCTCGAGGTGCTGCGCGCGGACTACGTCAAGACCGCGGTGGCCAAGGGCCTGCCGCGCCGGACGATCCTGGTCCGGCACATCATGCGCAACTCGGTCATCCCGGTGATCACCTATCTCGGTATCTCCTTCGGCGGTCTGCTCGGCGGTGCGCTCATCACCGAGACGATCTTCAACTGGGACGGCATCGGACTCGCGCTGATCACGGCGATTCAGTCGCAGAACAACCCGATCATCGTCGGCGTGGTGACGTACAGCGTCGCTGTCTTCATCCTGCTGAACCTGATCGTCGATCTGCTCTACGCCGCACTCGATCCGCGAATCCGCCTCTCCTGACCCGCAGGGTCGTCCCGAATTAGGAGTCACACCATGACTGAGGTCGTCACGGGCATGGATGGGTCCGGTACCGCGGCCGGTCCGGCCCCGGTCGCGCCGAGCGCAGCCGAACCGAGCGTCGCGAGGGTCAGCAACTGGAGCGAGATCCGCGCCCGCTTCCTCGCCAACAAGCTGGCCGTCGTCGGCCTGCTCATCGTCGTCATCCTCATGCTGGTAGCACTGTTCGCGCCGCTGATCGCGCCCGCGGACCCGCTGCACCAGGACCTGATGAACACCCTGAAGGAGCCGAGCGGCAGCCACTGGCTGGGAACCGACGCCCTCGGCCGCGACCAGCTCTCCAGGATCATCTACGGCAGCCGGATCGCCATGATCGTCGGTCTCGCCTCGATCCTGCTCGCCTGCGTCATCGGCGTCACCCTGGGCGCGATAGCCGGCTACTTCGGCCGCGCCTGGGACTCGGTGATCATGCGCGTCGCCGACGTGTTCTTCGCCTTCCCGCTGCTCGTCGGTGCCATCGTCATCATCCTGCTGATGGGCCGCGGCGTACTGCCCGTCGTGATCTCGCTGGGCATCTTCTCCTGGGCCACCTTCGCCCGTCTGCTGCGCAGCCAGATCCTGTCGGTGCGCGAGATGGACTACGTGCACGCCGCCAAGGCGCTGGGCGCCACCCGGCGCAGGATCGTGCTCAAGCACATCCTGCCCAACTCGGTGACGTCGGTGGTGGTCTACGCGGCCAGCAGCGTCGGCATCGCGATCGTGGCGGAGGCCTCGCTGTCCTTCCTCGGCGTCGGGGTCAGCCCCGAGGTCGCCGAGTGGGGAAACATGATCTTCGCCGGCAAGGACTTCATGGGGGTCAAGGACTACCTGTGGCTCTACCCCAGCCTGGCGATCGTCATCACCGCGCTCGGCTTCGTCTTCCTCGGCAACGGCCTGCGCGACGCGCTCGACCCGAAGCTCCGGTGAGGCGCCCCCATGAGTCGGACCCCCACGAGCTACGAGCAAGCAGGACGAAGGTGACGGCATGACCACGGTCGAAACGGCCGCCGAGAGCACGGGAACGACCGCCGCCGGCGGGCCGCTGCTCGAAGTGCGCGACCTCCACGTGGAATTCAAGACCCGCGACGGTGTGGCCAAGGCCGTCAACGGCGTCAACTACAGCGTGAGCGCCGGTGAGACGCTGGCGGTGCTCGGCGAGTCGGGCTCCGGCAAGTCGGTGACCGCCCAGGCGATCATGGGCATCCTGGACAGCCCTCCCGGGCGCGTGGCCCAGGGCGAGATCCTCTTCCACGGGCAGAACATCCTGGCCCTGCCGGAGAGCGAGCGGCGCAAGCTGCGCGGCAACAAGATGGCGATGATCTTCCAGGACGCGCTGTCCTCGCTCAACCCGGTGCTCTCCGTCGGCTTCCAGCTGGGCGAGATGTTCCGCGCCCACCAGGGGCTGTCGAAGAAGGACGCGAAGAAGAAGGCCATCGAACTGATGGAGCGCGTCCGCATCCCGGCGGCCAGGGAACGGGTCGGTGACTACCCGCACCAGTTCTCCGGCGGTATGCGCCAGCGCATCATGATCGCGATGGCCATCGCCCTGGAGCCGGACCTGATCATCGCCGACGAGCCGACCACGGCGCTCGACGTGACGGTCCAGGCCCAGGTCATGGACCTGCTCGCGGAGCTGCAGCGCGAGTCCAACATGGGTCTGATCCTGATCACCCACGACCTCGGCGTCGTCGCCGACGTCGCGGACAAGATCGCGGTCATGTACGCGGGCCGGATCGTCGAGACCGCGCCCGTGCACGAGATCTACGCCCGGCCGGCCCACCCGTACACCAAGGGCCTGCTCAAGTCGATCCCGCGCCTGGACCAGAAGGGCCAGGAGCTCTACGCGATCAAGGGCCTTCCGCCGAACCTGCTGGCCGTTCCGTCCGGCTGCGCGTTCAACCCGCGCTGCGAGATGGCGCAGGACATCTGCCGGACCGACGTGCCGCCGCTGTTCGCGGTGACCGAGCCCGACGGCGCCGAACTGCCCGGCCGTGGCAGCGCTTGCCACTTCTGGAAGGAGACGATCCATGGCTGATCTCACCAAGGACGATGAGACGACAGTCGAGGCCGTCGAGGCGGCGATCAACGCCCCGGTCGACCGCGGCGAGCCGATCCTCCAGGTCCGGAACCTGGTCAAGCACTTCCCGCTGACGCAGGGGATCGTGTTCAAGCGGACGGTCGGCGCGGTCAAGGCCGTCGACGGCATCTCGTTCGACCTGTACCAGGGCGAGACGCTGGGCATCGTCGGCGAGTCCGGCTGTGGCAAGTCCACGGTCGCCAAGCTGCTGATGAGCCTGGAGACGGCCACGGCGGGCGAGGTCCTCTACAAGGGCCAGGACATCACCAAGCTGTCGGGGAAGGCCCTCAAGGTCGTCCGCCGCAACATCCAGATGGTGTTCCAGGACCCGTACACGTCGCTGAACCCGCGCATGACGGTCGGCGACATCATCGGCGAGCCCTTCGACATCCACCCCGAGGTGGCGCCCAAGGGCAGCCGGCGCAAGAAGGTCCAGGACCTGCTGGACGTCGTCGGCCTCAACCCGGAGTACATCAACCGGTACCCGCACCAGTTCTCCGGCGGCCAGCGCCAGCGCATCGGCATCGCCCGAGGCCTGGCGCTCAACCCGGAAGTCATCATCTGCGACGAGCCGGTCTCCGCGCTCGACGTGTCGGTGCAGGCACAGGTCATCAACCTGATGGAGAACCTGCAGGACGAGTTCAACCTCTCCTACATCTTCATCGCCCACGACCTGTCCATCGTCCGGCACATCTCGGACCGGGTCGGCGTGATGTACCTCGGCAAGATGGCCGAGATCGGCTCCGACGCCGAGATCTACGAGTACCCGACCCACCCGTACACCCAGGCGCTGCTCTCGGCCGTCCCCGTCCCGGACCCCGAGGCCCGCGCCCACCGCGAGCGCATCATCCTGACCGGCGACGTCCCGTCCCCGGCCAACCCGCCCTCCGGCTGCCGGTTCCGCACCCGCTGCTGGAAGGCGCAGGACAAGTGCGCCACGGACGTCCCGCTGCTGGCGATCCCGGAGCGTTTCAAGAACGTCGACTCCCCGGCCGCCCACGACTCGGCGTGCCACTTCGCCGAGGTCAAGGACGTAGTAGGCGTCGCGTAGCACCGCGCCCCACCTCGCGGAGGGCCCCCACCGATCCGGCCACGGATGGGTGGGGGCCCTCCGCGTGTCCGGACTGGGGGGCAGTCGGTGTGGTCGGGGTGGGGAGGCTGTCGGGGTGGGGAGGCGCGGAGATCTGGGGGCCGAAGTTCGGGCCGTCAGGGTGGGGACGTTCGACGGGCTGGGGGTGGACGGCTGGGGGCTGACGGCTGACGGCTGAGGTCAGAGCGGCACGGAGTGCGCGTCTGCGGCGCTGCGCGCCTTGACCGGGGGGAGGGGGCGCCCTGGCGCGGTGCGCCTGGCAGTGAGGGCGGCCCGCTGCGCGGCCCTCGGGCGAAGGGAAGCCGGTCCGCTGCGCTTCCCGGGCGGGGTGCGCGCGGGCCGCTGGTCGGACCCGCCCCCGGGTGAGTGGATCACCCTGTGCGGCCGGGCCTTCGCCAGGTGAAGTTCTGTGCGTCCTTCGTGATCCACATCTGCCAAGAGGCCGCCTCCCGAGTCTCATCGGGCAACTCTCGTCACATCCGTCGCAGATCTCGGCGAGGAGGGTGGGCCAGAGGGCAGGACGGCCGGCCGCACCCCGCGAAGCGCCCGCCGCAGAGCGGCACCGGCCCTGGCCCGCCGACCACCCGGCCGAGGGCCGCGCAGCGGACCGCCCGCGCTGCCGGGCGCACCGCGCCAGGGCCCTCCCCCCCCCGCCGCAGACGGGCACTTCGGGGGTCGAGCCCGGGCCACCGCATCTCCGCAGAGCAGAGCCCGCGCTGCCGGGCGCGCAGCGCCGGGCCCCCGGCCCCCGCCGCAGGCGCACCACTCCGCGCAGTCCGAGCCGCAGCCCTCCGTCCGCCCGCGCACCCGCGCCACCCATCCGCGCACCGGCGCCGTCCCGGGCACCTGGGTGCGGGGGCCGTGCCTACCCCTTGGCCGCCGGCAGGCATGTGGTGGCCAGGCGCATGTTCATGGCGCAGGGGATCGTGCCGTCCGGGAGGGCGAGTGAGGCGGCGCCCGCTGTGAAGGTCTCGCGGAGGGCGTCGAGGGACGACGGGGGGAGGGGGCCGAGGTCGTAGAGGGCGGAGAGGGTGGTCCATACGTCGTCGAGCGGACCGCTCAGGTCGATCCGTACGGTGTCCCACGTGACCGGCTCGAAGCCCGCCGGGGTGAGGATCGCGTCCAGGCCCGCGCGGTCGCGGGTCCTGCGGTCGCCCATGCGGGGGATCCGGTCCTCGGTGGGCGCGGCGTCCACGACGGGGCGGGTCAGCGCGAGGAAGAGCTCGTAGGCCTCGCCCCCGGCGGCCCCGCCGCCCAGGGCGAGGGCCAGCAGGGCGCCGGGGGCGAGCACCCGGGCGAGCTCGGCGGCGACCCGGTCGATGTCGTTCATCAGCATCAGCGCCATGTGGGAGACACACGCGTCGAAGGCGTCGTCGGGCAGGGGGAGGTCCTGGGCGCGGGCCTCCAGGAGGGTCGCCCCGGCCAGTGCCGGGCGGCGGCGGGCGAGCGCCAGGTCGTCGGGGGAGAGGTCGACCCCGGTGAGGGCCGGACCCCCGGTCGGCGTACCGGCCGCGGCGGCGTCCTCCCGCCCGGCGGCCGGTGCGACGCGGTCGCCGCCCGCCCCCGGCGGCGCCCCGCCGCCCCGCGCTATCTCCTCCAGCAGGAACCCGTCGCCGCACCCGAGATCCAGCACCCGGCTCCGCCCCGCCACCAGGTCGCTCAGCAGTCGGTAGCTGGAGCGGCCGGTGGCGTCGCGGCCGCGGGACAGGGAGCGCGGGGTCACTGCCGGGTGCTCGGCGTGAAAGGTCCGCAGGAACGATTCTTCGGCTGGCGTCTTCACCCTTCTGACCCTAATTGGGGCAACCCCGTTGAGTGAGGCGTTGGCCCACACGGGGTGCCGGCTGACGGTTCGTAGGGCGACACGGGTGCGCTAGAGGTGCGCCAATGACGGGTTTGGGGTGTCATGAGGAACTAAGTGTCATTTGTGATCCATGAGGAGGCACGCGATGCGCGGAGCCACGCGCTTGAAGTGGGCCGTCTGTGCGACGGCCGTCGCCCTGGCGGCCACCGCCTGCGGCGGCGGGGGCAGCGACAGCGGTGGTGGAGGCGGCGCCTCGGGAATCGTCAGCGCCTCGTGGGGTGACCCGCAGAGCCCGCTGGAGCCGGCCAACACCAATGAGGTGCAGGGCGGCAAGGTGCTGGACATGCTCTTCCGCGGTCTGAAGAAGTACAACCCGAAGACCGGCAAGGCCGAGAACATGGTCGCCGCGTCGATCACGACCACGGACTCGCAGAACTTCGCCATCAAGCTGAACCCCGGCTGGACCTTCAGCGACGGCGACAAGGTCACGTCCGACTCCTTCATCAACGCCTGGAACTACGGCGCGCTGCTGAAGAACGCCCAGAAGAACGCGAGCTTCTTCCGCTTCATCGACGGCTACGAGGCGGTGCACCCGGAGAAGGAGGGCGCCGCGTCGACCGCCCAGACGCTCGGCGGGCTGAAGAAGGTCGACGACCTGAACTTCACCGTCAAGCTCGGCGCGAAGTTCTCCACCTGGCCCGACACGCTGGGCTACGCGGCGTACGACCCGCTGCCGAAGTCGTTCTTCTCCGACCACGCCGCCTGGCTGAACAAGCCGATCGGCAACGGCCCCTACACGGTGGACTCGTACACCAAGGGCCAGACCATGAAGATGCGCAAGTGGGCCGATTACAAGGGCCCTGACGCGGCGCAGAACGGCGGGATCGACCTGCGGGTCTACACCGACAACAACACCGCGTACACCGACCTGCAGGCCGGCAACATCGACCTGGTCGACGACATCCCCGCGTCGCAGCTCAAGAACGCCAAGGCGGACCTCGGCGACCGGTTCATCAACCAGCCGGCCGGCATCATCCAGACCGTCTCGTTCCCGCTCTACAACGGGAAGTGGTCCGGAGCCAACGCGGACAAGGTCCGCCGCGGCCTGTCCATGGCGATCAACCGCGCGCAGATCACCGAGCGGATCTTCCAGAAGACCCGTGAGCCCGCCACCGACTGGACCTCGCCGGTGCTCGGCGAGGCGGGCGGCTTCAAGGCCGGGCTGTGCGGCGACGCCTGCACGTACAACCCGACCGAGGCCAAGAAGCTCATCACGGAGGCCGGCGGCCTGCCCGGCGGCCAGGTCACCCTGACGTCGAATGTCGACACCGGTTCGCACAAGGACTGGGCGGACGCGGTCTGCAACAGCATCAACAACGCGCTCGGCAACGACAAGGCCTGCGTGTTCAACCCGATCGGCACCTTCGCGGACTTCCGCTCGAAGGTCACGAACAAGCAGATGTCCGGGATGTTCAGGACCGGCTGGCAGATGGACTACCCGCTGATCCAGAACTTCCTGCAGCCGATCTACTACACCAACGCGTCGTCGAACGACTCGCACTACACGAACGCGAACTTCGACAAGCTCATCAACGAGGCGAACGCCGAGCCGGACACCGCGAAGGCCATCTCGCTGTTCCAGGACGCGGAGAAGCAGCTCGCCCTCGACATGCCGGCCATCCCGCTCTGGTACCAGAACGGCACCGGGGGCTACTCGGCCAAGGTCTCGAACGTGGCCCTGAACCAGTTCAGCGTCCCCGTCTACAACGAGATCAAGGTCAGCTGACCCGCGCGGTGGCCCGGCGCGGGCGACCCGCGCCGGGCCACCGCCCGACTTTGGGGAAGGCCCCATGGGACGCTATGTGATCCGGCGCCTGCTGCAGATGATCCCGGTGTTCATCGGCGCCACCCTTCTGATCTTCGTGATGGTCTACGCGCTCGGCGACCCCGTGGCCGCGTTCTTCGGCGACCGCGCCCCCGACCCCGCCACGGCCGCGCAGATCAGGCACCAGTACGGCCTCGACAAGCCGTTGTGGCACCAGTACCTCGACTACATGGGCAACATCTTCACCGGGGACTTCGGGACCGCGTTCAACGGGCAGCCCGTCACCGACCTGATGAAGAGCGCCTTCCCGGTGACGCTGCGGCTGACGCTCGTCGCGATCTTCTTCGAGATCGTCATCGGCATCACCCTGGGTGTGATCACGGGCATGCGCCGCGGCCGCCCGATCGACACCTCCGTGCTGCTGCTGACGCTGATCGTGATCTCCATCCCGGTCTTCGTCCTCGGCTACGTGCTGCAGTACGTGATCGCGGTGCAGTGGGGCATCGGCGAGCCGTCGGTGTCGCCGGAGGCGCCGCTCAACGAGCTGATCCTGCCCGGCATCGTGCTGGCCCTGGTCTCGCTCGCGTACGTCACCCGGCTGACCCGGACGTCGATCGCCGAGAACACCCGCGCCGACTACGTCCGCACCGCCGTCGCCAAGGGGCTGCCCCGGCGCCGCGTCATCCTGCGGCACCTGCTGCGCAACTCGCTCATCCCGGTGATCACCTTCATCGGGACGGACATCGGCGGCCTGATGGGCGGCGCGATCGTCACCGAGCGCATCTTCAACATCCAAGGTGTCGGATACCAGCTCTACCAGGGCATCCTCCGGCACAACTCGGCCACCGTGGTCGGCTTCGTCACCATCCTGGTGATCGTCTTCCTGCTGGCGAACCTGCTCGTCGACCTGCTCTACGCGGTCCTGGACCCGAGGATTCGGTATGCCTGAGCCGCACGACCCCAACGAGTCCGTCGCCCCCACCGGGATGGGCGGCGCGATGGACCTGGCCGGAGCCGAGGCCCAGACCCTCGACCACGGGCCCGGCCACGGACAGCAGGCGGGCGGCCCGACGGGCAAGCCCCGCAGCCTGTGGTCCGACGCCTGGCACGACCTGCGGCGCAACCCGATCTTCATCATCTCCGCGCTGCTGATCCTCTTCCTGATCGTCATCTCGCTCTGGCCGTCGCTGATCGCCAGCGGCAACCCGCTCTCGTGCGACCTGTCGAAGTCGCAGCAGGGCTCGTCGTCCGGCCACCCCTTCGGGTACGACAACCAGGGCTGCGACGTCTACACCCGTACCGTCTACGGGGCCCGCGCGTCGGTGACCGTCGGCGTCTGCGCCACCGCCGGCGTCGCGCTGCTGGGCGGGATCCTGGGCGGGCTCGCCGGCTACTTCGGCGGGGCGTGGGACGCGGTGCTCTCGCGGATCAGCGACATCTTCTTCGCCATCCCGATCATCCTCGGCGGCCTGGTCTTCCTGTCGGTCGTCACCAACTCCACGGTGTGGCCGGTCATCGGCTTCATGGTGCTGCTCGGCTGGCCGCAGATCGCGCGCATCGCGCGCGGTTCCGTGATCACGGCCAAACAGAACGACTACGTGCAGGCGGCCAAGGCGCTGGGGGCGAACCACACCCGCATCCTGCTGCGGCACATCGCACCGAACGCGATCGCCCCGGTGATCGTGGTCGCGACCATCGCGCTGGGCACGTACATCGCGCTGGAGGCGACGCTGTCCTGGCTCGGGGTGGGCCTCAAACCGCCGACCGTCTCCTGGGGCATCGACATCTCGTCGGCGTCCACCCAGATCCGCAACGCACCGCACATGCTGCTGTGGCCCGCGGGCGCGCTGAGCATCACCGTGCTGGCGTTCATCATGCTCGGCGACGCGGTGCGCGACGCCCTCGATCCCAAGCTGCGCTGACGGAGGCGTTCCATGACCAGCCTGATCACGCAGGCGGAGCAGGATCCGCGGGTCCCGCAGGGCGTCCTGCTGGAAGTGCGGGACCTGCACGTCGAATTCCGTACCCGCGACGGGGTCGCCAAGGCCGTCAACGGGGTGGACTACACCGTGAGCGCGGGCGAGACGCTCGCGGTGCTCGGTGAGTCCGGCTCGGGGAAGTCGGTGACCGCGCAGGCGGTCATGGGCATCCTGGACTCGCCGCCCGGCTTCATCACCCAGGGCGAGATCGTCTTCCAGGGCCAGGACCTGCTGACGATGGGCAAGGAGGACCGCCGCAAGGTGCGCGGCGAGCGGATGGCGATGATCTTCCAGGACGCGCTGTCCTCGCTGAACCCGGTGCTGAGCGTCGGCGAGCAGCTCGGCGAGATGTTCATCGTCCACCGGGGGATGTCGCGCAAGGACGCCAAGGCCAAGGCGATCGAGCTGATGGAACGGGTGCGCATCCCGGCGGCCAAGCAGCGGGTGGGCGACTACCCGCACCAGTTCTCCGGCGGCATGCGCCAGCGCATCATGATCGCGATGGCGATGGCCCTGGAGCCCGACCTGATCATCGCCGACGAGCCGACCACCGCGCTGGACGTGACGGTCCAGGCCCAGGTGATGGAGCTGCTCGCGGAGCTGCAGCGCGAGCTGCACATGGGGCTGATCCTGATCACCCACGACCTCGGGGTGGTCGCGGACGTCGCCGACAAGATCGCGGTGATGTACGCGGGCCGGATCGTCGAGACGGCGCCCGTGCACGACATCTACCGCAAGCCGGCCCACCCGTACACCAAGGGCCTGCTGAACTCGATCCCCCGCCTGGACCAGAAGGGCCAGGAGCTCTACGCGATCAAGGGACTGCCGCCGAACCTGCTGCACATCCCGCCCGGCTGCGCGTTCAACCCGCGCTGCCCGATGGCGCAGCCCGTCTGCCGGACCGATGTGCCGCCGCTGTACGACGTCAGCGAGACGCGGGCCAGCGCCTGCCACTTCTGGAAGGAGACCATCGGTGAGTGAGCCCACGACCCACTTGACGAAGGTGCCCGCCACCGCGCCCGCCAGGGAGCCGATCCTCCAGGTCCGCGACCTGGTCAAGCACTTTCCGCTGACCCAGGGGATCGTGTTCCGCAAGCAGGTCGGCGCGGTGAAGGCGGTCGACGGGGTCTCCTTCGACCTCTACCGCGGCGAGACGCTCGGCATCGTCGGCGAGTCCGGCTGCGGCAAGTC
The DNA here is from genome assembly GCF_040636125.1 of Streptomyces sp. NPDC006733. NCBI lineage: Bacteria > Bacillati > Actinomycetota > Actinomycetes > Kitasatosporales > Streptomycetaceae > Streptomyces > Streptomyces sp. NPDC006733. The sequence continues at coordinate 61,434 of NZ_JBEYJD010000042.1, read as the reverse complement.
CACCGTCGCCCGGCTCCTGATGAACCTGGAGACGGTGACGGCCGGCCAGGTGCTCTACAAGGGCGAGGACATCAGCAGGCTGTCGGGGAAGGCGCTGAAAAGCGTCCGCCGCAACATCCAGATGGTGTTCCAGGACCCGTACACGTCGCTGAACCCGCGCATGACGGTCGGCGACATCATCGGCGAGCCGTACGAGATCCACCCGGAGGTCGCCCCGAAGGGCGACCGCCGCAAGGCGGTCGAGGACCTGCTGGACGTGGTCGGCCTCAACCCCGAGTACATCAACCGCTACCCGCACCAGTTCTCCGGCGGCCAGCGCCAGCGCATCGGCATCGCCCGCGGGCTGGCGCTGCGCCCGGAGATCATCGTGGCCGACGAGCCGGTCTCCGCACTCGACGTGTCGGTGCAGGCGCAGGTGGTGAACCTGATGGGGCGGCTGCAGAAGGAGTTCGACCTCTCCTACATGTTCATCGCCCACGACCTGTCGATCGTCCGGCACATCTCCGACCGGGTCGGCGTGATGTACCTCGGCAAGATCGTCGAGATCGGCGGCGACGAGGAGATCTACGAGCACCCCACGCACCCGTACACCCAGGCGCTGCTCTCCGCCGTCCCCGTTCCCGACCCGGACGCCCGCGAGCGGCGCGAGCGGATCATCCTCGTCGGCGACGTGCCGTCCCCGGCCAACCCGCCCTCCGGCTGCCGGTTCCGCACCCGCTGCTGGAAGGCGCAGGAGCGCTGCGCGCTGGAGGAGCCGCTGCTGGCCGTCCCGGCGGTCTTCCGCGGGCTGGACACGGCCGCCGCGCACGACAGCGCCTGCCACTTCGCGGAGGAGAAGCAGGTGGTCCCGACCTAGGGGCCGGTGCGGGACGCGGGCACGCCGCGGCCCGCACCCGGTGCGGTGCCAGGGGTGTCCGGGTACGGGACGCGCGCCGGGCGGAGGACGGGAGCCCGGGTCAGAGGGTGTTCTCGGCTGCCTCCTCGATGGCTGCCAGCGCCGGGTCCAGGACGATGTCCTGGGCCCTCGCCGCGATCGTCGGCTCCTCGGGGAAGTGGCACGCGGTGAGATGGCCGTCCCGGTTGCCGCCGATCTGGATCAGCGGCGGCTCCTGGGCCGCGCACAGCTCCCGCGCCTTCCAGCAGCGGGTACGGAACCGGCAGCCGGACGGCGGGTTGATCGGCGAGGGGACGTCGCCGGCCAGCCGGATGCGCTCCCGGTCGGCGCCGTCGATGTCGACCTCGGGGACCGCCGAGAGCAGCGCGTGGGTGTACGGGTGGCGCGGCCGGTTGTAGATCGAGTCGCGGTCGCCGATCTCGACGATCTTGCCGAGGTACATCACCGCGACCCGCTGGGTGAAGTGCCGCACGATGGCCAGGTCGTGCGCGATGAACAGGAAGGCGATCCCCAGTTCCGCCTGGACCTTCTGCAGCAGGTTGACGACCTGCGCCTGGATCGAGACGTCGAGCGCCGAGACGGGTTCGTCGGCAACGATGAGTTTCGGTTCCAGGGCGAGTGCCCGTGCCACGCCGATGCGCTGGCGCTGGCCGCCGGAGAACTCGTGCGGGAAGCGGTTGTAGTGCTCGGGATTGAGGCCGACGGTCTCCAGCAGTTCCCGGACGCGCTGCTCACGGCCGCCGGGCGGATCGATGTGGTTGATCTCCATCGGGCCGCCGATGATGGTGCCGACGGTCTGCCGCGGATTGAGCGACGAATACGGGTCCTGGAAAATCATCTGGATTTCCGAGCGGACCGGCATCATCTCCTTGCGGGAGGCGCGGGTGATGTCCCGGCCCCGGTAGCTGATTCTGCCGTCCGTCGGTTCCAGCAGCCGGGTGATCAGCCGGCCGGTGGTGGATTTGCCGCAGCCGGACTCGCCGACCAGGCCGAAACTCTCCCCGGTGTGGATGGTCAGGTCGATTCCGTCGACCGCCTGCACCGCGCCGACCTTGTGTTTGATCGGGAATCCGGCGTAGATCGGGAAATGCTTGGTGAGGTTGGTGACTTCGAGCAGCGCCTCTTTCGCGGCGCCGTCGCGCGGCGAAGGGACCGCGTCGGCCTTGGTGATGGTGTTTTCCTCGCTCATGATGCTCGCCCCAGATGACCGGTCAGCCCAGCCGGGGCTGAATCTTCTCGATGAATACGGACTGCTTCTGCTCTGCGGTCAGATGGCAGGCGGACCCCCGCCCCGCCGGGAGGTCCGGCCGGTCGGTGCGGCAGCGCGTACCGCCGACCAGTTCGGTGAACTCGCAGCGGGGGTGGAACGCGCAGCCGGGCGGCGGGTTGAGCAGGCTCGGCGGGGTGCCGGGGATCGGGCTCAGGGGCTCGTCGACGTTCGAGGAGAGCCGGGGCATCGAGCTCAGCAGGCCCCAGGTGTAGGGGTGCTGCGGGGACTTGATGACCTCCCGCACCGAGCCGCGCTCGACGGCCCGGCCCGCGTACATCACCAGCAGGTCGTCGGCGATCTTGGAGACGACGCCCAGGTCGTGGGTGATCAGGATGATCGCCGACCCGAACTCCTGCTGGAGGTCCTTGAGCAGGTCGAGGATCTGCGCCTGGACGGTGACGTCGAGCGCGGTGGTCGGCTCGTCGGCGATGAGCAGGTCGGGGTTGCAGATCAGCGACATCGCGATCATCGCGCGCTGCCGCATGCCGCCGGAGAACTGGTGCGGGTAGTCGTCCACCCGGATCTTCGGCTGCGGGATGCCGACCTTGGTCAGCATCTCGACGGCCTTCGCCCGCCCCTCGCGCCGGCTCGCGCCGGTGTGCTTCATGAACGGCTCGGCGATCTGCCGGCCCACGGTGTAGTACGGCGAGAGCGCCGTCAGCGGGTCCTGGAAGATCATCGCCATCTTGTTGCCGCGCAGCCTCTCCAGGGTGCGGTTGCTCGCCCCGGTCAGCTCCTGCCCGTCCAGCAGGATCTCGCCGGTGACGGTGGTGCTCCGCGGGTTGTGCAGCCCGAGCACCGTCAGGTTGGTCACGGACTTCCCGGAGCCCGACTCGCCGACGATGCCCAGCGTCCTGCCGCGTTCGAGGTCGAAGGAGAGCCCGTCGACGGCCTTCACGATGCCGTCCTCGGTGGAGAACCGCACGTGCAGGTCACGCACGGAGAGGAACGCGTCGGTCCCGGACGGGGCCGGCTCTCCCTCGGTCTTGGTCATGGTGGTCACTGCCGGGGCTCCTAGGAGAGGCGCACGCGCGGATCGATGAACGCGTAGGCGGCGTCCACGATGATGTTGAACAGGACGATCAGGGCGGCGCTGAAGAGCATCACGCCCATGAGCATCGGCAGGTCCGTCCGGAGCACCGAGTCCACGGCGAGGCGGCCGATGCCCGCCAGCGAGAAGGTGAACTCGGTGATCATCGCGCCGCCCAGCAGGGTGCCGATGTCCAGGCCGAGCATGGTGACGATCGGGATGAGCGAGCCGCGCCAGGCGTACCGGAAGAACACGTAGCGGCTCGACATGCCCTTGGCGCGGGCGGTGCGGACGTGCTCCTCCTGCAGCTGGTCGATCATCGTGGAGCGGGACATGCGCGTGTAGCCCGCGGTGAAGATGATCGACAGCACGCACCAGGGGATGAGCAGCCCGCTGAACCAGCCGAGGGGATCCTCCGAGATCGGGACGTACTTGGGCTGGTCCAGGATCTGGTTGTTGTAGACCAGCAGGGCCAGCACGATCGGGCCGACGAAGTAGATCTGCATCGAGCTGAGCACCAGCGACACCGAGCTGAAGAACTTGTCGACGAAGGTGCCGCGCCGCCAGGCGGCCAGCATGCCGGCGCCGAGGCCGACGAGCAGGAAGACCACGATGCCGCCGGCCGCCAGCGACAGCGTCAGCGGGAAGCGGTTGAGGATCGTCGGCCAGACCGGGTCGGAGTTGGCGAAGGAGTAGCCGAAGCAGGGGGCGGCGCAGTCGCCGACGCTGAAGTGGCGCCCCGCGAAGATCCCCACCATGTAGTGGAAGTACTGGACCGGGACCGGTTCGTCGAGGCCGAGGTTGCGGTGGATCAGCGCGATGTTGTCGGGCGTGCAGTTCTTCCCGCAGGACAGCAGGGCCGGATCGTGCGGGATCGCGAAGAACAGGAAGTAGGTGAAGGCACTGATGAAGAGCAGGATGACGAGCGCGCCGAGCGTCCGGCGTACGAGGAATCGAAGCATGAGTCGCAGCTCTCAGGGGACGGCGGCGGGGGGCGGTGCCGCCTCCGGTGGGACCGTGAACCGGTCCCACCGGAAGGCGCCTGCGGTGCTTACTGCTTGACGAAGAGCTTCGTCAGGTCGATCTGGGAGGTGATGTTGTTGTAGACGACACCGCCGACCTTGGAGCCGAAGAGCTGGAGCTGCTTGTAGTAGACCGTCGGGACACCCGGGATCACCTGGGTGACGATGTAGGTGTTGAGCTTGAACCACTCGTCGGCGGCCTGCTTCGGGTCGGTGATCGCCTTGATGCGGTCGATCTCCGAGTTGATCTTCGGGTCGTTGACGTGCGCGTAGTTCGGCGCCTGGTCCGCGATCGTGCGGCCGTCGAAGACCGGCGGGATGACGGTCAGGGTGCTCGGCCAGTCCGCGCCCCACGCGCTCGCGTAGATGTCGTAGGAGTTGTCGACCTTGCCGATCAGGTCGTAGTACGTGTCGGACGGCAGGTCCTTGCGCTGGACGTCGAAGCCGGCCTTCTTGAGCGCGTCCGCGATGGCGACCGAGTACTCCTGGCCGGCGGCGGTGTTGATGTACGCGTAGGTGATCTTGGTGTTCAGCTTGCCCGCGTCGGTGAGGATCTTCTTCGCGGCGACCTGGTCGCCGTCGGGCTTGGCGACCTTGCCCAGCGGGTCGGCCTTCTGGTAGCCGGCGAGGGTCGGGCTGATGTAGCCGCCCGCGTACTCCGCGCCGTACGAGGCGCCGAGGGCCTGCCAGACCGACTTGGTCGGGATCGCCAGCGCCAGGGCCTTGCGGACCTGGAGATCGGTGATCCGCTTCATGTTGAAGTTGATCTGGCCCACGAACGGCTGGTAGCCGGAGACCGTGCGCTTGAAGATCGAGGCGGTCCCGACGACGGTCGGGGTGCTCTTGGTGTCCACCGCGTTCGCGAAGCTCAGCGACGTCTGGTTCTCACCGGCGTCCGACATCAGGCGCTTGGTGGAGTCCGGCGCCTGGTGGTTGAACGTGATGTCGAAGGTGTCGACGTACTGGTGGCGCGCGGAGTCGGTCTTCGGGTCCCAGTTGGTGTTCTTCACGAGCGTCATGGACTTGCCGCTCTGGAAGGACTGGATCTTGTACGGGCCCGACGCGACCGGCGCCTTGTCGTACTTCTCCTTGGTGTCCTTCGCGCTGTCGACCACGGCGTAGCCCGCCATGGCCATCAGGTACGGGGTGTCCGGCTGCGCCACCGGGAAGTGGAAGACGATCGTCTTCGGGTCAGGCGTCTGCAGCAGCGAGTCCGGCAGGTGTGCGCCCTTGTACGGGCCGTCCGGCAGCAGCTTGCGGTAGTCGGTCCCGGCGGTGTTGGCCAGCCACTGCTGGAGGTAGGCCGGGCCGTTGGTGACGAACGGGGCGAACAGCCGCTCCACCGACCAGCGGATGTCCTTCGAGGTGATCGGCGTGCCGTCCTCGAACTTGATGCCGTCCTTGAGGGTGTACGTCCACGTCTTGCCGGCGTCGGACTGCTTGCCGCTGTCGGTGGCGAGGTCGCCGACGACGGTGTACTTGCCCTTGCTGTCGAGCTTGTACGTCGTCAGCCCGCGGTGGATGAGCGTGGCGAGCCCGCCCTCGTTGGAGACGTAGATCTGGCCCGGGTCCAGGTGGGTGTAGCTGTCGCGCTCCAGGGCGTGCAGGGTGCCGCCGGGCTTGGCGCCCGCGATCTCCTCCGCCGGGCCGGTGGAGGCGGCGGCGTCGCCGAAGGTGATCTGGGACTGCTGCTGTTTCGCGTTCTGGTCCTGCTTGTCCTTGGTGTCGTTCTTGCCCGTACCGCCGCCGCCGCTGCTGCACGCGGTGAGCATGAGCGCGCCCGCCGCCAGGGCCACCAGGGTGGCCTTCGTTCTACGCATGTAGACCGTCATGGCTGTCTCTACACCTACCTGTTCGTCGATGGCTGATGTGCTGACTGACTCATCCGGTGCAGGGGCGGCGGTGCGCCCCGGGGTACGGCTCCAGCGCTCCGCGATACAGCTTCAGCGCCCCGATTTCGGGTCGAACGCATCCCGGACCGAGTCCCCGAGCAGGTTGAACGCGACGATGAAGATCACCATGGCGATGCCGGGGAAGAACATGTAGGTGATGTCGTTCTGGGCGATGTCGCCGCCCTTGGCGAACATCCGGCCCCAGTCCGGGGTCGGCTCGATGATGCCGACGCCGAGGAACGACAGGCCCGCCTCCGCGGTGACGAACCCGGGAAGCATGAAGGTGGCCTGCACCAGGATCGGTGTGACCAGGTTCGGCAGCAGTTCACGGCGGACGATGCGCCATGACGAGGCGCCGGTGACCTTGGCCGCCTCGATGAACTCCCGCTCCCGCAGGCTGAGTACCTGGCCGCGCAGGATGCGGGAGAGCCCCATCCAGCCGAGGAACCACTGGACGACGATGAGCGCGGTCACGCGCAGGTAGGTGGGCGTCTCGTCCTGCGGGTCGACGAAGATCGCCACCACGATCGGCATGAAGGCCACGAAGAACAGCTGCGAGGGGAACGCCAGCAGCAGGTCGGAGAGCCGGCCGATGAAGTAGTCGGCCTTGCCGCCGAGGTAGCCGGAGGTGATGCCGAGCAGGATGGCGGTCGACACCGTGGCCAGCGTGACCGCGACGCTGATGAACAGCGAGGTGCGGATCCCGTACAGCAGCTGGGTGAAGACGTCACGCCCCAGGCCCGGCTCGATGCCGAACCAGAACTCGCTGCTCACCCCGCCGTTGGGGGCGACCGGGTACCCGAACTCGTTGAGCAGGTCGGAGTTGTTCTGCCCGTAGAGGGTGTATGGGTCCTTGCCGTAGAGCTTGGAGATCACCGGCGCCAGGATCGCGATGGCGAAGAAGAAAATAACTACGCAGGCGGAGAGGACTCCGGTACGGTCGCGTTTGAACCGCCGCCACATGAGCTGGCCGGGGGAGAAACCGACGATGTCGCCAGCTTCTTTGCCCAGGCCCTGGGTCTGGGCCGCCGGGTCGATGGAGCCGTCTTCGGCCCCCGTGACCACGGCCTGGGTTTGGCTCGTCATAACGAATGCCCCCACACCAGGAGTCTGTCGTCGCGACGGAGAACTTCGTCGCGGGTTGAGCGGACTTTGGCAATGGATTCATCCTCCAGTCAAGGGGGCGGCGGGTGAAGAAAGAGCCCAGTGCCTCTTCTTGGGCGAAGATTGTGCAGATTGCTGCGGTCGCGTGCTTGACAGTGATCCTCTGCGGGCGGCAATTGGGGATCTATACGCATCAAACGCGTTTACACGTAAGCAACTCGACTGTCGCAACACCGATATACGGACGTAGCACTCTGAGCAGCGTACGGACGGGCGCCGCCATGGGCCTGCCGGCGGCGTCCGCGGTGCTTTCGGCCGACTGTCGTCCAGGGAAAGCCTGTTCCCCTCCCTGATGTGCGGGTATATCTATGGGATCGGTGTGCCTGGGGGGAGACGGCCTTGTATCAGGGCAGAGTTCTCGCGCGCGGAGCGCGGGTTGCGGGCGGGATCATTTGTGTCGTTCTTATGGCAACAGAGATCGTTTGGATGGGCCGCGACATCGGCAATGTCGGTTTCAAGGACACATTGCTGAGCTGGATCGGTCGCATTTTCGCGGGCCAGGGGCACGCGCTCCTCGGCACGTCCATCACGGACCTGGTGCTGGTGGTCGTCTATCTGGGCGCCCTGGTGGCGGCCGCGCGGCCGAGCGCCGCCGGCGCCTTCGTGGCCGCCGGGCTGCTCACCTTCCTCTACCGGCTCCCGCTGCTGTGGATCCTGACCGAGGACATCACCGAGGGGCTCCCTCTGCGGGACCGCGCGCTGTACACCGCGATCGGCGCGCTCATCGCCTCCGTGGCGCTCATCGTCATCGCCGCCGCGGGACGCCGCCTGGTCCTCTCGCCTGCCGACGGCCCGCCGCCCGCCCCGCCGCGCACCGGGCCCGCGGTGGTCGCCGGGCTGCTGCTGATGCTCCTCGCGCTGGTGGCCGTCGCCTGGGAGGCGTACTACATCGACCGGTTCACCTCGGACCGGATGGGGCCCTTCTCGTACTGGCGGCAGTTCAGCGGGCAGCAGCCGTCCGGCATCCTGCTCGCCGCTCCGGGATTCTGGATCGACTGGGCGACGGCCCTGCTGTGCGTGGTCGCCGCGGTGCAGGCGTTCGCCAGGAAGCCGATGGCGCGCCCGCTGGGCACGGCGCTCGGCTGGGTGCTGCTCGCCTATGCCGTGTACACGCTGAACGTCTACTCCAAGCAGAAGCTGCTCTTCGAGTTCGACGACATCAGGACGCCCGACATCCTGCAGCAGCTGACGTCCCTCGCGGAGGTCGTCGCCGGGCTCCTGATCATCCTGCTGCTCGCGCTGCGCGGCACCGACCGGCCGCCGGTGCCGGGCGCCTGGGGCCCGCCGGGCGCCCCCGGCGGGCAGTACGGAGCCTGGGGCACGCCGCCCGCGCCCGCGCCGTACAACGACGCCCCGTACGGCCGGTCGCCGTTCGGCAGCCCGCCGCCGCTGCCGCCGGAGTACCCGCCGAACGCGCCGCCGCGCCCGCAGACGCCGCCCAGTTGGTAGGGGCGGCGCCGGCGGGCCCGGCCGCCCGGGTCAGGCCACGCCCAGCGTCCGCTTGAGGAACGCGACCTGGAGCAGCAGCAGGTTCTCCGCGACCTCCTCCTGCGGGGTCATGTGCGTGACTCCGGAGAGCGGCAGCACCTCGTGCGGCCGGCCGGCCGCCAGCAGCGCGGAGGAGAGCCGCAGCGAGTGCGCCACCAGGACGTTGTCGTCCGCGAGCCCGTGGATGATCATCATCGGCCGGACCTGCTCCGCGGCGCCGGACAGCCCCTCGTCGGTGACGACGGAGTTGGCGGCGTACACCTCGGGCTGCTCGTCCGGGTGGCCGAGATAGCGCTCCTGGTAGTGGGTGTCGTACAGCCGCAGATCGGTGACGGGCGCGCCGACGACCCCGGCGTGGAACACGTCGGGGCGGCGCAGCACGGCGAGCGCGGAGAGGTAGCCGCCGTACGACCAGCCGCGGATGCCGACCCGCTCCAGGTCCAGCGGGTACTCCCCGGCCAGCGCGTGCAACGCCTCGACCTGGTCGTTCAGTGTCACCCCGGCGAGGTCGCGGACGACGGCCTTCTCCCAGGCGGGGGAGCGGCCCGGCGTCCCGCGGCCGTCCGCGACGATCACCGCGAAGCCCTGGTCGGCGAACCACTGCGAGACCAGGTGGGCGTTGTGCGCGGCGACCACGCGCTGGCCGTGCGGCCCGCCGTACGGGTCCATGAGCACCGGCAGCGGCCCGTCGCCCTCCCGGTAGCCGGTCGGCAGCAGGACCGCCGCCGGGATCCGCCGTTCGCCCGCCTCGGTCAGCCGGACGACCGCGCGCAGCGCCGGCTGCTGCGCGTGCGAGGCGACGGCGGCGACGGGCTTGTCGTCCCGCAGCACCCGGGTCCTGGCGCCGGGGGTCTCCAGCGTCGCGGAGGTGAGCACCGTCAGCGCCCCGGAGCGCACCGCCGAGTGCACGCCCGGCTCGTCCGACACCCGGGTGACGCCGCGCTCGCCCACCCGGTAGACGTGGATCTCCCCGATCTCGGGGTGCTCCGCCGCGGCGCCGGCCGACGCCGAGACCAGGACGTCGTCCCCGGCGATGTCGAGCACCGCCCGGACGTGCAGCTGCGCGCCGGTCAGCGGGCGGTCGCCGACGACCAGGACGCGCGCCCCGGCCTCCTCGGCGATCCGGACCAGCTTCCCGTCCGGCGTCCAGGCCGGCACCCCAGCGAAAAGATCAAGCCAATCCTGATCTTCCTCCGCGTGCAGCGGATGCGTGCGGCCGGAGCCGGGGTCGACGCTCAGGAAGAGCTGGCTGCGCTGGTCACGGGCCTGGACGAGCAGGACGGGCGGGCCGGCCGCCGACCAGTGCACCTGGGCGAGGTACGGGTAGCGCTCCCGGTCCCACTCCACGTCCACCCGGGAGCCGTCGAGCCCGACCAGGGCCAGCGACACCAGGGCGTTGGCCGTGCCGGCCGCCGGATAGGCGATCTCGGCCGGACGGCGGTACGGGTGGGCCGGGTCGGCGATCCACCAGCGCTGCACGGGGGTCTCGTCGACCCGGGCGGCCAGCAGCCGCTCGCCGTCCGGCGACCACCAGAAGCCGCGGCTGCGCGACATCTCCTCCTGCGCGATGAACTCCGCCAGCCCCCACGTCACCTCGTCGCCGTCCGGCTCCGCGAGCGCCCGGTCGTTGCCGCCGTCGGCGTCGACGACGCGGAGCGCGCCCTCCGCCACGTACGCCACGCGGCGGCCGTCGGGCGACGGCCGGGGGTCGACGACGGGGCCCGCGGTGGACAGCTCGCGCGCCGTCCCGGCCCGCAGCTCGGCCACGAACAGCCGCCCGGAGAGCGCGAACGCCGCCAGCTCCACGGCCCGGTCCACCGCGTAGCCGACCACGCCCGACGACCCCTCGCGGCTGCGCTCGCGCCGCGCCCGCTCCTGCGCGGAGAGCTCCTCGCCGGCCCCCGCGAGCAGCTCCGCCGGGTCCGCGGCGACCCGCTCCTGGCCGGACTCCGGGTCCAGGACCCACAGCAGGTTCGACGCGTCGGTCCCGGACCGGGACCGCAGGAACGTCACGCGCTCCCCGTCCGGCGAGACGGTGAACGCCCGGGGCGCGCCCAGCGACAGGCGCTGGGTGCGGGCGTGCTGGCGGGGGAACGAGAGCTCTTCAGTCATGGCACCGACCCTAGGCCGCCTGTAGCGGGGCTCACCGGCTCTGGCGGAAAACCGGCTATGCGCCCCCGTGTGCTTCCGTGCACCGAGATATGCGGTGGCACGGAAAGTTATGATCAGTCGCCGTGTGTGGGTAAGGGTTAGTAGCAACTGGCAAGTGTCGTCGTGCCCCTGCGTACCTGGGAGGTGAGCCGTTGTGGCGCTTTCGATTTCGGCGGTGCTGCTACTGCTGATCGTCGTGGCCCTGCTGGTCAAGAAGTCTGGGCTCAAAGGCGGTCATGCGGTGGTCTGTGTCCTGCTCGGCTTCTACTTGGCGAGCTCGTCCGCGGCCCCGACCATCCAGCAGTTCACGACGAGCGTCGCGGGCATGATCGGGGGCTTCAAGTTCTGAGGCTTACGCTCTCTCCATGAGCGATCTCCCTCCCAGGCGGCTGCTGCTCGTCCACGCCCACCCGGACGACGAGTCGATCAACAATGGCGCGACGATGGCCAAGTACGTCGCGGAGGGCGCCCACGTCACCCTCGTGACCTGCACCCTCGGCGAAGAGGGCGAGGTCATCCCGACCGGCCTCGCACACCTGGCCGCGGACCGCGACGACACCCTCGGCCGGCACCGCGTCGGGGAGCTCGCCGACGCGATGCGGGAGCTGGGCGTCACCGATCACCGCTTCCTGGGCGGGGCGGGCCGCTACCGCGACTCGGGGATGATGGGCGTCGTCCAGAACGAGCACCCGGACTGCTTCTGGCAGGCCGACCTGGACGAGGCCGCCGGCCATCTCGTGGACGTCATCCGCGAGGTCCGGCCGCAGGTCCTGGTCGCCTACGACCCGAACGGCGGCTACGGGCACCCCGACCACATCCAGGCGCACCGCGTCGCGATGCGCGCGGCCGAGCTGGCCGCGGCCGAGGGGTTCGGCATCGAGAAGACCTACTGGAACTGCGTACCGCGCTCCGTGGTCGAGGAGGGCTTCGCCGCTCTCCGGGCGGCGGGCCGGGCCATCCCCTTCGAGGGGATCGCCTCGGTCGACGACGTACCGGGCGTGGTGGACGACGCGGACGTGACGGCCGTGATCGACGGGACCGGCTACGCGGAGCGCAAGGCCGCCGCGATGCGCGCGCACCTCACCCAGATCGCCGTGGACGGCCCGTTCTTCGCCCTCTCCAACGACCTCGGGCAGCCGCTCTTCGCCACCGAGTACTACACGCTGGCCCGCGGCACCGCGGGCGCGGAGCGCGAGGACGACCTCTTCGCCGGGGTGCGGGCATGAGCGCGGGCAAGGGCGCCGCCCCCGTCCCGGAGCCGTCGCAGCCGCTGGGCCGCACGGCGCGGATCGTGGCGTACGTCGTGCTCGGGGTGCTCGCCGCGCCGGTCGGCGGGGCGGGCGCGCTGGTCCAGGCCGGCTGGTTCCCCGGCGGGCTGCTGCTCGCGCTGGCGGGCGTCGCGGCGCTGTTCCTCGGCGGTGTGAAGCTCACCGGGACCCGGCTGGGGGTGGCGGTTCCGGGCGCTGTGTGGCTGGTCACCGTGATGATGCTCAGCTCGGCGCGGCCCGAGGGCGACTTCCTCTTCGCTGCCGGTATCGGCCCGTACATCTACCTGTTGGGCGGGGTGCTCGCGGGAGTGGTCTGCTCCATTTTGCCGCAATTGCCCTCATCCGCGGCTAATGACGCCCGACTTGGCGGCTGACCCGCACTCCATGGTCTGCTGAGGGGCGAGCGTTGCCCCGGTCACGGGGATCGCTCCGGCACCGCCCAGTATGGTGGTGCGCGCTGGCGAGCCGCCTGAGGATGGCCGTGAGGTGGCGAAGCTAACCGGGAGAGCCTGCTTTGAGTCGTGAAACTGACAGTTCGTCCTCCGGGAACCAGGGGGGTCGCGGCGGCGCCGCGTACCCGTCGGGGACCCCGCCGTACGGAACCCGCCCGTTTCCGTCGCTGCACCCGCAGGAGGGGTCGCAGGACGGCGACGCCGCGCCCGAGGCACCGGTGCCGCCGGCTGCCGAGGAGCCCAGGACCGAGACCACGATGACCACCCGGATCCGGATCAACATCCCCGGGTCCCGGCCGATCCCGCCGCTGGTCATGCGCACCCCCGTCGAGGACCGCGCCCCCGTGGAGCCGCCCGCCGAGGCCGACCCGGCCCGCCCGGCGTCCAGTTGGAACGCGGTGCCGCCGCCCGCGCCGGCCGCCGAGCCGGCGCCGGAACCGGAGCCGGAGCCGGAGGCGCCCGCCGGAGGGGAGCGGACCAGCGACTGGTTCGCCCCGCGCAAGGCCGCGGCGCCGCCGCCCCCCGCGCCCGGCGCGACGCCGCCCCCGGCGGCGAACGGCAGCGGACCGGCCGGCGGGCAGCAGGCCGGCGCCCAGCAGGCCGCCGGACAGCAGGCGTCCGGGCAGCCGGCCGCCGGACAGCCCACGGCGGGCCCGTACCTGGCGCCGCCGATGGGCACGCCGCTCGGCGGCGCGGGGAGCGTCCCCGTGAACCGGGACGACACCCCGTGGCCCGGCACCAACCCGCTGGCGCCGCAGGACCCCGCCTTCGGCGACCCCTCCTACGCCGACCGCAACTACTCCGACCCCGAGTTCAACGGCCCGCCGTTCGGACCGGACGGAGCCCCCGGCGACCGCGCCACGCCCTTCCCCGGCTACCGGCCGCCCGCGGGCGACTCCCCGCAGGGACCGGCCGGACCGGCCGGACCCACCACAGGACCGGTGACCGGTACCGCGCGGCTGCCCCTCGCGAGCCAGGCCGCCCCGGGCGCCCCCGGTGCTGCCGCCGCGCCCCCCGGCGCCCCGGCCGCGCCCGGTTCCCCCGGTGGCCGCGTCTCGGGCGACACGCTGGTCAGCGGCATCCCGACGGTGCCCGCGGGACCCAGGACGCCGAAGCCCCCGGCCGCCGACGAGAACTCCTACCGCTTCGAGGCGGACAGCGCCCCGGCGCCCAAGGGCCGCTCCAAGGTGCTGCTGGCGGGCGGCCTGCTGGTCTTCCTCGTGGGCGTCGCCTACGGCGCCGGCCTGCTGATGAACCACGCGGAAGTGCCCAAGGGCACCACCGTGCTCGGCGTCGACATCGGCGGGAAGTCCCGTGACGAGGCCGTCAAGGCGCTCGATGCGAAGCTCGGCTCCCGCACCACCGCCCCGATCAAGGTGAAGGTCGGCGGCAAGGTGCTGGAGCTCAAGCCGTCGGTGGCGGGCCTGTCCATCGACAACCTGGCCACCGTCCGCTCCGTCGCGCACACCGACTACAACCCGGTCTCGGTGATCGGGTCGCTCCTCGGCGGGGCGCGGCCGGCGGAACCGGTGATGATCGAGGACGACGAGAAGCTCAAGTCCGCGCTGCAGAACCTGTCCAAGCAGGCGGGCGGCGGCTCCGGCTCCGAGGGCATGGTCAAGTTCGTCAACGGCAAGGCCGTCGCCGTGCCGGGCACCCCGCGGCAGGCCGTCGACGTCGACGGGTCGATGAAGAAGATCACCGAGGCGTACCGGACGCGCGCCGAGACCGGCCGCGACCAGCCGGTGGAGCTGAACTCGACGACGGTGCAGCCGAAGGTCACCCAGGCCCAGCTCGACGAGGCGATCGCCGGCTTCGGCAAGACGGCGATGGCCGGGACCGTCACGGTGAAGACCGACAGCACGCACAAGGTCCCGTTCGGCCCGAACAAGTCGCTGCCCAAGTTCCTGACGATGGTCGCGGACGCCGACGGCAAGCTCCAGCCCACCTTCGACCTGGCCGTCCTCAAGGGGCTGTACGGCAAGATGTACAGCGGCGCGCTCGTGGTGCGGGACAACGGGACGAAGACCCCCGTCACCCCGCAGGACGTCGCCGACGCGATGCTGCCGGCGCTGAAGTCGTCCGAGCAGTCGAAGAAGACCGTGGTCATCCCGCACCTCGCGAAGTAGCGGCCCCGGCGGCGCCGGGCACCGTGCTCCCGCATGACATCTGTCATGCGGAAGACACGATGTCCGGCACTGCCGCGGGACCCCGCCGGTCCGCGAGGCTCGCGGCATGACCGCACCAGCCGCACAGACCACGACCGGCGGGCCCGCCACCGGCGAACCCGTGGTCGGATTCAGCGGCGTGAACAAGAGCTTCGGCCCTGTGCACGCTGTCGCCGACCTCACCTTGACCCTGCACCCCGGCGAGACCGTGGCGCTGCTCGGTCCCAACGGGGCCGGCAAGTCCTCCGCCCTCGACCTGCTGCTCGGGCTGCGCAACCCCGACTCCGGCACCGTCGAGGTCTTCGGCACCACCCCGGCGCAGGCCATCGCGCAGGGGAGGGTCGGCGCGATGCTGCAGAGCGGCGGTCTCATGGAGGACGTGACGGTCCGGGAGATCATCTCCCTCGCCTGCGCGCTGCACCCCCGCGCCTACCCGGTGGACGAGGTGCTGGCCACCGCCGACATCTCCGAGATCTCCGACCGCAAGGTCAACAAGCTCTCCGGCGGCCAGGAGCAGCGGGTGCGCTTCGCGCTCGCCACCGCGGGCGACAACGACCTGATCGTGCTCGACGAGCCGACCGTCGGGATGGACGTCACCGCCCGCCAGGCGTTCTGGGCGACGATGCGCCGCCGGGTCGACGAGGGCCGCACGGTGCTCTTCGCCACCCACTACCTGGAGGAGGCGGACGCGATCGCGGACCGCGTCCTGGTGCTGCACCGCGGCCGGCTCATCGCCGACGGCACCGCGGCCGAGATCAAGGCGCGCGCCGGTGCCCGCCGGATCACCTTCGACCTGCAGGGCGCGATCGACGAGCCGGCGCTGCGGGCGCTGCCGCACCTGGTGGGCGTCGAGGTGTCCGGGAGCACCGTCCGGATGCGCTCCGACGACGCCGACGCGACGGTGCACGCCGTCTACGGCCTGGGGCTCTACCCCCGCAACCTCGAAGTCGCGGGGCTCGGCCTGGAGCAGGCGTTCCTCGCCATCACCGACGCGGCGTCCGCCGAGGAGGCGGAAGAACGATGAAGACCCTGGTCAAGCTGGAGATCCTGCGCGTCCTGCGCAACAAGAAGTTCATGTTCTTCTCGGTGATCTACCCGCCGCTGCTCTTCCTGATCATCACGGCGGGCACCGACCCCCACGAGAAGCTGCCCGGCACCGATCTGTCGACGGTCGCGTACTTCATGGTCGCGATGTCCGCGTTCGGCGCCATGACGGCCGTCCTGATGGGCAACGCCGAGCGGATCGCCCGGGAGCGCGAGAAGGGCTGGGTGCGCCAGCTGCGGCTGACCGCGCTGCCGGGCCGGGGCTACGTCACCGCGAAGATCGCCTCGGCGGCCACCATCAGCCTGCCGTCGATCCTGCTCGTCATGATCGTCGGTGCCGCCGTGAAGCAGGTGCGGCTCGACGCCTGGCAGTGGGTCGCACTCCTGCTGTGCAGTTGGGCGGGCAGCTTCGTCTTCGCGGCGCTCGGGGTGGCCATCGGCTACGTCGCGTCCGCCGACGTCGCGCGGCCGATCTCGATGATCGCCTACTTCGCACTGGCGCTGCTCGGCGGCCTGTGGGTGCCCTTCACGTCCTTCCCGCAGTGGATGCAGAACATCGCCCAGTACCTGCCGGCCCGGCCGTACGCGGCGCTCGGCCAGGCGGTCGAGCTCGGTGACGCCCCGCACCTGAAGGACATCGCGATCCTGCTGGTCTATCTGCTGGTGTTCGCGGGCGGCGCGGCCTACCTGTACCGCAAGGACACCCAGAAGGCGTGACACCGTGAAACCCATGAAGCCTGCCGAGGGTGACCGTGCCGCGTGGCGCGACGAGGTGGAGGCCGCCGACTCCACCTCCATGGGCCGCGCGCCCGAGAACCGCCGGCAGGCGGTGGTCAAGCTGCTGTGGATCTCCATCTGGATGCTCTACCTGGGCGCCCCGCTGGACGACCTGGTGCACGGCGGCCACGGCACCGCCGTGGTCGTGCTCGCCTCGCTGGGCCTCGCGGGCTTCGTCGTCGCCTACCTGGCGCTGGTCTTCCTGCGCACCAACACCGAGGAGCAGGAGCGCTGGGTGCACTGGGTGCTGGGCGGCCTCGCCGTCCTGGCGGTGGCCACCTCCACCACCCTCGGCAAGCCCTGGCTGGTGCTCTTCGTCTACGTCGCGGTGGTCTGCGGTGCGGTGCTGCCGGCGCGGTGGTCCCGCTGGCTGATCCCGGCCGTCACGGGCGCGCTCGCCCTCGTCGGCTCCTTCGTCGACACCGCGGGGGAGCTCTTTCCCGCACTGCTGATCCCGTGCCTGCTCGGTGGCTTCGCGATGGTGGGCATCAGGCACCTCGTCCAGACGATGCGCGCGCTGCGCGAGGCGCGGGAGACCGTGGCGCAGCTCGCCGCGACCGAGGAGCGGCTGCGGCTCGCCCGCGACCTGCACGACCTGCTCGGCCACTCGCTCTCGCTGATCACGCTCAAGAGCGAGCTGGCCGGCCGGATGCTGCCGGACCGCCCGGAGGACGCCGCGCAGCAGGTCGCCGACATCGAGAAGGTCAGCCGCCAGGCGCTCGTCGACGTCCGGGAGGCGGTGAGCGGCTACCGACGCCCCACGCTGGCCACCGAGCTGGCGGGCGCCCGCACCGCGCTGGCCGCCGCCGGGATCACCGCCGAGCTCCCCGTGGAGCTGCCGCCCGCCGCGGCGGCGCGGGAGGACGGATCGGCCCCGCCGGCGCTGGCACCCGACACCGAGGGCGCGCTGGCCTGGGCGCTGCGCGAGGCGATCACCAACGTCATCCGGCACAGCCGCGCGACCCGCTGCGTGGTCACGCTCGACGAGCGGTCCGACGGCGCCGCCGGCACCGTCGTCCTCACCGTCACGGACAACGGCCACGGGCCGGCCGGCGGCCCCGGCGGCCCCGGCAACGGCCTGTCCGGCCTGGAGGAGCGCCTGCTGCTCGCCGGCGGCAGTCTCTCCACCGGCCCGGCGGCCCCCACCGGCTTCGCGCTGAGCGCGAGCGTGCCGCGCCGCACCCCCGTGGAGACGGCCCCGCCCCTGCTCTGACCCCGGCACGGGGACGGCGGCCCCGGCACGGGGAGCGCGAGGCTGCGACGGGCCCGCGGCCGGTGCGGCCCTACCCTGGCGGTATGAACGAGGCCAGCGGCGGGGCCCCCGCGCGGAACGTACGAGTCCTGCTCGCCGACGACCAGTCGATGGTGCGGGAGGCGCTGGCCACGCTGCTGGGGCTGGAGGACGACATCGAGGTCGTCGTCCAGGTCGCCCGGGGCGACGAGGTGCTGGCGGCGGCCCGCGCGCACCGGCCCGACGTGGCGCTGCTCGACATCGAGATGCCCGGCCTGACCGGGATCGAGGCGGCGGCGCTGCTGCGCGCGGAACTGCCGGACGTGAGGATCGTGATCGTGACGACCTTCGGCCGCCCCGGCTACCTGCGGCGCGCGATGGAGTCCGGGGCCGAGGCGTTCCTCGTCAAGGACGCCCCGGCCGCCCAGCTGGCCGACGCCGTCCGGCGGGTGCTGCGCGGGGAGCGCGTCATCGACCCGGCGCTCGCGGCGGCGGCGCTGGCCGACGGCGCCGACCCGCTGACCGCCCGGGAGCGCGACGTGCTGCGGGCGGCGGCCGACGGCGCGGTCAACGCGGAGGTCGCGCGGAGCCTGCTGCTCTCCGAGGGCACGGTCCGCAACTACCTCTCGACGGCGATCCAGAAGACCGGCGCCCGCAACCGGGCCGAGGCGGTGCGCATCGCCCGCGAGAAGGGCTGGCTCTGAGCCGGGCGCCCGCGCCTCAGTTCAGCTGGGCGCGGGCCGACCTGGCCTGCCGCCGGATGGTCTGCGAGGTCTGCGGATCGATCCCCTTCAGCATCTCCGCGTAGGCCTCCATCTCGGACGCCCCCTGGAGGAAGTCGCCCCTCCGGACGAGGAGCTGGGCGCGTTCGTAGCGCAGCCGGGCCGGGTGGCGGGGGAGCAGCAGGGCCAGCTCGACCGCCCACAGCTGCACACCGGTCTCCTCCGGCCGGGCGGCCGCCCAGGCGCGGATGTTGTTGAGCACCCGCAGCACGATGTCGAGCGGGTCGGCCGGCACCAGCATGCCCGGCGTCGGCGGGGCGCCGGTCGCGCCCGCGACGAGCAGCTCGGTGTCGTCGGAGGTGAGGACCCGGCCGCCGCGGAACGGGTCGGCGAGCACGAAGTGCCCGGCGGGATCGCCCAGTCCGACGACGAAGTGGCCGGGCAGCGCCACCCCGTAGACCGGGGCGCCGGCCCGCCGGCCGACCTCGATCCAGACCACCGACAGCAGGATCGGCAGGCCGCGCCGCCGCCGCAGCACCTCGTGCAGCAGCGAGGACTCCAGCCGCCCGTAGTCCGCGGGCAGCCCGGCGAAGCCGCAGGTGCCGCCGAGCAGCGCGGACAGCGCGTGGGCCCAGTCGTCGGCCGTCGTGAGGCCGTAGGGCAGCATCCCGGCCAGCCGGTCGAGTTCGATCTGCGCCGCGTCCAGGCCGTGCTGCCCGAAGTCCGGGTCGGCCTCCGCGCCGATCAGCAGGCACAGCTCGGCGAGGTCGGGCCGCTCCTCGCGGGCCGCCTCCGCGAAGCGCTCACGCCACCGGCCGGTCATGTCGACGGCCGGCGGTAGTGGTAGCCGTGGTGGGTGGTGAAGCCCAGCCGGTCGTACAGCTCGCGCGCGGCGTCGTTGTCCGCCTCCACCTGGAGGTACGCGAAGGACGCGCCCTCCTCGACCGCCCGGCGGGCCAGCGCGGCCATCACCGCGGTGGCGAGCCCGGTGCGCCGGTAGGCCGGCTCGACCTCGACCGCCCCGAACAGCGCCCACCGGCCGTCCACCACGGCGCGCCCGATCGCCCCGGGCGCGGTGGCGAACCAGACGGAGGGCCCGCCGAGCACGACGGCGAGCGCCTGCTCCGCCAGGTCACCCGTGCGGTGGTACGAGGCGAGCCAGGTATCGCCCGGCTCCCGGCTCAGGGAGACGGCGTCCGCGCCGGGCAGCTCCGCGAGCGGGGCCAGCGGCGCGGTGCGGACCAGGGTGTCGGCCTCGCGGAGCCAGCCGCGCCGGTCGAGTTCGGCGGCGAGCGGCGTGTCGTCGAGCACCTGGAGGTACGGGGTCGTGCCGCGCTCGCCGTACCAGCGCACGACGCGCTCCAGCGCCTCGTCCAGCGGCACCTGGGGATCACCGTGCGCGAGGACGGAGTTGGCGCGCCGGGTGAAGCCCTCCCGTCGCCCTCCACCCTTCTGAGGAAGCGCTCCGCGCACCTTCCTCTCCGTCGCCCTGAGCGTCCACTCCCCGAGCCGTTCCTGCTCCGGCGCCGGCCAGGCGCGCGAGGCCGCCTCCTGGAGTTCGGCCGGAACCACCCGGGCGCTGCGGCGAACCGGAGCGGGGGGCACCACTTTGCCCGCGACCAGCGCGGACTCCTCGATCCGGACGGTTTCGCCGTCCCGGCGAGTGACGCACACCACGCCGCGATCCCACGATGCGAGAACACCGAGGGTGTCGCTGAACGTAGGCTGCCCGTCAGCGATCTCCAGTACTCGCCGTACGGAAACACGTTTTCCCACGTCAGCAGGGCTGATGCGGACCACGAGCCGTCCTGTGGCGGCAAAATCCATAGTCATCAGTGCCCCTCTTGTTCGTCTCATGCCCAGGAACGGAGATACTAGGGGCGGGCATCGACGACGCCGCGCTCCCGCGCGAGATGAGCCCTACCGAGGAGGAACGACAGCGTGACCTACGTCATCGCGCAGCCTTGTGTCGACGTCAAGGACAAGGCGTGTATCGAAGAGTGCCCGGTCGACTGCATCTACGAGGGCTCCAGGTCCTTGTACATCCACCCGGACGAATGCGTCGACTGCGGCGCCTGTGAGCCGGTCTGCCCGGTCGAGGCCATCTTCTACGAGGACGACACCCCGGAGGAGTGGAAGGACTACTACAAGGCGAATGTGGAGTTCTTCGACGAGCTCGGATCGCCCGGTGGCGCCTCGAAGCTCGGGCTGATCGAGCGGGACCACCCCTTCATCGCCGCGCTGCCTCCGCAGAACGGCTGATCAAGACCGCACGTCGCGTCGGTCCCGTACGGGGAGGCTTCCGTACGGGACCGCCGTCGTTCCCACGTCCAGGAAAGCGAGCACCAGCGTGGCGCCAGTCTCCGACCGTCTCCCCGTCTTCCCCTGGGACCGGCTAGAGCCGTACAAGGCCGCGGCCGCCGCCCACGCCGACGGCATCGTCGACCTCTCGGTGGGCACCCCCGTGGACCCGGTCCCGGCCGTGATCCGCAGGGCGCTGTCCGCCGCGGCGGACAGCCCCGGCTACCCGCTGACGTACGGCACCGGATCGCTGCGGGACGCCATCGCGCAGTACCTGCGCGACCGGCTCGGCATCGCGGGCGCCGATCCGGCCGACGTGCTGCCGCTGATCGGCTCCAAGGAGCTGGTGGGCTGGCTGCCGACGCTGCTGGGGCTGCGCGAGGGCGACCAGGTCGCCTACCCGGAGCTGGCCTACCCGACGTACGAGATCGGGGCGCTCGTCGCCCGCGCCGAGCCGGTGACGTACGCCGACCCGGTCGCCGACCTGGACCCGGCGCGCGTCCGGCTGCTCTGGCTCAACACCCCGTCGAACCCGACGGGCCGGGTGCTGGACGCCGCCGAGCTGCGCCGCGTCGTGGAGTGGGCGCGCGAGCACGGCATCCTCGTCGTCTCCGACGAGTGCTACATCGAGCTGGGCTGGGACGCCGAGCCGGTCTCCGTCCTGCACCCGGACGTGTGCGGCGGCAGCCACGAGGGGCTGATCGCCGTCCACTCGCTCTCCAAGCGCTCGAACTTCGCCGGGTACCGGGGGGCGTTCCTGGCCGGTGACGCCGCCGTCGTGAAGGAGCTGCTGGGGGTGCGCAAGCACACCGGCATGATCGTTCCGGCGCCGGTGCAGGCCGCGATGATCGCCGCGCTGGGCGACACCGAGCACGCCCTCGTGCAGAAGGAGCGCTACGCCCGGCGGCGGGCCGTGCTGCGGACCGCCTTCGAGGCCGCCGGGTTCCGGATCGAGCACAGCGAGGCCAGCCTCTACCTGTGGGCGACGCGCGGCGAGTCCTGCTGGGACACCGTGGGCGACCTGGCCAAGCGGGGCATCCTGGTCGCGCCCGGCGAGTTCTACGGCCCGGCGGGCGCGCACTTCGTCCGGGTCGCGTTCACCGCGCTCGACGAGCGGGTCGACGAAGCGGTGCGCCGGCTGGCCTGACGGCCCCGGACGACGGGAAGGGCCCCGGGGAGCGCGCGCTCCCCGGGGCCCTTCCGCGTGTCCGTGCCGTGCTCAGCCGACGAGCGGCAGGCCGTTGGTCGGCAGCGCGTTCGTCGGCAGCCCGCTGGTCGGGAGGGAGTTGACCGGCAGGGTGCTCGCCGACGGGAGCGAGGGGCCGCCGGGCAGCCCGGAGACCGGGAGGGTCTCGGCGGCGGGCAGGCCGGCCTCGCCCACGGACTGGGCGGTCGAGCCGAGGAGGTTGCCGGTGGAGCCGGCGGCGTCGCCCGCGGCCTTCTGGGCGGCCGGGGCGGCGGTCTTGCCGGTGGTGCCGACGGTCCGGCCCGCGGCCGGGACGGCCGTCTGCACGGTCCGGGTGCCGGCCTCGGTGGCCACGCCGCTGGCCTGCTGGGAGGCGCTGTCGAGGCTGTTGCCGAGGCCCGCGCCGTCAAGGTTGGTCAGTCCACCCAGGTCAGCCGTCTGCGGCAGCGCGGCGGCCGAAGCGGCGCCGGCGCCCAGCAGGGGTGCCGCGGCCGCGCCGATCAGGAGGGCGGCACGGGCGATCCGACGCGAAAGGGGGAGGGACATGGTGCTCCTTTTACGGAGGGGGGAGAGGACGTGTCCGCCGGGCGGACGTGCTGACTACCGCTCCAGGAGCCCGAAGGTTGCGGCCGTTCGAGGTAAAGAGTTGGCAATGCGTCGCATAATAGTGCTCCGGCAAAAGCGGCCATTCCGGTCACTTCGCGAGCCGGTGAAGAAACGTCACATCGCTGATGCCGCAAGGCAATTGGCTACTGGACGGGGGAATTGCCCGGCTCCGGGGTTTCCCGGGGCCGCGATGCGCTTGCGGGTGACGCCCCGCACTATTGCGCGACCGTGATCCGCACGTCCCCGTCGGCCTTCTCGGCCGCACTGGTGTCGGACTTCTGCCAGCCGCCGCCGGAATCGGCCGCCCGCCACTGCTTGTCCCGGAACGAGACCTTCTCGACCTTCAGGTCGGCGGAGTGCGCCACCGCCCACTGCGCCAGCTCCCAGCCGCGGCGCTTCCCGTCCCCCTCCGCAGCGCCCCCGGCGGGGGTCGACGGCACCTGGACGGTCCGCTCGCGCGCCGTCCCGCCGCCCGCCCTGCCCTCGGCCGGGCGCGGGGCGACCTGCGGTCCGAACTCGCGGGCCAGCTGCTTGCGGACCTGCGCGGTGTCGCCCGTCGTGACGGTCGCGTCCGACGCCAGGGTGCAGGTGAGCGCGCCTGGCCGCCGCCCGGTCAGCGCCGAGGTCAGCAGGGCCGCGTCGGCCTCGTGCTTCGCGTACGCCTGGGGGAAGCCGCTCTTCTGCACCCGCTGGGCGGCCACCGTCAGCGGCAGCCGCGAGTAGCCGTCGATCTTCACCAGCCCGTCGAAGAACTCGTTCGTGGCGTGCACCGGGTCCATGATCTGCTGCGGGGTGCCCCAGCCCTGCGAGGGCCGCTGCTGGAACAGGCCGAGCGAGTCCCGGTCGCCGTGGTCGAGGTTGCGGAGCATCGACTCCTGCATCGACGTGGCCAGCGCTATCGTCAGCGCCCGCTCCGGCAGGCTCCTGGACGTCGCGACCGCCGCGATCGTCGAGGCGTTCGCCGCCTGCTCCGGTTCGAGGTCCAGGGACTCCCCGTCCGCCGCGACCGTGCACCCGGCCCGCTGCGGCCGGTGCTCGACCGCGTAGTACGCGCCGTACCCGGCGATCACGAGCAGGACGAGGCCCGCGACGGCCGGCCGGAGTCGGCGGCCGCGCCTACGGGGGTGCGCCTCGGGTGCCGGCGGGGGCTCGGACATGCGCCCACCGTACCCAAACACCTCTCCGGAGCCTCGAACGTCGCACCGGACGCGCACACGTCGCGGACGGCCCGGGGGCCGCCGGTAGGGTCGGGGCCATGACCGCAAGCCCGCTCGACCTCAGCCAGGATGCCGCCGCCGTCACGGCGCAGCTCGTGGACATCCCCTCCGTCAGCCTCGCCGAGAAGGCGCTGGCCGACATCGTGGAGGAGGCGCTGCGCGCGCTTCCGCACCTGACCGTGGACCGGGACGGGGACGCGGTGGTGGCACGGACGAACCTCGGCCGCGCCGAGCGGGTGGTGCTCGCCGGACACCTGGACACGGTGCCGATCGCCGACAACCTGCCCTCCCGGCTCGACTCCGACGGCCTGCTGTGGGGCTGCGGCACCACCGACATGAAGTCCGGCGTCGCCGTCCAGCTGCGGCTGGCCGCCACCCTGCCCGAGCCCAACCGCGACCTCACCTTCGTCTTCTACGACGCCGAGGAGATCGCCGCGGAGTTCAACGGCCTCAAGCGGCTGGTGGAGAAGCACCCGGACTGGCTGGCCGGCGACTTCGCGGTGCTCCTGGAGCCCACCGACGCCCAGGTGCACGGCGGCTGCCAGGGGACCCTGCGGGTCAGGGTGCAGACCACCGGCCGCCGGGCGCACTCCGCGCGCAGCTGGCTGGGGGAGAACGCCATCCACAAGGCCGCCCCGATCCTCGCCCGGCTCGCCGCCTACGAGCCCCGCCGGGTGGTCATCGACGGGCTGGTCTACCCCGAGGGGCTGAACGCCGTGATGATCGAGGGCGGGCACGCCGGGAATGTGATTCCCGACACCTGCGCGGTGATCGTGAACTACCGGTTCTCGCCCGACCAGACCGAGGCCGAGGCGCTCGCGCACGTCACCGAGGTCTTCGAGGGGTTCGAGGTCGTGCCCACCGACAGCGCACCCGGCGCGCTGCCCGGGCTCTCCCAGCCGGCCGCCGCCGCGTTCCTCGCCGCCATCGGAACGGAGCCGTTCGGCAAGGAGTCCTGGACCGACGTGGCCCGTTTCTCCGCCCTCGGCATCCCGGCGGTCAACTACGGCCCCGGCAATCCCAAGCTCGCCCACACCCGCGAGGAGAACGTGTCGGTGGCCGCCGTCCTGGAGGCCGAGGAGCGGCTGCGGGCCTGGCTCACCGCCTGACCGTCCGGGCGCGGGCGGGGGGCCGGCGGGAACCGCGCGGGCCGAAATCGGCGTGATGTTCCTGCCATGGTGTGATCGGATGATTGATCGCGTGGGGGGAAGAAGGCCGTTCGATGGGACTGACCAGTCCGCTGTTGTTCGTCGTGCTCGTCGTCGCGGCCGTCGCCGCCGTGGCGGGAGCCGTGCTGCTCTGGGGGCGCGTGCCCGGCCCCCGGCTGATCCGGCTGCCCGCCCGCGTCGGGATGATCGTGGTCTGCCAGCTGACGGCGGTCTTCGTGGTGATGGCCGCGGTGAACAACCAGTACGGCTTCTACGCCTCCTGGGACGACCTGCTCGGCGGCGGCAACGGCAGCATGAACACCAACGCGAAGCACAAGGCGCCGCCGCCGGGGCCGCCGCAGCTGACGGTGAAGTTCGACGCGTACGCGCAGGGGTTCCGCAAGGCGGACGTGCACGGCTCGAAGTCCGGCGCGTCGGGGGACGTCATGGTCTGGACGCCGCCGCAGTACGACAAGAAGGAGTACGCGAACACCCGCTTCCCGGTGATCGTGGTCCTGCACGGCCTGCCGGGGAGCCCGCGCAGCTTCCTGCGCGCGATGCGGCTCGGCCAGATCATGGAGCGCCAGATAGCCGAGGGCAAGGCCGAGCCCGCCATCCTCGTCCTGCCGACGATCACACCGAAGGGCGCCAAGGCGGGCTGTACCGACGCGCCGAACCGGGGCAAGGGCGGCACCTGGCTCGCCCAGGACGTTCCCGACGTGGTCGCGCACAACTTCCGTACGCTGCCCGCCCCCACCGGCTGGGCGGTGATGGGCATATCGACCGGCGGCTACTGCGCCGCGCGGCTCGCCCTGGACTTCCCCGCCCGCTACGTGGCGGGCGCCGCGCTGGCCCCCGACAACCCCGCCGAGGGCCCCCGGTCGCCGCTGTGGCTGGCCCACAACACCAGGCCGAACGTGGACCTGCTGATCGGTTCGAGCGCCCAGGACCCCGAGAGCCCGCCCCGGTTCGCCGAGTGGCTCGGGAACGCCGTCCGGACGCCGACGACGGTCACGCCGCTGCGGCTCGACACCGGCGGCCACAACTGGAAGACCTGGGGACGGATGTTCCCCGAGGCGCTCACCTGGGTGAGCAGCCACCTGGAGGCGCCGCGCGTTGTGCCGCTGGCCAGCCCGGACGCGCCGTGATGCGTCGTACGCTGCTCGCATGAGTACCGCACGCAGGGACATGGGCAACGCGCAGGAGGCGGCAGCGGCGGCCAACGAGGCGGCCGAGCGCTCTTCTCCGCAGGGACAGGGCTGGCCGGAGCGGCACACCGGACCGGTGGTCAGGCGGCGCGACCAGGTGCAGGCCGGCACCACCGACCAGCGGCTGCTGGACAGCCGGGAGTCCGCGGAGTGGGTGCACGGCGATCCCTGGCGGGTGATGCGCATCCAGTCCGAGTTCGTCGAGGGGTTCGGCGCCCTGGCCGAACTCGGCCCGGCCGTCAGCGTGTTCGGCTCCGCCCGCACCCCGGTGGACTCCGTGGAGTACGCGGCGGGCGTCGAGATCGGCCGGGCGCTGGCCGAGGCCGGCTTCGCGGTGATCACCGGCGGCGGCCCCGGCGCGATGGAGGCGGCCAACAAGGGCGCGGGCGAGGCGGGCGGGGTCTCCGTCGGGCTCGGCATCGAGCTGCCCTTCGAGCAGGGCCTCAACCCGTACGTCGACATCGGCGTCAACTTCCGCTACTTCTTCGTCCGCAAGACGATGTTCGTGAAGTACGCGCGCGGGTTCGTCGTGCTGCCCGGCGGATTCGGCACCCTGGACGAGCTGTTCGAGGCGATCACCCTCGTCCAGACGAAGAAGGTCACCCGGTTCCCGATCGTGCTCTTCGGCACCGCCTACTGGAGCGGCCTGGTCGACTGGGTCCGCGGCACGCTCATCGAGGGCGGCAAGGCCTCGGCGGCCGACCTCGACCTGTTCCACGTGACCGACGACATCGGCGAGGCCGTGGCCCTGGTGACGAAGGAGACCGAGGGCTGAGCCCCGGGCGGCACCGTCACGCCAGCCCGCGGCGGGCGACCGCGGGCGGGCGCGGGCCCGCGATGGAGGCCACCATGTCGAGCACCTGACGGGTCTCGGCGACCTCGTGCACGCGGTACACGCGGGCGCCGAGCCAGGCCGAGACCGCGGTGGTCGCCAGGGTCCCGATCAGCCGCTCCTTGACCGGGCGGTCGAGCGTCTCGCCCACGAAGTCCTTGTTGGACAGCGACACCAGCACCGGCCACCCGGTCGCCGTCATCTCCGGCAGCCGCCGGGTCGCCTCCAGCGAGTGCCGGGTGTTCTTGCCGAAGTCGTGCCCGGGGTCGATGAGGACGGCGTCGCGCCGCACCCCGAGCGCGACGGCCCGCTCCGCGAGGCCCACGGTGACCCGCAGGATGTCCGCCATGACGTCCTCGTACCCCACCCGGTGCGGGCGGGTGCGCGGCTCCGCGCCGCCGGCGTGGGTGCAGACCAGCCCGACGTCGTGGCGGGCCGCGACCTCGGCGAGCTTCGGGTCGACACCGCCCCAGGCGTCGTTCAGCAGGTCCGCGCCGACCGCGCAGACCGCCTCGCCGACCTCGTGCCGCCAGGTGTCGACGCTGATCACGACGTCCGGGTGGCGCCGGCGCACCTCGGCGACGAAGGCGACCGTGCGGCGGATCTCCTCCTCGGCCGAGACCTCCTCGCCCGGTCCGGCCTTCACCCCGCCGATGTCGATGATCGCGGCGCCCTCGGACACCGCCCGCTCCACGCGCAGCAGGGCCGGTTCATCGGTGAACGTGGCGCCCTGGTCGTAGAACGAATCGGGTGTCCGGTTCACGATCGCCATGATGAGGAGCTCGTCGTCGCCGAACTCCCGCGTGCCCAGCCGCAGCATTTGCGTGTGCCTCCTGTAGGTCGCCTGCCGGCGACGATAGCCGCAGGAAGGTCCGCCGGGGCTGCGGGAGGGTCCGGCGCGGGCCGGACATGGCACCATCGTGCCAACACATCGCGCGGCCCCGGGAGACGGTCTTGTTCTGGTTCATGCTCATCGCGCTGGTCGCGGTCGTCGCCGCGGTGGCACTGGCCGTACTCGGCGACGGCGGGACGCTCCGAGACGCGGATCCGGACCGGATAGACGACCGGCTGCCCGCCGACCGCCCGCTGGTCCGCTCCGACATCGACGCGCTGCGGCTGCCGGTGGCCGTGCGCGGCTACCGGATGCTGGACGCGGACGAGGTGCTCGACCGCCTCGCGGCCGAGCTGGCCGAGCGGGACGCGCGCATCGCGGACCTGGAGGCGGCCCTGGCCGGCGCCCAGGCGACCGCCCTGGCCACGCCGTCGCTGCTGGACCCGCCGCTGTCGCTGTCGGTCCTTGACCAGCCGCCGCTGCGTCCGGACGCGCCGCCCTCGCTGCACAAGGAGCAGCCGGAGGACCACCCCCATGAGTGAGCGGGCCGCGATCACCGGCGAGGACGGCCTCGCCCGCTGCCCCTGGGGGCTGTCGGCGCCCGAGTACGTGGAGTACCACGACGCCGAGTGGGGCCGCCCGGTCCGCGGCGACGACGCGCTCTACGAGCGGCTGTGCCTGGAGGCGTTCCAGTCCGGGCTCTCCTGGATCACGATCCTGCGCCGCCGCGAGAACTTCCGCGCCGCCTTCGCGGGCTTCTCCATCGAGGCGGTCGCGGAGTTCACCGGCGAGGACCGGGACCGGCTGCTCGCCGACCCCGGCATCATCCGCAACCGCGCCAAGATCGACGCGTCCCTCGCCAACGCCCACGTGGCCGCCGGCCTCGGCGCCGGCGGCCTGGACGAGCTGATCTGGTCGCACGCGCCCGACCCGGCGGGGCGGCCGGTGCCGCGCACGCTCGACGACGTGCCGGCGACCACGCCCGAGTCGGTGGCGCTGGCCAAGGACCTCAAGCGGCACGGCTTCCGCTTCGTCGGTCCGACCACGGCCTACGCGATGATGCAGGCCTGCGGCCTGGTCGACGACCACCTGGCCGGCTGCCACGTCCGCACCGGCGCCGGCGCTCCCGGCGCGGTCAGCGGCCCAGGTAGCGCGGCGCCTCCTTCTTGAGGAACGCCTCCACGGCGATCCGGTGGTCCTCGGACGCGCCCGCGACCGTCTGCAGCTCGTCCTCCTTCTCCAGCGTCTCCACCAGCGAGTGGTCCGTCCCGTACGCCAGCGACGCCTTGATCGCCGCGTAGGCCACCGTCGGGCCCGCCGCGAGGCTCCGTGCCACCGCCAGGGCCTCCGCGGCCAGCTCGGCGGCCGGGACCACCTTGTTGGCGATACCGAGCTCCAGGGCCTCCTGGGCGGTCACCTTGCGGGGGAAGAGCAGCAGATCGGCGGCGCGGCCGTGGCCGATCAGCCGGGGGAGGGTCCACGACGCGCCCGAGTCGGCGGTCAGTGCCACCCCGGCGAAGGACGTGTTGAAGCTCGCGGTGTCGGCGACCACCCGGTAGTCCGAGGCGAACGCCAGCCCCGCCCCGGCGCCGGCGGCGACCCCGTTGATCCCCGCGACCACCGGCTTCGGCATCGTCGCGATGGCGGTGACGATGGGGTTGTAGTGCTCCTTGACCGTCGACATGGTGGCCCCGGTGCCGGACTTCCGGTCCTCCATCAGCAGGCCGACGTGCTCCTTGAGGTCCTGGCCGACGCAGAACGCGCGCCCGGTCCCGGTCAGCAGGACCGCCCTGACCTGGGCGTCCGCCGCCGCGGCCCGGACGGCCTCGCGGAGCGCGACCTTGGTCTCGACATTCAGGGCGTTCATGGCATCGGGACGGTTCAAGGTGATGGTCGCGAGCCCGTCGCTCACCTCGTACAGCACGCTGTCGGACATGGATGATCCCCTTCGTCGCGGCTCCGGTCCTGGCCAGCATGCCGGACATCGCGACGGGCGGACATGTGACGTACGTCAAACATTCAACGGGGTGATTGCGGCACGGAACGGGAGTGCGGAGGCCGTGTATCGCGGTCTCGTCACCGAATTGGCCGGTTTTGTGGGAGGGGTTTCTCGAACGGATGGGAACCGATGTTGGTCATCGGGTCGGGACATGCGGGATAATGGTCGAGAACCAATGTGTTCGAGTCCGAGCTGGTTTCAGGAAGGGGAACGAGCATGGCGGCCATGAAGCCGCGGACGGGTGATGGCCCGCTCGAGGTCACCAAGGAGGGGCGGAGCATCATCATGCGCGTTCCGCTCGAGGGCGGCGGACGGCTTGTTGTCGAGCTGACTCCTGACGAGGCGGATGCCCTCGGCGACGCGCTGAAGAAGGCCATCGCCTGACACGAGCGCGTTCCCGATAAACGTCACGGCCCCGATTCCTGACCGTTCCAGGTCCGGAACCGGGGCCGCTGCCGTGTGGTGGCGCGGTCACCCGCCGCGTCGGACCGCGCACAGCAGCCCGTCGTCGGTGGGCAGCAGGACCGGCGCGAACGCCCGGCTGTCGCGGACCGCGCGCATCAGTTCGCGCAGCCGCACGGCCTCGGTGTCCTGGTGCGCCGCGTCCAGGGTGCGGCCCTGGGCGAAGGTCCCCTCGAAGCAGACCAGCCCGCCGGGGCGCAGCAGCCGCAACGATTCGCCGAGGTAGTCCAGGTACTCCAGCCGGTCCCCGTCGCAGAAGACGAGGTCGTAGCCGCCGTCCGCCAGCCGCGGCAGGACCTCCAGCGCGCGGCCGGGGATGAACCGGGCGCGGTTGGCGGCGAAGCCCGCGTCCCGGTAGGCCTCGCGGGCCAGTTGCTGGCGGTCGGGCTCCGAGTCGACGGTGGTCAGCACGCCGTCCGGCCGCATCCCGAGCAGCAGGTGGATGCCGGAGACGCCGGTGCCGGTGCCGATCTCGACGACGGCCTTGGCGTCCGAGGCCGCGGCCAGCAGCCGCAGCGTCGCGCCGGTTCCGGGGGAGACGGGGCGCAGACCGGACTCGTGGGCACGGCGCCGGGCGCGTATCAGGGCGTCGTCTTCGGCGACGAAGGCGTCGGCGAACGCCCAGCTCGCCTGCCGGTTGCCGGTAATGGCCCTCTCCCTGTCCCCGTCGGTGATACGGCCCGCCCGGCGACTGTATCCGCCCCCGGCATCCGCCGGGTGGTGCCCCCAGGGCCGGGAACCCGTTGAGGAGAGTACGCGTTAGGAGGGCGGGACCGAGAACGTGCGGTGCACGGGAAGTACCCGCCGTGCAGCCGTCCGGACCAGGTCCCCGGCGAGACAGCGCACTTATCCGGAGCTAACGGGCGAGGTGGATATGGTAGTGGCTCTACTGGAGACCACCAGAGCCGACAGGGGAGGTGCGGCTGCGGCCGGTGATCCGGGAGTGCTTCGGCATATTCTCAGGTCTTCCGGACAGCCGAAATCCGTGACCAACACTGCTGACCGTTCACGCAATGACGCACCCGCCAACGCGACCTTCGCCAACGACGGGGAGAGCCAGGCGTGGACGCCTCCTTCCTGGGAGGAGATCGTCAGCACGCACAGTGCCCGCGTCTACCGCCTGGCGTACCGCCTGACGGGCAACCAGCACGATGCCGAGGATCTCACCCAAGAGGTCTTCGTCCGTGTCTTCCGTTCCCTGTCCACGTACACGCCCGGCACCTTCGAGGGCTGGCTGCACCGCATCACCACCAATCTCTTCCTGGACATGGTGCGGCGACGTCAGCGAATCAGGTTCGACGCGCTCGGCGACGACGCGGCGGAGCGGCTCCCGAGCCGTGAGCCGTCCCCGGCACAGCACTTCAACGACACGCACTTCGACGCGGACGTCCAGCAGGCCCTGGACACCCTCGCGCCGGAGTTCCGGGCCGCGGTCGTGCTCTGTGACATCGAGGGGCTGTCGTACGAGGAGATCGCCGCCACCCTCGGCGTGAAGCTCGGCACGGTCCGGAGTCGGATCCACCGCGGCCGCTCCCACCTGCGCAAAGCCCTTGAGCACCGTTCCCCCGCGGCCCGTCCGGGTCGCGCGCTGGCCGCCGCCATACCGAAACCGGGCCTGGAGGGCGGGAGAACGTGAGCAGCAGCGGTACCGGCCAGCAACACGTCGCATCAGCCGAGCAGCATCTCGGCGACCGGCTCGCCGCCTTCGTCGACGGTGAGTTGCCGGACGACACCCGGGACCGGGTGCTCGCGCACCTCGTGACGTGTCCCCAGTGCAAGACAGCCGCCGACGAGCAGCGCCGGCTGAAGAACGTCGTGGCGACCACGGCCCCGCCGGCCCTGTCCGCGGGCCTGCTGGCCCGGCTGCAGGGACTGCCCGGTGGCGACGACGACGGAAGAGGCCCGTTCGACGGCGGCCTCTTCGGCGGCGGTGACGTCTTCGGCAAGACCTCGGTGGAGGAGTTCTCCTTCCTCTCCCCGGGCCCCGACCTCGCCGCGCCCGCCGACGTGCGCTCCCGCGGCTTCCGCATCCACGAGGTCGAGCGCCCGGCGTCCGGGTCCGGCTCCGCCTCGCGCGGCCGGCGGTTCGCCTTCGCCGCGGCCGGCGCGTTCTCCATGGCGGCCATCGCCCTCGGCGGCGCTCTCCCTGTGGACGCGGCGCTCGACAGCGGCGCCCGCCCCGAGGAGCAGGGTCCCGCGGTCGCCCCGCTCGGCGGCGTCGACCAGGCCGGCGACCTCAGGCCGCTGCGCGGCGACCTGATGAGCCCGGCGCAGGATCACTACCTGCAGCACCCCCCGATGACGGGCGTCACGCCCGCGTCGGTGGCCCACCAGCTGATGGCGCCCGTGTCGGTCGCCACCCGCGTGGCGACCGCGCCGCCGACCCCGGCGGCCACCCCCGGGCCCGCCGTCCGGCGCTGAGCCCCCCAGGCCGTCCTGACGGGCGCGGATGACGCGCTGACGCCATCCGGCCGTGTGGCACTTGCGGAGTCCTGTACACCGCCCTCAGGCTCGGAGAATGAGCGATGAGGCCGACCGGCCGCAGTGGTGGAGCCACCCGGCGGGGCCGGTGCCCGGCGGGAGCGGTGCGGGGGCGCCGGGTCCGGCCCCGGACGAGGCGTTCCCCGACCCGTACCTGCTCAACAGGACGTCCGGCGGACACCCCGCCCCCGGCGGCGGCCCGGACCGGCCCCGGGGCGGCCGGGCGCTCCCGCTGATCGCGGGGGCGGCGCTGATCGCGCTGCTCGCCGGCGGCATCGGGGGCGCTGCGGGCGTCTACGCCGAGCGGCACAGTGCTCCGGAGAGCGAACCGGTGACGCTGCCGCAGGCCTCCGAGGTCAGCGCCGACCGCGCCCGCGACAGCGTCGCGGGGATCGCGGCCCGGACGCTGCCGGGCGTCGTCTACATCCATGTGAAGGGCTCCGCCGGCGAGGACACCGGCACCGGGTTCGTGCTGGACACCAGGGGCCACATCCTCACCAACAACCACGTCGTCGGTTCGGCCGGCAAGGGCGCGGACATCCAGGTCACCTTCACCGGCGGGCAGCGCAGCACGGCGAAGGTCGTCGGGGTGGACAGCGGCTACGACCTCGCGGTCATCGAGGTCGGCGGGGTGTCGGGGCTGCGGCCGCTGGTCTTCGGCAACTCCGACTCGGTGCGCGTCGGCGACCCGGTGGTCGCCATCGGCGCCCCGTACGGCCTGGAGGGCACCGTCACCGCGGGCATCATCAGCGCCACCCGCAGGCCGGTCACCGCGGCGGGGACCGCCGACGGCTCCGAGGTCAGCTACGTGGACGCGCTGCAGACCGACGCCCCGATCAACCCCGGCAACTCCGGGGGCCCGCTGGTGGACGGGCAGGGCCGGGTGATCGGTATCAACAGCGCGATCCGGGCGGCCGACGACGGCGGACCGGCCGGCGGCCAGGGCGGCAGCATCGGCCTGGGCTTCGCGATCCCGGCCAACCAGGCGAAGCGGGTCGCCGAGGAGCTGATCAACACCGGCCGGGCCACCCATCCGGTGATCGGGGTGAGCGTCGACATGGCCTACGAGGGCGACGGCGCCCGGGTCGGCGGCAAGGCGGGCACCGCGGCGGTGACCCCCGGCGGTCCCGGCGACCGGGCCGGAATCACTTCGGGTGACGTCGTCACGGCGGTCGACGGGGAGCGGGTGCACCGCGGCGAGGAGCTGATCGTCAAGATCCGCAGCCACCGGCCGGGCGACCGCCTCACCCTCACCCTGGTGCGGGACGGCTCCGAGCGCACCGTCGAGCTGACCTTGGGCTCGGCCACCGGGGACTGACCCTTTACCCGGTGTCGACGTACTGTTGGCCCAAGCCACTCCCGCGCTGACCGCGCGGCCGGGTACGGTAAGTCAACCCGGACCCTGCCCACCCGGCTGTGGACGTCCCAAGGAGCTGCAAGGTGTTCTTCGACATAGGCCCGATGGAGATGATCGCGCTCGTCATCCTTGCGGTGCTCGTCTTCGGCCCGGACAAGCTGCCGAAGGTCATCCAGGACACCATGTCGTTCATCCGAAAGGTGCGGGCCTTCTCGGACAGCGCCAAGGAGGACATCCGCAAGGAGCTGGGGCCCGAGTTCAAGGACTTCGAGTTCGAGGACCTGAACCCGAAGACGTACATCCGCAAGAACATCCTGGAGAACGAGGAGCTCGGTCTGCAGGATCTCCGCAACGGATTCGACTTCCGCAAGGAGATGGCCGAGGTCACCGATGCCGTCAACGGCACCGACACCACGGCCGCGGCGGCCGCCGCCGGCTCCGCGGGAGCGGCCACGGGTACACCCGACCGGCTCCGCAAGCGCGAGGCGCCGGACAAGGACGAGCCTCCGCCGTTCGATTCCGACGCGACCTGAGTCAACCTGTATGTCCTGATCCACCCCATGGGGTGGCTATTCTCCATGTGTTCGCCATCACCGTGCGCCGTTTTGGCCCCCGGGCCCGGCTCCGGTCCGGCAAGATGGCGAGTCGCCCAAAAGGGCATGGAGGAGGCGCCACCCCGATGGAGACGAAGACCGGCAGAGCGGATCGAGCGGTCGACGGCTACTTGATGGCCGACTTCCCGTGGTACGGGCTGGACGAGGCGTTCACCGGACGCCGCTGGCTCACCGCGGTGGGCACCAGCGCGGACGGAACCGTTGAGCACGGCTCGATAGGGCATGGCGATGAACCGTCCATCAAGGCGGAGACCACCGACCCCGACGCGCAGCGGTTCGCCGTGGTCGTCACGGTCGCCCGGCGTCCCGGCCGCCGCAGCGCGGACGGCACCGGTGTCCTGGAGGCCACCTCGGTGTCCTCGGCGGCCTGGCTGGCGGGCTCAGGCCTGCTGTCCTGCACCTGGCCGACCCACATGGAGCGCGCCCTGCGCCAGGACTGGCTCGACCAGCAGATCGCGACCGCCTGGGACCTGGCTGACGACCTGGCCGGCCCGCACTGGTCGACCCTGACGCTCCCGGTGGACGGCGAGCCCACCGCGTTCCACTACCGGGAGTCCGAGTACGGCTGGGTCCTCGCGGGCTCGGCGCGCGGCGCCCACCTGGGCGCGTACGGGCGCGGCATGAGCGCGTACGGGCTGGGGCTGGCCGTGGTCAAGGACGTCACGACGTACGACGGCTGAGCGTGCTCATGGCGGTGCCCCCGACCGCGCCGCGGCCGGGGGCACCGCCACGTGGTCAGAACTTGTTGCGCGGGGTGATCCCCAGCGACATGCCCGCCAGGCCGCGGGCCCGGCCGCCGAGCTTGCCCGCGATCGCCTTGAGAGCGAGCGCCGCCGCGGAGTCCGGGTGGCTCAGGACGACCGGCCGGCCGTCGTCGCCGCCCTCGCGCAGCCGCACGTCGATCGGGATCTGGCCCAGCACCGGCACGGTCGCGCCCGTGGTCCTGGTCAGGCCCTCGGCGACCCGCTCGCCGCCGCCGCTGCCGAAGACGTCGACGACCTCGTCGCAGTGCGGGCAAGGCATCCCGGACATGTTCTCGACGACGCCGACGATCTTCTGGTGGGTCTGCACCGCGATGGAGCCGGCCCGCTCCGCGACCTCGGCCGCCGCCTGCTGAGGCGTCGTCACCACGAGGATCTCGGCGTTCGGGACCAGCTGCGCGACGGAGATGGCGATGTCGCCGGTGCCCGGCGGCAGGTCCAGCAGCAGCACGTCCAGGTCGCCCCAGTACACGTCGGCGAGGAACTGCTGCAGCGCGCGGTGCAGCATCGGGCCGCGCCACACCACGGGCGCGTTGCCCGGGGTGAACATGCCGATGGAGATGACCTTCACGCCGTGCGAGGACGGCGGCATGATCATGTTCTCGACCTGGGTGGGCCGGCCCTCGACGCCGAGCATGCGCGGGACCGAGTGGCCGTAGATGTCCGCGTCCACGACGCCGACCTTCAGGCCGTCGGCGGCCATCGCCGCCGCCAGGTTCACCGTCACCGAGGACTTGCCGACGCCGCCCTTGCCGGAGGCCACCGCGTAGACGCGGGTCAGCGAGCCGGGCTGGGCGAAGGGCACCTCGCGCTCGGCGGTGCCGCCGCGCAGGTTGCCGGCGAGCTCCTTGCGCTGCTCGTCGCTCATCACGTCGAGCTCGACGGTGACCCCGGTGACACCCGGGACCGCCTCGACGGCCGTCGTGACGTTCGTGGTGATGGTCTCGCGCATCGGGCACCCCGACACCGTCAGGTACACGGCGACCTTCACGGTGCCGTCGTCCGCGATGTCCACGGATTTGACCATGCCGAGATCAGTGATCGGCTTGTGGATCTCCGGGTCGTTCACCGTCGCGAGCGCCGCGCGCACGGCGTCGGCGGTCGGAGCGGATCCGTGTGTGTCGGTAGCCATACGGTCGATGGTACGGCGCCTAACGGTCAGTTCTGGCGTCGCCTTCGTCACGCCGCTCCTCGAGTTCCTTCAGCAGATCCTGGAGCTCGGAACGGATCCAGTCGCGGGTCGCGACCTCCCCGAGGTTCATCCGCAGCGAGGCCACCTCCCGCGTCAGGTACTCGGTGTCGGCGATGCTGCGTTCGTTCTGCTTGCGGTCCTGCTCGTGGGTGACGCGGTCGCGGTCGTCCTGCCGGTTCTGCGCGAGCAGGATCAGCGGGGCCGCGTACGACGCCTGGAGGGACAGCATCAGCGTCAGGAAGATGAACGGGTACCGGTCCCAGCGCATCGAGTCGGGGGCGAAGATGTTCCACAGCACCCACAGGATGATCAGGACGGTCATCCAGACGATGAAGCGCCCGGTGCCCAGGAAGCGCGCGATGCGCTCCGAGAACCGGCCGAACTCCTCCGGGTCGTAGGTCGGCAGCAGCCGGCGCCGGGTCGGGCGCGGCTGGTCCAGGCGCACCCGCGGCCGCGGCCCGTTGGCGCCGGACGCCTTCGCGCGCTCGCGCTCGGCTTCAGCGGCCATCGTCGGGTCCGTCCTCGTCGGCGCGCGTCTCGCCGACGTGGTACGCGGCCGTCGCACCGTGCAGGTCGGTCTCGCGCCAGTCGTCGGGCAGCAGGTGGTCCAGCACGTCGTCGACCGTCACCGCGCCGAGCAGCGAGCCGCTCTCGTCCACGACGGGGGCCGAGATCAGGTTGTACGTGGCGAGGTAGCTGGTCACCGCGGACAGCGGGGTGCCGGGCGGCAGCGGCAGCAGGTCCGTGTCGACGATCGAGCCGACGAGGGTGAACGGCGGGTCGCGCAGCAGCCGCTGGAAGTGCACCAGGCCCAGGTACTTGCCGGTCGGGGTCTCGTCGGGCGGCCGGCACACGTACACCTGGGCGGCGAGCGCGGGGGACAGGTCCGGGTTGCGGACCCGTGCCAGCGCGTCCGCGATCGTCGCGTCGGGCCGCAGCACGATGGGCTCGGTGGTCATCAGGCCGCCGGCCGTGCGCTCCTCGTAGGAGAGCAGCCGCCGCACGTCGGCCGCGTCCTGCGGCTGCATCAGCGTCAGCAGGCGCTCCTGGTCGACCTCCGGCAGCTCGGAGAGCAGGTCGGCCGCGTCGTCCGGGTCCATCGCCTCCAGGACGTCGGCCGCGCGCTCCTCCTTGAGCTTGCCGAGGATCTCGACCTGGTCGTCGTCCGGCAGCTCCTCCAGGACGTCGGCGAGCCGGTCGTCGTCCAGGGCGGCGGCGACCTCGCCGCGGCGCTTGGGCGACAGGTGGTGCAGCACGTTGGCGAGGTCGGCGGGGCGCAGCCGCTCGAAGGTGGCGAGCAGGTTTTCCGCACCCTGCCCGTGCTCCTCCAGCGAGAAGCCGGTCACGGCCGACCAGTCCAGCGTCAGCGTTTCTCCCGCCCGTCGCCCGCCACCACCCTTCCAGCGAAGCGCTCCGCGCTGCCCCCATTGATTGCGCAGCGCGCCGCCCTTGCCGCGGCGGACGAAGACCTTGTCGATCTCCCACTCGCGGCGGGCCGGCAACTGCACCATCGAGATGTCCAGCACGGTCACCTCCTCGCCGGTCGCGACGATCCGCACCCGCCGGTCGAGCAGTTCGC
Source organism: Streptomyces sp. NPDC006733 (assembly GCF_040636125.1). Classification (NCBI taxonomy): domain Bacteria; kingdom Bacillati; phylum Actinomycetota; class Actinomycetes; order Kitasatosporales; family Streptomycetaceae; genus Streptomyces; species Streptomyces sp. NPDC006733. The sequence continues at coordinate 23,085 of NZ_JBEYJD010000042.1, read as the reverse complement.
CCAGGACCAGGGTCTCGGTCGGCCGCTGTTCGAACCGCCGCATGTTGACGACACCGGTGGTGATCACCTGCCCGGACTCGACGCCCGTCACCCGGGTCATCGGCAGGAAGATCCGCCGCCGGCTGACGACCTCGACGACCAGCCCCAGCACCCGCGGCGGCTTGCCGCCGACCCGCAGCATCACGACGAGGTCGCGGACCCGGCCGACCTGGTCGCCGCCCGGGTCGAAGACCGCGACCCCGGAGATGTGCGAGATGAACACGCGCGGGGCACCTGCGGCCATGCGGTGCCTCCCGGCGGTCGTGCGGGTCGCGCTTCGTCGCTGCCAGGCTAACCCGCCGGGATCTTGGCTGCCGCACGGTGCTGCTCCGCGGGAGCCCGCGCCCCGCCGCCCGGACGCCGGGAGCCGGACCGGGGGCAGGCCCGGAGCCGGGCCCGGAGCCGGACCGGGAGTCGGCCGGGAGTCGGGGCCGGGGTCTCGGCAGGGAGCTGTACGCTGCGGTAGCTTCGGGTCCCCCCACCCCGTTCCCCTGCCGCTGGAGGAAGAGCACCCGTGTTTCCCGGCCGCCGTTCCACTCTTCTCGTCGGGGCGCTCTGCGCCGGACTGACCCTCACCGGCTGCGGCGATCCGGACGCCGGGACGAACGGGGTCGCCAAGCTGCCGCCGAAGACGATCGAGCAGCGGGCCCGCGACGCCGCCGCGGCGGCCCCGACCGTACGGCTCTCCGGCACCGTGGTCAGCAAGGGCAAGACGTACAAGCTCGACATGCGGCTGCGCGCCAACGGCGGCGTCGGGGACGTCACGACGCAGACCAGCACGTTCCAGCTGCTGCGGGTCGGCGAGGACCTCTACCTGAAGGCGGGCGCCGACTTCTACGGCGACGCCGGGGCCGGCAAGGACAACCAGGCCGCCGCGGCGAAGCTGAAGGACAAGTACGTCAAGGTGCCGGCCGGTGACCCCGCCTACCAGCAGTTCAGCGGCTTCACGGACAAGAAGGTGCTGCTCGACGCGCTCTTCGCGCTCGACGGCGAGCTGTCCACCGGCGACCACCGCAAGGTCAACGGCATCCGCACCATCGAGCTGTCCGCGGACGACGGCGGGGGCGGCACCCTCGACGTCTCCCTCGAAGGCAGCCCCTATCCGCTGCGCTACGAGCGCGCGGGCGGCTCCGGCACCCTGACGCTCGCCGACTGGGGCAAGGACTTCGTCCTCGCGGCCCCGGACGCCGGCGCCGTCGTCGACTACGGCAAGTCCGTCACGGGCACCTCGGGCGGCTGACCGGCCCGGGCCGTCCCCAGGACATCCCTACGGCGTCAGCCGCGCTTCCTCCGGCGCGCCAGCAGCCGGGGCAGCGCCTCCGGCATCGGCTGCCGGGTCGTGGCGGGGGAGGGGACGGGGGCGGCCGCGCCCGAGCCGTCCGGCATGGCGCCGGGCTGCTCGCCCGGCGGTCCCGACGGCACGAGCCGCAGCACCTGGCACTCGCGCGCCCAGCGCGCGGTCATCGTCTCGGCGTCCGGCGCGTTCAGCCGCTTGCCCTTGAGCTCCTCGACGGCGGCGGTCCGCCCGTCGCTGTCCGGGGCGAGCACGGAGACGGCGGCGGGCCACGCGACCAGCCGCCCGCCCTTGTCCTTGCTGCGCACCGTCACGACCGCGGTGCCGCCGTCGGTCAGTCCGCCGAGCGGCTGCTCCCCGGGGCCGCCGCCGACGACGCACAGGGCGCCGTCCACCCACGCGTGCCACACGGCCTGCGGCGCGGGGCCGGCCGGGGCCTGGACCCAGACCAGGCCGGACTTCTTGGTGGCCTCCTCGACGAGGGCCGTCTGCTCGGCGGTTTCCGTCATGGGGCTCACCCTATGGGGTGCGCCCTCGCGAGCGGATCGCATCAGCTGTCCCGCACGGCCGCCCGGACCCGGTCCACGCGGTGGACGACAGGAGCATGCTCTTGTCACGGGCCTTACGCTGGTCGGTGACGCCTTCCGACCGAGGAGAACCCGTGTCCGCCGAGCCGCGCACCGTCGCCCCGCCTGCCGCCGTGTCACCCGCGGCAGCCGTCGCGCACCGGCCGCTGGACCTCACGCTGCTGGCGGTCGCCATCGCGGGCGTCTCGTTCTCCGCACCGCTGATCGCGGCGACCGCCGCCCCGGCGCTGGCCATCGCGTTCTGGCGGAACGCGATGGCGATCGGCGTGCTGACCCCGTTCGTGCTCCGCCACAACCTCGGCGAACTGCGGCGGATGGGCCGCCGCTCGCTGCTGCTGTCGGTGGCGGCGGGCGGCACCCTCGCCCTGCACTTCGGCCTGTGGCTGCCGAGCCTGTCGATGACGTCGGTCGCCACCTCGACCGCGCTGTGCACCACGACCCCGATCTGGACCACGGTCATCCTGCGGATACGCGGCCACCGGCCGCCCCGGATGGTCTGGGCGGGCACGCTGCTGGCCGTGGTCGGCGTCATCATCCTGACCGGCATCGACATGTCGACCGACACCCGCGCGCTCGCCGGTGACGCGCTCGCGCTGGCCGCGGGCATGGCGGCGGCCGCGTACGTGCTGCTGGGCGCAGAGGTCCGCAGGAGCGCCAGCACCACCGCCTACACCTACATCTGCTACTCCACGACGGCGGTCGCGCTGCTCGTGACCTGCCTGGTCTCCGGCGCCTCGCTGGGCGGGTACAGCGGCGAGACCTGGCTCAAGCTCGTCGCGCTCACCGTCGCCGCGCAGCTGCTGGGCCACTCGCTGCTGAACCGGGTGGTGCACGGGCTGGGCCCGTCCACCACCTCGACGGCGATCCTGCTGGAGACGCCGGGCGCCGCCCTCATCGCGGCGCTCTGGCTCGACCAGACCCCGCCGGCCATGGCCTACCCGGCCCTCGGCGTGATCCTGGCGGGCCTGGCGCTGGTGATCCTGGCCGACCGCCGCCCGTCCCGCGCGGTGCCGGCGGACCTGCCGGCCACACCCGGCGGCGCCTGAGCCGCGACCCGGGCGGGAGCTCCGGCCGCGACCCCCGGCCGCGACCCCGGGCCGTGACCCCGGGCCGCGACCCGGCGCCCGCTACAACCAGCCGTTGCGGCGGAACCCGCGGTGGATGCTGAAGCAGATCGCGACCGTCGCGCAGAGCACCATCGGGTACCCGTACCGCCAGTGCAGCTCCGGCATGTGGTCGAAGTTCATCCCGTACACGCCGGTGATCATCGTCGGGACGGCGAGGATCGCGGCCCAGGCGGTGATCTTGCGCATGTCCTCGTTCTGCGCGACGGTCGCCTGCGCCAGGTTCGCCTGGAGGATCGAGTTGAGCAGGTCGTCGAAGCCGACCACCTGCTCGTGGACGCGCGCCACATGGTCGGCGACGTCGCGGAAGTACTTCTGGATCTCCGGGTCGATCAGCCGCATCGGCCGCTCGCTGAGCAGCTGCATCGGCCGCAGCAGCGGCGAGACCGCCCGCTTGAACTCCAGCACCTCGCGCTTGAGCTGGTAGATCCGCCCGGCGTCGCCACCGCGCGCGGACTTGCCCTGCGTCGCGGAGAAGACGTCGATCTCCACGTCGTCGATGTCGTCCTGCACCGCCTCGGTGACGGCGAGGTAGTCGTCGACCACCTGGTCGGCGATGGCGTGCAGGACGGCCGAGGGGCCCTTGGCGAGCAGCTCGGGGTCCTCCTCCAGCCGGTGCCGCAGAGCGCGCAGCGAGCCGTGACCGCCGTGCCGGACGGTGATGACGAAGTGCCGGCCGGTGAAGACCATGACCTCGCCGCTCTCCACCACCTCGCTGGTGGCGGTGAGTTCGGTGTGCTCGACGTACCTGATGGTCTTGAAGACGGTGAACAGGATGTCGTCGTAGCGCTCCAGCTTGGGGCGCTGGTGGGCGTGGACCGCGTCCTCGACGGCCAGCGGGTGCAGGCCGAACACCTCGGCGATGCCGGCGAACTCCTGCTCCGTGGGCTCGTGCAGCCCGATCCAGACGAAGCCCTCGCTGCGGCTGCCGCTGCGCACCTTCTCGAGCGCGGCGGCGGGGTCGATGTGGTCGCTGCAGCGGGCGCCGTCGCGGTAGACGGCACAGTCCACGACCGCGCTGGTCGCGCTGGGAGTGCGGGTGGCGCCGTAGTCGTATGAAACGGCGCTCTTGCGCAGGGAGGGACGGACCACTGCACGCAGGTCACGGATCATCGACATGGCAAGCTCCTTCACGGACTGGCCGACGGCATGGAAGCCGCACTGAAATGCTGATCAAGGCAGGGTGATCACAAGGCAGTTCAGGCGCTCTTCCGGCGCGGTGTCCGCGGCATGCGTTGATCCACGGGGGAAGTCGTGACTTCCGTGTTTCCCGGCGGCAGTGCCGGGTATGGAACGCGAGGGTTCAGCCGTCGAGGCGGCGGAAGGAAGAGCGGGCAGGACTGCACGGTCGACTATGATCCATGTCAACCCCACCTCCTCCGGCCGATCCCCGCTGAGGGATGACGTGTACCCATGGCAGCGCCGGACTTCACGGCGGCCAACGCCCCACCTTAGCAAGCGCCTGGAGCGCTCCTGCCCGGCTTTGCCTCTTCCATACGCTTTCCCGGGCTTCCCCTACCTGCCGCGGACGCGCCGGACCTATGCTCCGCGGTATGGGCGATCTTCTTCAGCTGGTCGAGGCGCGACTGCACTCGACGTTCGGTGAGCGGCACAGCAGGGCGGCGGTGACCTTCCTCGGCACCGACCGCATCGAGGTGCTGCGCTTCGTCGACGGTGATGTCCTGCGCTACGCGACGCTGGGCATGTCACGCCAGCCGATGAGCGATCCCCTCGCCACCGTCGCCGACCCGCTGCGCGGCCCGCGCGCCGAACTGGTGCTGTCGGTGCGGGCCGGGCTGGCCCCCGTGGACCAGGTGCTGCGGCCGCTCGCGGTGCTCGCCGCCTCACCCCAGGTCGAGGGCGTCGTCGTGGCGCCCGGCGCCTCGCTGGACGTCGGCGGACCGCTGTGGACCGGCGCGCCGTTCTCCGCCGTGCTGGTCGCGGAGTCGGGCGGCCTGGTCGAGGACCTGGAGATGGAGGACCCGCTGGACCCGGTCCGCTTCTTCCCGGTGCTCCCCATGACCCAGAACGAGGCGGCCTGGAAGCGCGTCCACGGCGGCGCGGCGCTGCAGGAGCGCTGGCTGAAGCACGGCACGGACCTGCGCGACCCGCTGCGGGCGTCGGTGCCGCTCGCCGACTGATCCCCGCGCCCCGCCGCCGGGCGCCCCGGCCGTTCGTACGGATGGTCTCGGACGCCGGACGGGTGATCGTCCTTGACGCGGGCACGTCGCGGGAGGACCGTTGGTCCCTATGAGGGGCGAACCCAGTTGCCCGAAGTGCGGTGGCCGGGTGCGAGCGCCCGGCCTCTTCTCCGATGCCTGGCAGTGCACCATGCACGGGACCGTGTACCCGCTGCAGCCGGTCGTCCCGCCGAGTGTCGAGGCGCTCGGGGTCGCGGTGCACCGGGCGCAGGTGCCGGTGTGGATGCCCTGGCCGCTGCCGGTGGGCTGGCTCTTCTCCGGGGTGGCCTCCGCGGGCGACGACCGCAGCGGCGGGCGGGCGACCGCCGTGGCCTGCTCGGGCCCCGGGCCGCTCGGCGGCCCCGGTGAGCTGCTGCTGATCGCCGAGGAACTCGGCGTGGGGCTGGGGGCGCGCTACGCGGGCATCCCCGGACCCGACCCCGGCCCCTCCATGTGCGTGGACCAGTCGCCGCACACCAAGGTGCTGGCCGCGGGCCGGCCCACCCCGCTGTGGCACGTCAAGGACGCGCCCGGCGACCGGGCGGTCTTCGCGGGGGAGGCGCTCGGGCTCTGGCTCTGGGCGATCGTGTGGCCCGAGCAGTCCGGCCTGATGATGTACGACGAGCTGGTGCTCACCGATCTGCGGGACGCGGGGGCGGAGATCGACCTGCTGTCGTGCGGCGCGCTGTCTCCCCGGCTGCTCTCCTGAGATTCGCAGGTTCCCCGGCCCGCTATCCTTGATTTTCGAAAGCCTGTGCCGGGTACCGCCTACCGCCGTTGGGAGCTGAGCCGCTGTGCGTATCGACCTGCACACCCACTCGACGGCCTCCGACGGTACGGACACCCCCGCCGAGCTGGTGCGCAACGCCGCGGCCGCGGGTCTCGACGTCGTGGCGCTCACCGACCACGACACGGTCGGCGGCCATGACGAGGCCGTCAAGGCGCTGCACGACCTCGGGTCGCCGCTGACGCTGGTGACCGGCGCCGAGCTGTCCTGCACGGTCGACGGCATCAGCATGCACATGCTGGCGTACCTCTTCGACCCCGAGGAACCCGAGCTGTTCCGGGAGCGTGAACTCGTCCGGGACGACCGGGTGCCGCGTGCGCGGGCCATGGTCGGCAAGCTCCAGGAGCTGGGCGTCCCGGTCACCTGGGAGCAGGTCGCCGAGATCGCCGGCGACGGCTCGGTGGGCCGGCCGCACATCGCGACCGCGCTCGTCGACCTCGGTGTCGTGGACAGCGTCTCGGACGCGTTCACCGACCAGTGGCTGGCCAACGACGGCCGCGCGTACGTCGGGAAGCACGAGTTCGACCCCTTCGATGCCGTGCGCCTGGTCAAGGCGGCCGGCGGCGTCACCGTCTTCGCGCACCCCGGTGCGCACAAGCGGGGCGAGACCGTTCCGGAGAGCGTCATAGCCGCTCTGGCGGCGGCCGGACTCGACGGCATCGAGGTGGACCACATGGACCACGACGAGGCCACCCGCGCCCGGCTGCGCGGCTTCGCCGCCGAGACCGGACTGCTCGCCACCGGCTCCAGCGACTACCACGGCAGCCGCAAGACCTGCCGGCTCGGGGAGTGGGTCACCGACCCCGAGGTGTACCGGGAGATCGCGCGCCGGGCGACCGGCGCCGTCCCGATCAGCGCTGTCTGACGCCCTTCCCGCCCAGCGGCGGCCCCGACCCCTGTCCGCCCCCCCGGCGGCCCCGACGCCCGGCGTCCCGTTCGGTCCGCCGGACCGACCACCTCTGAAAGCCCCCACTGGACATGTTCGACGTCACCCTCTTCGGGTCGGTCTTCGTCACGCTCTTCGTGATCATGGACCCGCCCGGAATCACCCCGATCTTCCTCGCGCTGACCTCCGGGCGCGCCACCAAGGTGCAGCGCCGGATGGCCTGGCAGGCGGCTTCCGTGGCCTTCGGCGTCATCACCGTCTTCGGCCTCTTCGGCCATCAGATCCTCGACTACCTGCACGTCTCGGTCCCCGCGCTGCGGATCGCCGGCGGTCTGCTGCTGCTGCTCATCGCGCTCGACCTGCTCACCGGCAAGATGGACGAGCCGACCCAGACCAAGGACGTGAACGTCGCTCTGGTGCCGCTGGGGATGCCGCTGCTCGCCGGGCCCGGTGCGATCGTCACGGTGATCCTGGCGGTGCAGAACGCCCACGGGTTCGGTCAGCAGGCGTCGGTGTGGGCGGCGATCGCGGCCATGCACGTCGTGCTCTGGCTGGTCATGCGCTACTCGCTGGCGATCATCCGGTTGATCAAGGAGGGCGGGGTGGTGCTGGTGACCCGGCTCTCCGGGATGCTGCTGTCGGCCATCGCCGTCCAGCAGGTGGCCAACGGCGTGCTGGGGTTCGTGCACGGCGAGGGCTGAGCCCGCCGGATGCCCCCGGACGCAAGAGCGCCCCTGTACGTCCTTCGTACAGGGGCGCCGTCGTCGAATGCTGTCTCAGATCGCCGGTCGGATGTAGATCCGCTGGCCGATGGCCGCGGCCTGCTGGACGATCTTGTTGACGGCGGCGGCGTCCACGACCGTGCTGTCCACAGCGGTGCCGTTCCTGTCGTCAAGTCGCATGATCTCGAAGCGCATGATGCTTCTCCCTTCGTTGCACTGTCCATGAGTAGTCAACGAACCCCCTCACTAAAACATTCCGTACGCTAAGGAAAACTTTTCCGAGCCTAAGTACCCGCGAGTACGGGACAATGGCCACCTATGGACAACGACAGCGCGCTGGCCGCCGTGGCCGCCGGTATCGAGCGCACCAACGAACTCCTGCAGCGGGTCCTGGCCGAGGTCGCCACCACCCCCGCCACCCACGCCGTGTTCGTCGACGCCGGCTACGTCTACGCCGCCGCCGGCCGCCTCGTCGCGGGCACGGAGGACCGGCAGGCCTTCGAGCTGGACGCCGAGGCGATCATCGAGGCGTTCATCGACAAGGCGCGTGCGCTCTTCCCGGACAGCCGCTTGCTGCGCGTCTACTGGTACGACGGCGCCCGCCGCCGGATCCACACCCGCGAGCAGGAGCGCATCGCCGAGCTGCCCGACGTCAAGGTCCGGCTCGGCAACCTCAACGCCAGCCGCCAGCAGAAGGGCGTCGACTCCCTGATCCGCACCGACCTCGAATCGCTCGCCCGGCACCGCGCCATCAGCGACGCGGTCCTCATCGGCGGTGACGAGGACCTGGTGTCCGCCGTCGAGGCGGCCCAGGGGTACGGGGCGCGCGTGCACCTGTGGGGCATCGAGGCCACCGAGGGGCGCAACCAGGCGGACCCGCTGCTCTGGGAGGTCGACAGCCAGCGCGCCTTCGACCTGGAGTTCTGCAAGCCGTACGTGACCCGGCGCCCCACCCAGGAGCACGGCGACGGGCCGGTGCCCTCGCGGGCGGACGTGCAGTTCGTGGGCGCCCGCGTCGCCGGGCAGTGGCTCACCGCCCGCGGCCGCGACACCCTCGCCGAGCTGCTGACCAGCCGGCCGTACCTGCCGCCGGCCTACGACCAGGAACTGCTCGTCGAGGCCGAGGGCCTGCTCGGCATCTCGCTGCGCGGCCACGCCGACCTGCGGCGCGCGCTGCGCGACGGTTTCTGGGACCACCTCACCGCCCAGCTCTGACTCCACACTCGCGACCCCCCGTCCTCCGGGCTCACTCGTCCTTCGGGCTCCAGAAGTCGATCAGCGCCTCGGCCGTCGCCTCGGGCTGCTCCACGTTCGGCGAGTGCTCGGCACCCTTGATGACCACCCGCCGCGCGCCCAGCCGCAGCGCCATGTCGTCGAGCCACTCCGGCGGCCACGCGTAGTCGACGGCGCCGGAGAGCACTAGGACGCGGACCGGAACCGCCGCCAGCTCGGCGACCCGGTCGGGCTCCGAGACCAGCTGCTTCCCGGTCGCGATCAGCTGCTCCGGGACGTTGCCCATCCAGCGCCGGTACAGGAACTCCCCGACGGCGGGCGGCACGTCCGGCGCGTCGGCGTTCTCCGCGTCCATCGCGCGCATCGCCTGCCAGACGGCTTCCATCCCCAGCGCGGGCAGCGCCTCGACGAGCATCCGCGTCCGTGCCTGCTGCTCGGCGTCGATGGCGGCGGGACCGGAACTCATGATCGTCAGCGAGGCCCACGGCAGCTCCGGGGCGCTGATGGCGGCGGCCCGCACGATCAGCCCGCCCAGCGAGTGGCCCAGGACATGCACCGGCCCGGTGCCGCCCAGCGCCTCGGTCTGCGCGAGGACGTCGGCGGCCAGCTCCTCCTGCGCGTACGCGCTCTCCTCGGCCGGGCCGCCCGTCTCGTGCTGGCCCCGGCCGTCGACCGCGACCACCCGGTAGCCGGCCAGGGCCAGCGGTTCGAGCAGCGCGATGAAGTCCTCCTTGCTCCCGGTGAACCCGGGCACCAGCAGGGCGGTCCCCCGGACCGCCGTCCCGGCGTCCAGCACCGCGAAGGTGCCCCGGGAGGTGGCGAGGCGGTGTGCGCGGGCCCCTTCGGGCAGCTCGAGCGTGGGAGGTCGACTCATGCCGTGAGATTACGCGACGCGTGTGTACGACAGGTTGCGGACAGCGACGGATCACCGACCGAGAACGGACGAACGCCACCGCCCCCGGTGAACAACCGGGGGCGGTGGCGTTGCGTGCGCTGTCGTGCCGAGCGGGGTCAGCTGTCGGCCGGCTCGGCCTTCGCGGGACGGGTACGGCGACGGCGGCGGGCCGGCTTGGCCTCGTCGCCCTCGGCGGCGGGAGCCTCGGCCGGAGCGGCCTCGGCCACGGCCACCGGCGCGCCCTCGGCGGCCGGAGCGGCGGCGCGGGTGCGGCGACGGCGGCGCGGGGCCGCCTTCGTCTCGCCCTCGGCGTCCGCCACGGCCACGACCGGGGTGACGGCCGCGGTCACGGCGGTGTCCACCGCGACCTCGGCGGCGGCCTCGGCCTTGACGGCCTCGCCGGAACGGGTGCGGGTGCGCTGGCGCGGGGTCCGCGTCCGCGCCGGGCGCTCCTCGGTGACGGTCGCCGCGGCGGCGGCCGCGGGCTTGCGCCCACCGCCCTTGCCCCGGCCGCCGGTCTCGCCGAGGTCCTCGACGGTCTCCGCGCCGAGGCCGGCGCGGGTGCGGTCGGCCCGGGGCAGTATGCCCTTGGTACCGGCCGGGATGTTCAGCAGCTCGTACAGGTGCGCGGAGGTGGAGTACGTCTCCTCCGGCTCGTCGAACGGCAGGTCCAGCGCCTTGTTGATCAGCTTCCAGCGCGGGATGTCGTCCCAGTCCACCAGGGTGATCGCGATACCGGTCTTGCCGGCGCGGCCGGTGCGGCCCACGCGGTGGAGGTACGTCTTCTCGTCCTCCGGCGACTGGTAGTTGATGACGTGCGTCACACCGTCGACGTCGATGCCGCGGGCCGCGACGTCGGTGCAGACCAGCACGTCGACCTTGCCGTTGCGGAACGCGCGCAGCGCCTGCTCGCGGGCGCCCTGGCCCAGGTCGCCGTGGACCGCGCCGGAGGCGAAGCCGCGCTGGGCGAGCTGGTCGGCGATGTCGGCCGCGGTGCGCTTGGTGCGGCAGAAGATCATGGCGAGGCCGCGGCCGTCGGCCTGCAGGATGCGGGAGACGAGCTCCGGCTTGTCCATGGAGTGGGCGCGGAAGATGTGCTGCGTGATGTTCGCGACAGTCGCGCCCTCGTCGTCCGGCGAGGTGGCGCGGATGTGGGTGGGCTGCGACATGTAGCGGCGGGCCAGGTTGATGACCGCGCCGGGCATGGTGGCCGAGAACAGCATCGTCTGGCGCTTGGGCGGCAGCATGGCCATGATGCGCTCGACGTCGGGCAGGAAGCCCAGGTCCAGCATCTCGTCGGCCTCGTCCAGGACGAGGGCGCGGACCGACTTGAGGTTCAGCTTGCGCTGCCCCGCCAGGTCCAGCAGGCGGCCGGGCGTGCCGACGACGATGTCGACGCCCTTCTTGAGGGCCTCGACCTGCGGCTCGTAGGCGCGGCCGCCGTAGATGGCCAGCACGCGCACGTTGCGGACCTTGCCGGCGGTCAGCAGGTCGTTGGTGACCTGCTGGCACAGCTCGCGGGTCGGGACGACGATCAGGGCCTGCGGCCCGTCGGGGAGGTCCTCGGCCTTGGCGCGGCCGGCCTCGACGTCGGCGGCGACCGTGACGCGCTCCAGCAGCGGCAGGCCGAAGCCCAGCGTCTTGCCGGTGCCGGTCTTGGCCTGGCCGATGATGTCGTTGCCCGCCAGTGCGACCGGAAGGGTCATCTCCTGGATCGGGAAGGGATGGACGATGCCGACGGCCTCGAGGGCTTCGGCGGTCTCGGAAAGGATTCCGAGGCTGCGGAAAGTCGTGGTGGTCAGGATGCTTGCCTCTTCTGTGAGACGCGGCACTGGGCTGTGAGGGGGGTCGAGCGTCCGCGTCCGGAAAGGAACGCCGGGCGCTGACCGCGCAGGTGTCGTACAGCCGTGGGTGGCTGAGAAGCGCGGGACCACTGCCCTCGCACATGCCGCGAGTGGGCCCCTCCTGATGTCAGGAGGGCGGTCGGTGTAGGAGCCGATCGGGCCACCGACCGGGCATCCAGATACTGCGTGCAGTGCACAGGAAATTGCCGAAAATCGGCGGGGTGCATTACCACTCTACCCCGGAATCACGCAGCTGCACCCGATCAATAGTTTCGGACGGGACTGCAGGGGTGGTCCGGGCGCCCGTGGACTTGGCTATTGTGCGCACCATGGAGACGCCTGACGAGACGACCGCACCTTCCACCGGAATCGCAGCCCTGGACTGGGCAGGAGCCTCCGCCGACCCTCACTACCGGGCGGCGGTGGTCGATCTGCTGGGAGCGCTGGCCTACGGCGAACTGGCCGCGTTCGAACGCCTCGCGGAGGACGCGAAGCTCGCGCCGGAACTCGAGGACAAAGCACAGCTGGCCGCCATGGCGGCGGCCGAATTCCACCACTTCGAGCGGCTGCGGGACCGGCTCACCGAGATCGGGGCCTCCGCCAAGGAGGCGATGGAGCCCTTCGGCGCGGCCCTGGACGAGTTCCACCGCCAGACCGCCCCCTCGGACTGGCTGGAGGGCCTGGTCAAGGCCTACGTCGGGGACTCGATCGCCTCGGACTTCTACCGCGAGGTCGCGGCGCGGCTCGACACCGACACCCGCACGCTCGTACTGGCCGTCCTGGACGACACCGGTCACGCCAGCTTCGCCGTCGAGAAGGTCCGCGCCGCCATCGAGGCGGAGCCCCGGGTCGGCGGCCGGCTCGCGCTGTGGGCGCGGCGGCTGATGGGCGAGGCCCTGTCGCAGGCGCAGCGGGTCGTCGCCGACCGCGACGCGCTCTCCACGATGCTCGTCGGGGGAGTGGCCGGCGGATTCGACCTGGCCGAGGCGGGCCGGATGTTCACCCGGATCACCGAGGCGCACACCAAGCGGATGGCGGCGCTGGGACTCGCCGCCTGACCTGCCGGCCGCCGGGGCCGGGCCTGCGGGTGCCCTACGGGTGCCCGGGTGCCTACGACTGTCCAGGGGTGCCTACGGGTGCCGCCTACGGTCAGGCCCGCCCCGCGACCGAGTGGCGGAGAAAGCGGCGGTCGTCCGCGGGGCGGACGAGCAGGCTCAGCAGCGCCGCCGCGACGAGGGCCGACGCGGGGAGCGTGATCGCCGCGTGCCCGCCGCCGAGGACGGCGCGGGTGATCAGTCCCCCGACCAGAGCCGCGATCGGACCGGTGGCGAGGACGAGGGAGCGGGACGGGAAGCGTTCGGGCCAGAAGTGCGTGGCGGCGTAGGCGATGCCCAGACCGAGCGCGGCGAAAACGACTGCTTCCCACATGTACGTGGTCCTTCCCGAGGGGGCCGACCGTTGCACAACGGTCCTACCCATTCGGGGCGCCGGACAAAACGGAGGGCCCGCACCCGGTTTCGGGTGCGGGCCCTGCGTCGTCGTCACATCGCCGCGCCGAAGCCGACCTTCCGGCTGGCGGGCTGGCCGATCTCCACGTACGCGAGCCGGTCTGAGGGGACGAGGACCTTGTGGCCGTTCTCGTCCACCAGGCTCAGGAGCGGCGAGGTGCCGGAGACGGCGTCCGCGACGGCCTTCTCGACCTCCTCGGCCGACTGCGCGCTCTCGATGCTGATCTCGCGCGGCGCGTGCTGCACGCCGATCTTGACCTCCACGGCTCTGTTACCTCCAGGTCTGGCGGTGTGCGCGTCTTCGCGCCGTACGCAGGAAACACTAGCCGGGCTCGGAGGGGTCGAATCCGAAGTCGGGGAACGCCGGTAGCGAACAGCGACGGGGAATAACCGGCGGTGGCCGCTCCCGGTGGCCGTCAGCGCGGGCCGACGGCCGTTCGTGACGGCCGTCCGCGCGCGCCGACGCCCGTCAGTGGTGGCCGTCGGTGCCGTGCAGCGGGAAGCCGGCGATACCGCGCCATGCCAGCGACGTCAGCAGGTTGACGGCGGTGTCCCGGGGGATCTGGCTGTTGCTGGAGAGCCAGTAGCGGGCCACGACCTGGGAGACGCCGCCGAGGCCGACGGCCAGCAGCATCGACTGCTCGCGGGGCAGTCCGGTGTCCTCCGCGATGACCTCGCAGATCGCCTCCGCGCACTCCAGCGAGACCTTGTCGACCCGCTCGCGCACGGCGGGCTCGTTCGTCAGGTCCGACTCGAAGACCAGCCGGAAGGCGCCGCCCTCGTCCTCCACGTACGCGAAGTAGGCGTCCATGGTCGCCTCGACGCGCAGTTTGTTGTCGGAGGTGGAGGCCAGTGCGGTGCGCACCGCTTGCAGCAGCGACTCGCAGTGCTGGTCGAGCAGCGCCAGATACAGCTCCAGCTTGCCCGGGAAGTGCTGGTACAGCACCGGCTTGCTGACACCGGCCCGCTCGGCGATGTCGTCCATCGCGGCGGCGTGGTAGCCCTGGGCGACGAACACTTCCTGGGCCGCGCCCAGGAGTTGTTCGCGCCGGGCCCGGCGGGGCAGGCGGGTGCCGCGCGGGCGTGCCTGAGTCTGCTCGATGGCTGTCACGCCGCCTCCCAATCTGTTGAAGGAACACTGCGGGTGCCATCGTACTTTTCGGTAACGGGGCTGTGCGCGGTGCGAGAGCACATTCTCACTACCTGGGACCCCTCAGCGATAGTCCTCCTCGTCCAGCTCGACCACCCGGCGCTGTTCCGCGAGGTCCGCGGGATCCGCGGACGCGACGGGCGCATCGGAATCGTTACCGGCCGGGGAGTCGTGCCGGGGAACGATTTCGGTGTGCTGTTCCGCGGCGTCGGCCTCAGGGGTTTCGATGTCCATCTCGACGGCCGCACCGTCCGCGGCCTCGAATCCATCCTCGGAAATCTGGATTTCGTCGGACACATTGACTCCCTTCCTCACTGTCGAGCGTAGGAGAGGGCGCTGCCGAGCGCAGCCTGTGAGGGCGAACACACAGGCGCATGCGTGATCGTCTCGTAACATTGCCCCATGCCCTCGACGGAGTCTCCCCACGCTGCGATCGCCCCCGCAGCCGTCCCCCCACAGGGGCCGCGGCTCGGACCAGGGGAAACGCAGCGAAATGTGAGCCTGCCCGGACTGTCTCTGGTGGTCCGCGAGCGGACCTCGGAGCGCCCGGGACCGGAACCGGCCGTTCTGGTGCACGGACTGGGCGGTTCGTCGCAGAACTGGACACAGCTGATGGACCGGCTGGCCGACCGGCTCGACAGCCAGGCACCGGATCTGCCCGGCTTCGGCTTCTCGCCGCCGCCGGACGACGGCGACTACACGATCGCCGGGCACGCCCGCGCGGTGGTGCGGCTGATCGAGTCGGGCGACCGGGGCCCGGTCCACCTGTTCGGGAACTCGATGGGCGGCGCGGTGGCGACGAAGGTCGCGGCGGCCCGTCCCGACCTGGTCCGGACGCTGACACTGGTCTCGCCCGCGCTGCCGGAGCTCCCGCCGCAGCGCACCGCCTGGCCGACGGCGCTGGTCTCGATGCCGGGGATCCCCGCGCTCTACCTGCGGGCGACGCGGGGCTGGGCGGCCGAGCGGCGGACGCAGGAACTGCTCACGCTCTGCTACGGCGACCCCTCCTCGGTCGGCGAGCGGGCGCGTACCGAGGCGATCGAGGAGTACGAGCGCCGGATCGCGCTGCCGTATTTCTGGGACGCGATGGTCCGTTCGACACGGGGCATCGTCAGCGCGTACACCTTGGGTGGTCAGCACTCGCTGTGGCGGCAGGCGGAGCGGGTACTCGCACCGACGCTGCTGGTCTACGGCGGGCGCGACAAGCTGGTCTCCTTCCGGATGGCGAAGAAGGCCTCGCTCGCGTTCCGTGACTCGCGGCTGGTGACGCTGCCCGACAGCGGGCACGTCGCGATGATGGAGCACCCTGATGTGGTGGCTCGGGCCTTCCGGGACCTGCTGGCTCAGGTGGAGGGGCACGAAATGAACGGCAAGACGAGCGCTGCGGCGAGCAGGAGCTGATACAGGGCGTGGGGAAGCACAGCGCGGGCGGCGGCCGACAGAGCCGCGACGGAGACATAGCGGGCACGCTCGGCGGCGGCCGGTCCGGACAGGGCCGCAGACGCCGGAGCGATGTCGCCGTTCCCGTCTCCGTCCCGCCCCGGTCGCCGGCTCCGGGCGCCCGCTACGACGGCGGCTACCTCGTCGGCGACCACCCGGACTCCCGCCCGCACCCCGAGCACCGCGAGCACGCGGCCTGGGGCGCCCAGGACGACTGGGCGGCCGAGCACGGCCACGGCCGCGCCGGCCACCGGCCGGACGAGCTGCCCGACCCGTACGACACGGGCCAGTGGCAGACGTTCGACGAGCCCGTCCTCCCCGCCCCGGACCCGTACGACACCGGCCGGTGGCAGACCGTCGACCGGCCCGGCGGCCGTCCGGCCCAGGAGCCGCGGGACCCGTACGACACCGGCCAGTGGCAGACGTTCGACGAGCCGGTGCTGCCGCCGCGGTCCTTCGACGCGCCGTCCAGCCCCCGGATTCCGCGGCCGCGCGCCGAGCAGGAGCCGATTTCCGGGCAGGAGCCCGGCATGGACTCCGAGATACCGGCGGCTCCGGCCGCCGACATGGGCAGGAAGAACGGCGGCAAGGGGCGTACCTTCACCGGGATCGCCGCCGCCGCGGTGGTCACGGTGCTCGCCGTGGTCGTCACCGGGCAGGTCGGCGGCGGTGGCACGGCGCGCAGCGAGGCGGGGTCCTCCGACAACGCCAAGCGCGGTGGCAACGACGCGGCCTCGCGCTCGAAGCAGCGTCCGACGCCCGGCGTCGCGAACGCCGACGCGCCGGCGGTGACCGTCGCCACGTACGACGAGCTGATGGCCCAGCCGTACCCGCTCGACGCCAAGCTCGCGCTGAGCGGCCAGTTCCAGACGGTGCCGGGGCACGACCCCGCGCCGGGCAAGGGCAAGGTGCGGCGCTTCCGGGTCGACGTGGAGAAGGGCCTGCCGCTCGACGGCGCGCTCTTCACCCAGGCGGTCTTCAAGACCCTGAACGACCAGCGCAGTTGGGGCCACGGCGGAGCCATGACCTTCGAGCGGGTGTCATCGGGCCCGGTCGACATCGTCGTTACCCTCGCCAGTCCGGGGACGACCGCCAAGTGGTGTGCGAAGTCCGGTCTGGACACCACAGTTGACAACGTGTCATGTGACGCGGCGTCGACCGAGCGCACGATGATCAACGCGTTCCGGTGGGCGCAGGGCGCCGTGACGTTCGGCCCCGACCGCATGCACGAGTACCGCCAGATGCTCATCAACCACGAGGTCGGCCACCGGCTCGGCCACGGCCACACCGGCTGCCCGAAGGCGGGCGCGCTCGCGCCGGTGATGATGCAGCAGACGAAGTTCCTGTCGCTCGACGGCGGCCCCACCTGCAAGCCGAACGCCTGGCCCTTCCCGTAGGGACGCCAGAATGATCTCCGCCGATCACTTTTTGACATCGGCGGGATCATCGTTCAGTCTTCTGGACATGTCGCACCGCCACGCACCCGAGGACGCCAGCATCAAGCTGGTGCTCATCGGCGTGGCCGAGATCTGCGTAGCCGACATCCTCTGTCGGTGACCCACGGTTCGGTCGCGTAGAGGCTTTCCGCCTCCGCGCCGAGCTGTCCACCCGTGGGCAGACGCACCCCCCTGAGATCGAGCCATTTCCCCGTTGAGGGGGAGCGGCCGCTGCTGCCCGCGGGTATTCGTTGAATCCTGCCGTCCCGCCCAGCAGCCGTGAAAGGCCGAACTCTCATGCGTCAACCGTCCCTCATATCCCGCCGCGTGGCAGCGGTAGCCGTTGGTCTGGCCCTCGCCGGAGGGGCCGCCGCCTGCGGCCCGAAGGACAGCGGTGCCGCCAAGGCCTCCACCGACGGCAAGCCCGCCAAGGGCGGCACCCTCTACGTGCTGAACAACCAGGCGCAGGAGGACTTCGACCCGGCCCGGCTGTACACCTCGGGCGGCGGCAACGTCCCCTCGCTGGTCTACCGCACGCTGACCACCCGCACCCGGGCCAACGGCGCCGAGGGCTCGAAGGTCGCCGCCGACCTGGCCACCAACACCGGTGAGCCGAGCAAGGACGCCACCGTCTGGACGTACCACCTCAAGGACGGCCTGAAGTACGAGGACGGCACGGCCATCACGACGGCCGACATCAAGTACGGCATCGAGCGCTCCTTCGCGGCCGAGCTGTCCGGCGGCGCCCCCTACCTGCGCGACTGGCTGATCGGCGGCGCCGCGTACCAGGGCCCGTACAAGGACAAGAACGGCCTGGCCTCGGTGGAGACGCCGGACGCCAAGACGATCGTGTTCCACCTGAACAAGCCCGAGGGCGAGTTCCCGTTCCTGGCCACGCAGACCTCGTTCGCCCCGGTCCCCAAGGCCAAGGACACCGGCACCAAGTACGCCGAGCACCCGGTCTCCTCCGGCCCGTACAAGGTGATCAAGAACGAGAACAACGGCGAGCACCTGGTCCTGGAGCGCAACCCGAACTGGTCCGAGGCCACCGACGACCAGCGCAAGGCGTACCCGGACAGCATCGACGTCCAGTCCGGCCTCGACCAGGCCGTGATCAACCAGCGGCTGTCCACCGGCTCCGGCAAGGACGCGGCGGCCGTCACCACCGACACCAACCTCGGCCCTGCCGAGCTGGCCAAGGTCAGCGGCGACAAGGCGCTCGCGAGCCGGGTCGGCACCGGCCACTTCGGCTACACCGACTACATCGCCTTCAACCCGAAGGTGAAGCCGTTCGACAACCCGAAGGTGCGCCAGGCCATCGCGTACGCGGTCAACCGCACCACCGTGGTCAACGCGGTCGGCGGCTCCTCGCTCGCCGACCAGGCCACCACGTACCTGCCGGAGCAGGCGTCCTTCGGCTACACGCCGTACGACCCGTTCCCGGCGGGCAAGACCGGCGACCCGGCCAAGGCCAAGCAGGTGCTGGCGGAGGCCGGCTACCCGAACGGGATCACCGTCTCGCTCACCCACGACGTGACCAAGGCCGACGAGCAGGGCCCCGAGGTCGCCACCGCCGTCCAGGACGCGCTGAAGGCCGCGGGCATCACCGTCAAGCTCGACGGCCAGGAGCACAAGGCGTTCAGCGACAAGATCCACAACGTGGCGACCGAGCCGGGCTTCTTCCTCACCGGCTGGGGCGCGGACTGGCCGTCCGGCGGCCCGTTCCTCGGCCCGATCTTCGACGGCCGGCAGATCGTCAAGGACGGCTCCAACTTCAACAACGCGCAGCTGAACGACCCGGCGGTCAACCAGGAGATCGACGAGATCAACAAGCTGACCGACCTCAAGGCCGCGGCCGTCCGCTGGGGCGCGCTCGACAAGAAGATCGGCGAGCAGGCCGTCACCGTGCCGCTCTTCCACCCGGTCTACAAGCGGCTGTACGGCAAGGACATCAAGAACGTCGTGATCAGCGACTGGACCGGCGTCCTGGACATCTCGCAGGTCTCGGTCAAGTGACCACCCAGGACCTGACGGCCGTCGAGGCGGGGGCGGTCGCCGATCCGGCCGCCCCCGCCCCGGGGGCCCGGCAGGTCTGGCGACGGCTGCGCGCCCAGCGCGCGGCCGTCGCCGGCTCCGCCGTCATCGCACTCCTCGTCCTGGTAGCGCTCGCCGCACCCCTGCTGAGCGCCGTCGAGGGCCAGAACACCACCAGCTACCATCCCGAGCTGGTCGACTCCGCCTCCGGCGGCGTGCCGCTCGGCTCCTTCGGCGGCATCAGCGGCGACCACTGGCTCGGCGTCGAGCCCGGCACCGGCCGCGACATGTTCGCCCGGCTCGTGTACGGCGCCAGGATCTCGCTGGCCGTCGCGCTCGGCGCCACCGCCGTGCAGATCCTCGTCGGCGTCGGCACCGGCCTCGCCGCCGGGCTCGGCAACCGCTTCGTGGACAACTTCCTCAGCCGCGTCACCGACGTCATGATCACCATGCCCGCGCTGGTCTTCGCCATCGCGCTGATGGCCGTGGTCCCCGACGGCTTCCCGCGCCCCCTGCTGCTGGCGCTCATCATCGGCTTCGTCGCGTGGGGCAGCATCTCCAAGCTCGTCAGGGCGCAGGTGCTCAGCCTCAAGTCGCTGGACTACGTGGCCGCCTCGCGGCTCGCCGGCTCCGGCACCTGGCGCATCGCCCGCCGCGAACTGCTCCCGTCGCTCGTCGCCCCCGTCATCACGTACGCCGCGCTCCTGATCCCCGCGAACATGGTCATCGAGTCCGGCCTGTCGTTCCTCGGCATCGGCGTCAAGCCGCCCACCCCGTCCTGGGGCCAGATGCTCTCCAGCGCCAACACCTGGTACGAGGCCGATCCCGCGTACGTGCTGCTGCCCGCCGGGATGCTCTTCGTCAGCGTGCTGGCCTTCACCGTGCTCGCCGACGGCGTCAGGACCGCACTCGACCCGCGCGCCGCCAGCCGGCTGCGCGTCGGCACCGGCCGCAAGCGCGAGGAGGCCGCGTCATGATCCGCTTCCTGCTGCGCCGCACGGTCTCCGCGCTGGTGGTCCTGCTGGTGCTGGCCGTCGTGCTGTACGCCGTGTTCTACCTGGCGCCCGGCGACCCCGCGCAACTGTCCTGCGGGCCCAAGTGCTCGCCCGCCCAGCTCGTCCAGATCCGCGAGCAGATGGGCCTGGACGACTCGGTCTACGCCCAGTTCTGGCACTTCCTGCAGGGCATCGCCACCGGCCACGACTACAGCACGGGCACCGGCACCGAGCACTGCTCCGCGCCCTGCTTCGGCCAGTCCTACCGCACCGGCGAACTCGTCACCGACATCCTCGTCGCCAAGCTGCCCGCCACCGCCTCCCTCGCGCTCGGCGCGATGGTGCTGTGGCTGATCCTCGGCGTCGGCACCGGCGTGCTGTCCGCGCTGCGCCGCGGCCGGCCCACCGAACGGCTGCTCACCGGGCTCACGCTCGCGGGCACCGCCACCCCGGTCTTCATCATCGGCATCCTGCTGCTGATGCTCTTCTGCTCGGTGCTGCAGTGGCTGCCCTACCCCTCCTACGTGCCGTTCACCGACGACCCGCAGCAGTGGGCGTGGAACCTGCTGCTGCCCTGGCTGGCACTGGCGCTCGTCGAGTCCGCCAAGTACGCGCGGCTGACCCGCAGCTCCATGCTGGAGACGCTCGCCGAGGACCACATCCGCACCTTCCGCGCCTACGGCGTGAGCGAGCGGGCCATCATCGGGCGGCACGCGCTGCGCGCCGCCCTCACCCCGGTGATCGCGCTGTCGGCGCTCGACCTGGGCGCGATGTTCGGCGGCGCGCTGCTGACCGAGTCGCTGTTCAACGTGCCGGGGCTGGGCCAGAAGCTCGTGCAGTCCGTCGAGCTCAAGGACCTGCCGGTCGTGGTGGGCATCGTGCTCGTCATGGGCTTCGCCGTCGTCATCGCCAACGCCGCCGCGGACGTGCTGTACGCGCTGGCCGACCGAAGGGTGGTGCTGGCATGAGCGCCGCCACCGACTCCGCCGTGGAACCCGCCGCCACCACCGGGCCCGCCGAGCCGCTGGTGGAGGTGCGGGACCTCGTCATCGACTTCCCGACCGCGTCCGGCACCGTGCGCGCCGTCGACGGGCTGAGCTTCCGGTTGGAGGCGGGCGGCGCCCTGGGCATCGTCGGCGAGTCCGGCTCGGGCAAGAGCGCCACCGCGTACGCCCTGCTGGACCTGCACCGGGGGACCGGCGCCAGGACCGCTGGCACCGTACGCGTCGCCGGGACGGACGTGCTCGCCGCGGACGACGCCGAGCTGCGGCGGCTGCGCGGCGGCCGGGCGGCGATGGTCTTCCAGGACCCGCTCTCCTCGCTCGACCCGTACTACGCGATCGGCGACCAGATCGCCGAGGTCTACCGGGTGCACGTGAAGGCCTCCCGGCGGGCCGCCCGCGAGCGGGCCGTCCAGGTGCTCGACCGGGTCGGCATCCCGGACGCGGCCCGGCGCTCGCGCGCCCGGCCGCACGAGTTCAGCGGCGGGATGCGGCAGCGGGCGCTCATCGCCATGGCGCTGGCCTGCGAACCGCGGCTGCTGATCGCCGACGAGCCGACCACCGCGCTGGACGTCACCGTCCAGGCCCAGATCCTCGACCTGCTGCACGAGCTGCGCGCCGAGACCGGGATGGGGCTGCTGCTCGTCACCCACGACCTGGGGGTGGTGGCCGGCAGCGTCGACGACGTCCTCGTCATGCGCGGCGGCACCGCCGTCGAGCGCGGCCCGGTGGGCGCCGTGCTGGACGCCCCGCGCGAGCCCTACACGCGGGCGCTGCTGGCGGCGGTGCCGCAGGTGGACACGGTGCGGCCGGCGGCCCTGGTCAAGCAGCGGACGGCGCCGGAGTCGGCGGAGACGGCGGAGTCGGCGGCGGAGGTGCCGCTGCTCGAAGCGGTGGGCCTGCGGCGGGAGTTCGGCAAGCGGCGCGGCACGGTGACCGCCGTGGACGGCGTCTCGCTGACCGTCCGGCGCGGCGAGACCCTCGGCATCGTCGGCGAGAGCGGCAGCGGGAAGACGACCCTCGGCCGGATGCTGGTGCGGCTGCTCGACCCCACGGACGGCACGCTGCGCTACGACGGCCGCGACATCGGCACGCTCGGCGACAAGGCCCTGCGGCCGCTCCGCCGCGAGCTGCAGATGGTCTTCCAGGACCCGGTCTCCTCGCTCAACCCGCGGCGCAGCATCGGCGAGTCGATCGCCGACCCGCTGCGGGCGACCGGCGGGATGACGGACCGGGCGATCGTCGAGCGCGTCAGGGAGCTGCTGGAGCGGGTCGGCCTGGAACCGGACTGGTACCACCGCTACCCGCACGAGTTCAGCGGCGGCCAGCGGCAGCGGGTCGGCATCGCGCGGGCGCTGGCGCCCTCCCCGAAGCTGATCGTCTGCGACGAGCCGGTCTCGGCGCTCGACGTGACGACCCAGGCCCAGGTCGTCGCGCTGCTCGGGGAGCTGCAGCGCGACCTGGGGCTCTCGCTGGTCTTCATCGCGCACGACCTCGCGGTGGTGCGGCAGGTCAGCGACCGGGTCGCGGTCATGCGGGCCGGCAGGATCGTCGAGGAGGGGCCGGTGGACGCGGTGTACGACGCTCCGCAGCACGCCTACACCAAGGGCCTGCTGGCGGCCGTGCCGGTGCTCGACCCGGTCGAGTCCGCGGCGCGGCGCGCCGGCCGCAAGGGGCTCGCGGAGGTCTGAGAACGCGGGCCGAGAGGGTCTGGGAACGCGGGCCCGCCGCCTGGTGGAGCGTGATGCTCCGCGCACTCTAAGCGACGACAACGCATCGTGGTGCGAGAAGTTACGACCGTTCACCCCTTCCGGTGGCGCGGCGGACAACCGTCCGCCGCCCCCCCCGGGCCGAGAGCAGCACAGCCAGCGCCCGCCGGCGCCAGGGCACCGACCCCCCCACCCCGCCCGAGGGCGTGCCCTGGCGGCGC
>NZ_JBEYJD010000041.1:0-77403 GCF_040636125.1 Streptomyces sp. NPDC006733 | reverse complement strand
TACACCCCCCCCTCCAACTACCCCCCCTTGTTCGCAAACTCCCGCCCCCCCCCCCCCGGGGTTCGGGCGCCGCCCCCCCCCCCAACGCCGGCCTCGGCCGGTGCTTGAGCGAGCGTCCGCACTCGGGCCGGAGCCCTCAAGCTCCGGTGGAGTGAGGGACCTTCCGGGCCGGAACGGCCCTTGGCGACGTAGGTGGATGGCCGGAATTTGATGTGGACATGACCGAGTGTCGGGTCTAGGGTGCGACTTGGTCTAGACCTTCCGGTAGTGGTCTGGACCCTCGCAGCAATCCGCAACACCTCCCCCCACGTTGTCAGGAGTGCGTCATGCGCAAGAAGACTGGTGCGGTCGCGGTCGGCCTCGGTGTCGTGTGTGCGTTCACCCTCGCCACCGGCAGCGCGAGCAGCCACGGCTACATCAACACCCCGCCCAGCCGCCAGGCGCTGTGCGCCGCCGGCACCGTCACCAGCTGCGGTGACATCCAGTACGAGCCGCAGAGCGTCGAAGGCCCCAAGGGCTTCCCGGCGTCCGGGCCGGCCGACGGCAAGATCTGCAGCGGGGGCAACTCCCGTTTCGCCCAGCTCGACGCCCCGCGCGGCGGCACCTGGCCGGCCACCCGCGTGACCGGCGGACAGAGCTACTCCTTCACCTGGAAGCTCACCGCCCGGCACGCCACCACGAACTTCGCCTACTACCTCACCAAGAGCGGCTACGACCCCACCCGCCCGCTCACCCGATCGGCGTTGAACACCACCCCGTTCCTGAAGATCTCGTACAACGGGAGCCAACCGCCGGCCACCGTCGTCCACCAGGGCACGATCCCCACCGGCCTGACCGGGAAGCAGCTCATCGTCGGCGTGTGGACCATCGCGGACACCTCGAACGCCTTCTACGCGTGTGCGGACGTGCAGTTCTGATCCAGCGTCCGAGCGACGGCCGGGCCTGACCGGAACCCGCGCCCCTAGGAACACGCCCGCGCCGGCCCGCAGGGCCACGGGCAAGGCGGTGCGGAACAGATCAGGGGGCGGGTGCGGAGAAGGCCCGGTCGCCGCCGAAGGCGAGCTTCGCGAACCGTTCGCCGATCCGGCGGTGGGTGGCGGCGTCCGGATGGAGGGCGTCGGGCAGCGGCAACTCGGCCGCGTCCGCGGTGCCGTAGAGGTCCCGGCCGTCGAGGTAGAACAGGTGCGGGTCCGTCGCCGACCGCTGCTGCACGATCCGGGCCAGCTCGTCGCGGATCACCCCGAGCGTCAGCTTCCCGCTTGTGCGCTCCGCGGGGTCACCGGCCGCGCGGAAACGCAGCTGTCCGCTGCTGAGCGCGCTGAGGTCCGGGAGGCTGGGGCCGGGGGTGTCCTCGTGGATGGGGCACAGGATGGGGGACACGACCAGCAGCGGCGCGGTGCGGTGCCCCTCGCGGATGGTGTCGAGGAAACCGTGCACGGCGGGCGCGAACGCGCGCAGGCGCATGAGGTCGGTGTTGACCAGATTGATGCCGATCTTCACGCTGATCAGGTCGGCCGGGGTGTCGCGCAGGGTGCGGGCGGTGAACGGGTCGAGCAGGGCGCTGCCGCCCAGCCCCAGATTGATCAGCTCCACGCCGGCCAGGGAAGCGGCCAGCGCGGGCCAGGTCGTGCTGGGACTGGCGGCGTCCGAGCCCTGGCTGATCGAACTGCCGTGATGCAGCCACACCGCGCGCCCGCGGTCGGGTGCGGGCTCGACGGGTGCGTCGGTGCGCAGCGCGACCAGTTCGGCGGTCTCGTTGTGCGGCAGCCAGATCTCGACGTCCTTCGCACCGGCGGGCAGATCGGCGAAGCGCAGCGTGCCGACCGCGCCGGGCGTGGTGGTCGCGGACCCGGTGGTCATGTCCACGGTGAGGGTGCGGCCGCCGGGCACGGTGGCCCGGGTGACGAACCGGCCGTCGACGAGGAGGTCGTACTGCCCGTCGGGCCGGGGCGGGGCGCCCACGTAGACCCGCTTGGTACGCAGGGCGTCCAGCTCGATGGTCCTGGCCCGGGTGCGGAACGCGAGGCGAACGCCGGAGGGCTGCGCCTCGGCCATGGCCAGCTGCCCGTCGCCGCACTGCGCGCGGGCCCAGGCGGGCAGCCGGTGGGGCAGCACGCCGCGGGCGGTGGGCTCCAGTTCGAGGGCGCCCCGCACGAGGTCCGTGCTGATGGAGGTGGTGATCCAGTCGACGGCGGTCGGCATGGGGGCGGCCTTTCGGTCAGAAGGCGGACGGTGGGCGCAAGCGCGCACCGCGAGGGGTCGGGCTGCGGGCGGCCCGGGAGGTCAGGCGGTGGGCCAGGTCCGCAGGAGGTGGTCCAGCGCGTCCAGGACGCGGGACCAGCTGGCCTGGGAGTCGGGGGCGCTGTGGCTGAAGCCGCCGGCCGCTTCCAGGCTGACGTAGCCGTGGAAGACGCTGCCCAGCATCCGGACCGCGTGGGTCTGCTCCGGCTCCGCCAGGTCGTAGCCGCGCAGGATCGCCCGCATCATCGCGGCGTGCTTGACGCCCGCGCTGGCGGCCGCCGTCTCCGGGTCGAGCCGCAGCTGCGCCGCGGCGTACCGGCCGGGGTGCTCCTGGGCGTAGTCGCGGTAGACGTCGGCGAAGGCGGTCAGCGCGTCCCGGCCGGCCCGCCCCGCGAGGGCGGCTGCTCCGCGGTCGGCGAGTTCCTCCAGGGCGAGCAGCGCGATCCGGGTCTTGAGGTCGTGGGAGCTCTGCACGTGGGAGTACAGACTCGCGACCTTGACGTCGAAGCGGCGGGCCAGTGCCGAGACGGTCACCTGGTCAAATCCGACCTCGTCGGCCAGTTCGGCGCCCGCCTGGGTCACCCGCGCCGTGGTCAATCCTGCCCGAACCATAACCATCCTCTCCATTGCCTTCATCGAGTATGCATTTGCCTAAAGCCTTTAGGCAAATTAGCGTGGTCGGTATGAAGCCCCTGACCGAGCACGAGATCCGTGCCGCCTTCGTGAACTGCACCAAGGGTGAGGCCAAGCGCCTCTCCCTCCCGCGCGACCTGGCCGACCGGCCCTGGGACGACCTGGACTACCTGGGCTGGCGCGACCCGCAAGCCCCCGACCGCGCCTACCTCGTCGCCGAGCGGGACGGCCGCCTCACGGCCCTGGTCCTCCGCTGCCCCAGCACGCCCTCCGGATCGCTGCGCCGCAGCATGTGCACCCTGTGCGTCACCACCCACACGGGCGGCGTCTGCCTGATGGTTGCGCCCAAGGCCGGCCGGGCCGGGCAGCAGGGCAACACCATCGGCGCCTACATCTGCAGCGACCTCGCCTGCTCGCTGTACGTACGGGGCCGGAAGGATGCCGGCCCCGGCAGCCGGATGCACGAGACGCTGACCCTGGAGGAGAAGATCGCCCGCACCGCGGGGAACCTGGCGGCCTTCATCGCGAAGGTGACCGCATGATGCGCAACCGGCCGTAAGACTGCGACGCCCGGCCGCGGCCGACACCCCGCCCACCGCCGCGCACGGCGCGCCACCCCACGGCCGCGCACCGCAAGGCGGCGGGACCGGACTCGCGGCGCCCGTCAGGCGGCTCCGCCGGAGAAGCGCAGCTCGGGATAGCGGGCCGCGTAGTCGGTGGACGAGAAGTACGGCCCGCTCCCCGCTGAGATGACGGGGTGCCCGTCGTCGACACCGCACGCGAGGGGCGTGGACCACCTAGCGAGGTGCGGCCCGCAAGGACGTTCGCTGCATGGGGCCGGCGTCGGGGTGCAGCAGCGCCGCCGCCAGGGCGGGCGCGGTGGCCGGACCTGGGCCGTCGGGGGCGTGGGCCGGGGCGCCGTCGGGCAACCGGGGACGGGCTCGCTCCTGGGGAGCACGCTCCAGGACGGTGGTGCCGGTCTCCGCCTCCAACGTGGGCGTGTAGCCGGCCGCGCGCAATGCGGTCAGGGTGTCCTGGGGCGGTGCGGTACTGATCAGGACGGTCGGGGCGATGACGCGCAGTCCCAGTTTGGCCAGGCCGCGGGCGGCCGCGACTTCGGTGATCAGTTGCGGGTCATCACAGCGGATGCAGCAGGCCGAGCGGACCACCCGCAGTCGGCCGTGGGCCCGGGCGATGTCCTTGATGGTGTAGGTGAGGGGCTGCGGCAGCGCGGTGCCGTCCTCGCTGACCTCCGTCAGGCGCGTGAGCAGGGCATCGGCGCTCAGGCCGGTGTCGAAGGCACGGCGCAGCGAGGCGGGCGTGAGGCGCCAGACCGTGGCATGGCCGTCGGATTCGCGCTCCGCGCAGGTGGAGAGCAGGTCGGTGAGGTCAGCGGTGGCGGCGCCGGTGACCGTGGCGGTCAGGTCGGCCTGGAAGCGGGCCGTGGTGCGCGGCGCGGGCAGCACCGCCTCCAGGACCTGCTGCAGGTCCTGGACGGCCTCGGCCAGCGGAGGGCGCTCGGCGAGGTCCACGCCCGCGCCGGGGATCGCCGGGAAGAGGCGGGCGGCGCCCACCTGCAGCAGGTGGTGCACGGCGCGTCCGACGGCCGTGAGCGCACCGTGGGCGGTCACCCCGAGCCGGTCGGCCTCGGCCAGGGTGGCCCGGGCCCGCCCCAGCAGGTCGGCGGTGCCCAGCAAGGGGGTGAGGGACGGGCGGAACCAGACCACGCAGGCCAGCACTTCATCCCAGGCCTCGGCACTGTCGACCAGCCCCCGGTCGGCGGGCAGGGTGGCCAAGGCGTCCAGCAGGCCGTGACGCAGCACCGCCGCCCGCGGGTCGGTGGGCGCGACGAACGCCACCGGGCTCTGCTCGGTGTCCGCCGGCCAATAGGTGAAGACCTCGGGAACGACACCCCAGGTGGCCACCAGAGGCAGCAGCCGCTGGGCCGGCGAGCGGCCGCTCCACGTGTCGTAGCGGGCGGTGGGCAGCAGGTGCACCGGGGCCTCGGGGACGGGTCGGCGGCTGCGACGCGGCCTGGTCGGGGCAGGCGGCTGCTCCTGGTGCGGGCCGAGCAGATCAGCGGTGGCCGCCAGGTCGATCCACCAGCGGGTCTGGTCCTCGCTGAGCCCGGCGTCCTTGGCCACGCGCCGCGTCTCGCGCACGGCGATGCCGCCCGCCTTGCGGACCGCCAAGGGCTGGGCGGCCACCGCCCGCAGGACCAGATCCGCGGACCCGGCGGCGGAGGCCGCAGCCGCCTGCGCCTGGCCCGCGGCGCCGCGCGGCAGCGGCGCGGTGCAGGTGATACCCGGTGGCGTCAGGACGACGCCCGCGGGGGTGTTCTCCCGCAAGGCATGCGCGACTTCGTACGGCAGCTCCGCGAGGTCGGTGTCGACCGGCAGCAGTAGACCGTGGTGGGCCAGCCAGTCACTGCCGGGGTCACCCGAACCCCCGGGACGCTCGGTGAACTTGTCGTACGGTCCGGCATAGGTGCTGTAGCGGGAGACGAAGTAGCGGGTGCGCAGCAGCGGCGGCCCGGGCACCAGCTGGGCGAGCAACCGGCCGGCCGGTGGCGGGGCCTGCGCGGCCAGCGCCTGCACGCGGGCGGGGTCGCGCAGGAACGCGATGATCCGGCGCTGGGACTGATCACGGGTGGCGGCCCGGCCGACCCCCAGACGGTCGGCCAGCGCGTGCACCTCGGGAGCGTTGAACGCCGCGGACAGCAACTCCTCAGCGGTACGGCCATAACCCTGGAACTCGGCCGAGCTGCGGTGCAGCAACGCGGGCACCACGACCGAGCGAGCGTGCGGCGGCAGCACCAAGGCCCAGGCCGCCAGCCGCTCCAGCGCCTCCTCGACGGCCGCCCGTCCGGCGGCGTCGGGCGCGAGCTGCCGCAGTACCTCGGCCCGCGGGACCGCCCGATCCGCCGGATCGAACGCGGGGACGGGTGCGGGCTGATAGGAGCGCGACGGCGGGGGACCGGCCGGGGCAGGCCCGTGCTGGGTATCGGCGAGTTGCGCGACCGCTGCCAGCAGACGCAGGTCCCCGGTGGTCACCGACGCCAGCGCACGGCCGACGGACGCGTCGGTCAGCAGGTGCTCGGCGAGCCGCCCCCAGGTGTCGACCGGCCCGCCGTATCCGGCGGCCTCCGGCAACGACCGGGAATCCAGCAGAGCGGTCAACTGGTCCCGGGTACGCCCGGCGAGCCACTTCTTGAGGGCGGATGCGCTGTTCACCTCGACCATCGTAGGGGAGCCGGCCGGCCACCCGGACCCGGAGCAACGCGGGCCGCAGGCCGCGCCGCTGCGCGGCGTCGCGCTGAACGCCCGTCGGTGGGACGCCGCTGCGAGCCGGTCGGAACCGAGCGTTTCACCCTCGGGCGCGCCTCCGCAGCAAGTGGTCCACGTAGCTGCGGGGGTCCGGTCCGTGCGCGTGGTCCTGCGCGCCGTGGCGGATGTGGTGCAGGGCGCCGTCGGGCGTGATGCGCAGCATGGTGGTCGCGGCGTGCGGGACTCGGGGATCGCGCAGGTGGTCGGCGTCGGTGACGGGGATGTCGGGGCCGAACATCGCCGCGGCCCGCGCGGCGGTGGGGGCCGGCGGCTGCCCGGTGCGGTTGGCGCTGCTGACGTACAGGCGGGGGAAGCGGGCCAGCAGCGCGGCCAACGCCGGCCAGCAGGCCCCGAACAGCAGCAGATGGCCGTCACGCAGGGCCGGGGCAGCCCAGGACGGGAGCGGGCGCTCGGGGCGCACGGGCACCAGCAGGGTGACGTGTTCGACCCGCAGCAGATCCCACGCGGTGGCCACGGCGGCCGGGGTCAGGTCGAGGGCGGGGAGCAGCTCCGTCCAGGTGGTGGGCGCGTGGACCCACACCGCGACCTCCTGGTCGGCGGGCCGCGCCTTGGCCATGTTGACGGCCCGCGCCGTGGTGGCGGCCACGACGTACGTCAGCGGAGTGGGGTTGGGCAGGATCACGGCCCGCCCTTCGTGCAGGGCAGCAGCGGCGGGACCGGTCGTGAGCGGGGTGGTCGCGGGCATGGGGGATCCGTTCACGAGACGGGGGCGGCAGCGGGGGCCGGGGCGGTGGTGAGGCCGTCGAGGTAGGCGGCGAAGTCCGCGTCGGCGACGACCGCCTGCCCCCGGCGGTAGGCACGGTCCTTGACCCAGGCCAACGCGGCCCGGGTCCGGTCCGGGTCCAGGTCGTGGCCGAGCCGCGCGGCGACGGCCCGCACCACGCGCCCGCTGGCGAGGTGGGTCAGGACCACCGCCGGCGCCAACCCCAGGTGGTGCTGCGGGTCGTACGGCTGAAAGGTCTGCGGGTGGGTGAAGGGCGTGCCGGTGGAGATGGTGGCGACGCCGGTGCCCACGATCGGGGTGGTGACAGTCAAAGGCACCCCGGTCTCGGCGGACACCATCCGCGCGATCCCCGGCAGCCGGGTCAGGTCCGGCGCCGACCACCACGGCTCACAGCCCGGCCCCAGCACCTGCGCCGCCTTGGCCGGATCGTGGGCGAGCAGGAAGAGCAGTTGCTCGGTGGCGACCATGCCGCTGCGCTCGGCCATGCCCAGCCACGAGCAGGCAGCCACCCGGACCCCGGACTCCAGGGCGGCCAGGGTATTGGCCAGCCCCAGGCCGAGGTCGTTGTGCAGGTGCGACACCAGCACGGCCTCCGGTCCCGCCCCGTCCGCGACCTGCGCGAACAACGTGCGCGTCGGGCCCGGCAGCAGATCGCCGACCGTGTCGGCCAGGACGATCGTCCCCGCACCCTGGGCGGTCATCGCTCCCGCGTACTCGGCGACCAGGGCCGCATCCGCCCGCGGAGCGTCCACCAGGCACACGTCGACCGCGATCCCGTCCGCCCGGTCCACCGCCTCCTTGACCACCTCCAGGCCGCCGGCCAGCGCGGTGCGGGCATCGCTGTGCACCAGAGCGCCGGCGGTCGCCTCTGACGCCGCCACGATGACCATCACCCGAGCATGCGCCGCACCCCGGACCGCACGCAGGGCCAACCGCACGTCCGACCCGGTGCCCCGGCAGATCGCCGCCGGACTCACCGCCCCCTGCGCCTCCAACGCGACCTGCCGCGTCGCCTCGAATTCCTGGGCACACACCGACGGGAACCCGGCCGCGAACACCACATGCCGCGGGCCGTCGGCCCCGAACACCGCCCCCTGCTCCCGCGCCAGCCGCACCCGGAAGCCCGCGCTCATCAGCGTTTTGGCCTGCGCACCGTCCCTGGCCGACTCCTCGAAGAACACCACGCGCCCGGCCCGCGCCGACTCCCGCACCACGTCACCTCTGGCCACTGCTCCACCCCCCTCGCCACACGCCGGTCGTGCACCGCACCGACGTGATCACCGTGATGCGGATCGTAGATCGCCTGCGGGACGGGGGAGCAAAAAAGACCAATCGGTCCGTCAGGCTCGCATCCGTGTGCTAACTGCACTCCGCGGGAGCAGCGCCTGGTGCGTGATCACGGGCCGCGGCAGCCGGGGACGGGCCGCCGGCCCGACCGCACGGGCGGCCGACGGGTAGGTTGGGACGGGATGTCGAGGAGCCGAGAGCGAGGGTGTTGAATGCCGACGCCACGGATGCCGGACGGTGCGTTCAGCCGCACGTTCCAGGACGCGGGCGCGTACTACGCTGCTGCGGCGCTCGAGCAGCAGGCGACCTACCAGCGGTATCAGCCGACCGGTGGGGCATGGTCGCTGAGCTATGACACGAGCATGCTGCGGATCGGCGACGTGAGCGTGCACCAGTCGCCGCTGGGGTCGTTGGGACATGACGGCAGTTGGCTGTGGGCGTGGGGCAATGAGCGGACGCATCCACCGGGGGTGCCCCGGTTGGGCCCGGCGCTGTGGTTGCGGGAGTTCGGAGAGCGCAACGGGATCTACGAGTTCGTCCGACCGCGGCTCGAACTGGCCGCGTTCGCGGACCCTGTGGGGGCGGCGGAGCGGCTGGCGACGGTTGCCCTCGGTGCGTTGCGCACCCGCGGTTTCGCCAGTTGCCCGTTGGACAACGGTGCCCGGGCCTTCGTGCTGGTCGACGACGCGGCTGTGCCCGAGGCCGGGTTCGACCGGCGGGTGGTGAGCGGGATGTTCACGGTGGCCGTGCGGCAGTTTCCGTATGACCCGCGGCAGACCGCGGCCGGGTATCTCGCACGGCACGGTTTCACCGTCCGCCAGGCGGTGGCGGACGGGTCCTTGCAGGCGGAGCGGCACGACGGGACCACTGTGGCGGTGCGATTCACCGAGGAGGGCTCCTTGGCGGCGGTCTCGGTCGGCATGCCGCCGCCGGTGGGCTGACAGGGCACCGGCCCCGCATCCCGAGCCACCGGGACGCAATCGATCGAACCCGCGGTATGGCGGCCTGCGGTCCTCGCCGGGCAGCGACAGCCCCGATCGCCACCCGTTGCCAGTGCGCGTCTGTCGCCGACGGCCTCACCACTCCCTGCGGCGACCCACGACTCGTCCCCCTCACCAGTCAGGGCACAGCCTTACGCGCGAGGTCATGTGGGACGCCGGAGTTTCGCCGGATCCGTCGGGCACGCCGCCGTCGTGTCCGCCGGCTGCGGGCGAAGCGGACACCGGAGCCGGGTGGGTGCTCCGACTCGGTGCTCCCGTCGTCCATGGGGCACACCGTCCAAATCGGACCCGGAGCCTCCTGGTTGGCCGTACCGTTCTCCCAAGGTCGCTTTCGCAGCTCGCTCGGGGGAAAACCATGGTCATCGACTACATCAAGCGTGCAGCGGCCCCCGCCCCGGCGATCAGCTACATCAAGCGTGCAGCGGCCTCCACCCCGGCGATCAGCCTGGTGAAGGTGCAGGCCAGCGCGCCCCGGCTCGTCGACCTGTACAAATCAGCCCAGGTCTCGCTGGAGAAGGCGGGGATGGTCGGGCAGCGCGCCGCGGTCTATCTGGTCCTGGACCGCTCGGGCAGCATGCGCCGGTACTACAAGGACGGCTCCGTCCAGCATCTTGCCGAGCAGGCGCTCGGCCTGGCCGCGAATCTCGATGACGACGGCATCGTGCCGGTGATCTTCTTCTCCACGGAGATCGACGGTGTCGCCGACCTGGGACTGACCGACTACGAAGGCCGGATCGGCGCGCTGCACGCCGGCTTCGGCCACATGGGCCGCACCAACTACCACCTGGCCATGCAGGCGGTCATCGACCACTACGCCGAGTCGGGCGCCACCGACCCCGCCTTCGTGATCTTCCAGACCGACGGCAGTCCCAGCTCCCGGACCGCAGCCGAACATGTGCTGTGCACCGCCGCCCGGCTGCCGATCTTCTGGCAGTTCGTGGCCTTCGGGGACCCGAACGACCATCAGTTCGACTTCCTGCGCAAGCTCGACGAGCTACCGGTGCCGGCCAAGCGCGTGGTCGACAATGCCGGGTTCTTCCCCGCGGGCGACGATCCCCGCGCCTTGTCGAATGCCGACCTCTACCAACGGCTCACCCAGGAGTTCGCGTCCTGGGTCACCTCGGCGACAGCGGCGGGCATCGTCCGGTGACCTGGGCGTCGGCGCCAGCAGAGGCAAAGGACGGTTGCGGAGGGGTGCGGCGCGGTGCCGAGCGCCGCGCCGCCCGGCCTTGTCGAGTGCCTCACCACCCGTCGGGATCAGCCCTGGCCCTGCGCGGGTGCGCCGCCTGACGTGCTCGTTCGCTTCCCCCGGTCAGAATTCGACCGGGCGCGGCCGGCGGCCAGGGCGATGATGTGCCGCCAGTCCAAGGGCGGGGCGGCGACCGGCCCGCCGGGACGGTTCCTGGGGACCCGCACCCGCAGTGCGCCCGGCAGGATCCTGCAGGTGATCGGGGTCGACAGGACCAGGGCCTCCCCGTCGACGGCGATGGGAACGGTCTGCGCAGCGGCATGGATCGTTACCTCCGGTGCCGTCAGGACGTGCAGTCCGGTCGCCTGGCCTCCGCGCAGTGCCAGCTCCGCCGCCTGCGCCGAACCGTCCACCCGGATACTGAGCACGCCCAGGGTGCCCCGGTCCAGCCGGGGTCGGCGGCCGGCGGTGAGCGGATCAGCGGCGGCGTACGGGTTGTTGCTGACCAGAAGGGCCTGCTGCGATGTCAGCCGGGTGCCGCCCACCTGGACGTCGAGCCGCTCGCCCCGGTCGCCGAGCAGCAGGTCGGGCAGCGCGTTCAAGGCGGTGCCCGCCTTGGCCGCACGGTACTCCGGACTCTGGATGACCTGCGCGTAGGCGCCGAACGAGGCCGTGTTGACAAACGGGTGGTCCGCCACGAAGCCGAGGTCGACCGTCACCTCCTCGCCATCGGTGAGCGCGTCCAGGCAACGTGTCGGGTCGGCGCGGTCCAGACCCAGGTCCATGGCGAAGTGATTGCGAGTTCCCGCACTGATCACCATGAACGGGAGGTCGTGTTCCGCCGCGACCGCGGCGACCAGGGCTTGGGTGCCGTCACCGCCCGCCACGCCGAGCAGGTCAGCCCCGTCGGCCACCGCCTGGCGCGCCAGGGCGGCCACATCGGTATGCACGGACGGGTCCAGCAGGAGCACCCGCGCACCCAACCGCTGGGCGCCCTGCACCAACCCGAATCGGCCTACCTTGCCGCCGCCGGACTGCGGATTCATGATCATCACCGGCCGCACCGGCGGGGGACAGGCGATCGCTGCCATGCCCCGCTGAGGCCGTGCCCGGCGCAGCGCCGAGCGCGCGCAGGCCACTGCGGCGCCACCGAGCAACAGCGAACCCAGGGCCACGACCCAGAGTCCTGTCCGGGCGTAGAACACCAGTACCGCCCCAGGGCCCCCGACGGCGAGCAGCACACCCGCCGCGCGCAGAACGCCCCGATGCGCCAGCACCCACCAGGCACCCACCGCCGCGACCACCAGGCCCGCCAATCCGATCACGAGGACCAGCAGACCGCCTGCCCCGGTGAACGCGAGCAGCAGGGCCACGGCCGCCAGCGCGCACACCAGCGCCAGCCGCGCCAGCAGCCGGGCGCCTGCTGTTGTGCCTGCCCCACTCGTGCCCATCCGCATTCCTCCAAGGCGGGACGGAAAGGAGTCGCCCGGCCCCGACGGCGAAGCGCTCCGACCGCCGTCGCGCTCCGTAAGCGGTCGAGGACAACCTCCCCGGGGTATTCGGCCCTATACCGTTCGCCGACCCCGGCCGCCCGTTCCACTCGAACGGCCGAACCACATTCCGCCGCTGCTTCCCGCGCGCGGGGTACTCCTTCTCCGCATAGGTGCGTATGGGGTTATTTTAGACGGGTGGGGTCGGCTGCGCGGGTGCGGCCGCCTGCCGGCAGGTCGCAGATGTCAGCGCGTCGGACGGCGATGCGTGGCATCGCCCCTCCGGCCGAGCCACCCCATAGCTTTACGTCATGATCAATGGTGGGCATGTCATTCTCTACAGCCGCTATGCGGAAGCCGACCGGGCTTTCTTCCGCGACGTGCTGGGCTACCCGCACGTCGACGCGGGCGGCGGCTGGCTGATCTTCAAGCTGCCGCCGTCGGAGATCGCAGTGCATCCCGCGGACACCGCGCAGTCGCACGAGTTCTATCTGATGTGCGATGACGTCGAGGCGACCGTGGAAGAGCTGGCCGCCCAAGGCGTTGAGTTCACGCAGCCGGTCACGGATGCGGGGTGGGGCCTGCTGACGAGGCTCCGGCTGCCGGGCGGTGGCGAGGTGGGCATGTACGAACCACGCCACGCGCGAGCAGCCGACCTCTGAGGCGCTGTCTGTTGGTGCCTCACGGCACCGGTCAAGCTCGTCGGCGCAGGGTGGGAGAGGCTGCGGCGCTCACACGTCGTACGGGTCGCTCTCGTCGGTGACGTGCTTGCAGCTCATGCAGGACCAGCCGCGGCCGTTCCAGTAGGACGTGTCCGCCTGGCAGACCGAGCAGTTCTTCCGCTTCACGGGCTTGGTCTGCGTGGTCTCGGGGGCCTTGATGCGGAACCGGTCGTTGGCCCAGTACGCGGGGTCCGTCTCGCCGAAGGCGGGGGCTGGAGGCGGTGCGCCCTCCGGCGCGGTGATGCGGAATCTGTCCTGCGCCCAGTAGGCCGGGTCGGTCTCGTCGAGCTTGCCCATCACTACCCCGCTTGGTTGCCGCAGCTGTTACAGACGTACACGGACCCATTGTGAACCATGGAGCCGCCGCAGATGTCGCACGTGATATTGCGCAGGACGGCCAGCCGTCGCACGTTCGTGATCAGTCTCGTCACCGTGTCTCCTGGGTTGGCCTGATCACAGCCGCTGCCTCGCTATCGCCCATGGACGGCGACGAAGGACCGAGCTGATGGTTTCCGCTGACCGGTTGGCCCCGGGCATCGTTCGATTCCTGCCCGGCAGCCGACGCCTGTACGCATTCGGCGAGAGAGGTCCCGCCGACGCGGGCCGGCCGTTGCCGGAGCGACGACGTCGCAGCGACCGGATCCGTGAACCGCACGAGGCGATGCTTTGCCTGTGGTCATTGTGATACGGGGATAAAGGGGGGATTGTTGAAGTATGTGCGGCCGGGAGTCACCGGTGCCGCGAGAGCACCCGTCCGGTCAGGAAGGGGTGAGTCGCGTGCGCGTACTCATGCAGGTGGAGTTCGACACCGAACGGTCCAATGAGGCCATCCGCAGCGGCACCATCGAGAAGTCGCTGCAGTCCGCCATGGAGATGCTGCACCCGGAAGCCGCCTACTTCGGCCCGCTGAACGGTTGCCGTACGGCGTTCCTGGTCTGCGACCTGGCGAACCCGTCCGACATGCCGAAGGTCACCGAACCGTTCTTCCAGGATTTCGGAGCCACGGTGCGGTGTACGCCCGTCATGAATGTGGAGGATCTCCACGAGGGCCTGGCGGCCCTTGGCTGACAGGTGCGCGGTCCCCGCCGGGCGGCCCAGGTCGGTGATCACGGGGCGGGCCGACCTCTGCCCCTGTCGGGCGCCGTGGGCGCGGCTCCGGTCGCGAAGCGTCCCGTGCGCGAGGTCGGCCCGCCACCGGGACCCTGGTCGCGGGCACCGCGCGGCTACGGGGCTGCTCTTCACCCCGTAGGCGACGGAACCTTCTGCGAACTGCTCGGACAGTTCCCGCAGGGTCCGGAAGGCTTCAGCTTTCTGGCCGCGCTGGGTGAGGCCGGAGCTGACGTAGCCGCCACGTGCTGGCACAACCGGGTGATGAGCGGAGGAGGACCCCCGCTCAGCGGCGCCCTTGCCTGCCGGGGTGACCGCGCGGGAGAGTCCGCTCGGGTTGCGGTCGAGGCCCGCGGCGGCGGCGCCACCACCTCGCTCCGCGCACAGCCGGACCGCTCGACGGCAGCCCGCGCCCACCGACGCCGCGGCGTCAGGGGCCGCAGGAGGCCTCAGCGGTCGCGCGGAGCGCGTGGGCCAAGCGCGGGTGGGTGGTGAAGGACTCGGTGGTGCCGGTCATGCCGGCGGCCCTGAGGAAGGCCGCAGGCAGGGGCACGAGCAAGCTGATGCCGGGATGGTGGCGGGCGGCCAGGAGTTGGGCGAGGACGTCGATGTGCAGGTGGGTGACGGCGGAGAGGTCGACCACCAGGGGGCGACCGCTGCTGCGCGCGTCGTTGATGTGCAGGCTGACGAAACCCTCGGTCCGCCAGTCCAGCACCCCCCGCAGGATCAGGACGTGTGCCGCGCCCTGGTCGAAGGAGCTGACGCAGGCGTTCTGGAAGCGTTCGACGGCGGCGTCGGTGTAGGGCGCGTGGTCGTGCGGGCAGCGGGCGGCGGAGGTGGCCGCCGGGCGGGTGCCGGGCAGGGCGGGGGGATCCATGGGGACGCCTTTCCTGCGGGCTGCGCATCAGGCGAGCCGGTCGTCGGCGGGCCACCCTCAGCCTACGCGCAGGTTCGGCAGGCAGTACGGGCCTATGGGCGGGGGCCGCGTCCGGGAGGGGCCGCCAGGGGTGCCGGCTGCGCACGGCCCGGCCGGCGGGCGGCGCTACGCTGGGCGGGACGCCGGAGCAGTGACCGGGGACGACGAGGCGGCTTTCGGGAGGTGCGGTGCAGCGGGTGCAGGAGCCGTCCGGTCCGTCCGCGCGCTCCGGCAGGTGGCCGTTGACAGGCCTGCAGGGCACCATGGGCCTGGCCCGGGAGCATGCCCGCGGCTTCCTGGCCGCCGGCGCCGACCGTCCCGCGGTCCCCGTGGTGCAGAAGGTGCTGATTGTGATCGCGGAACTGGTCTCCAACGCGGTGCGGCACGCCCCCGGCCCGTACGTCCTGCAGCTCGCCCAGCACGGCGGCCGCTTGCTGGTCTCGGTCAGCGACGGGGGCGCCAGCAGCCCGGTCCCGCGCCCGCCGGACCTGGCGGCGGACGGGGGAGGATTCGGCTGGCACCTGGTCCAGCGGCTGTCCGAACGGGTCGAGGTGCAGGTCCACGGCACCGGCGGCAAGACCGTGACTGCCACCTTGCTCCTGCTTGCTGAGTGAGCCGCGAGCGCCTGCGCGTCGCCGGACGCCGGCTGCCCGCCCGCCGACTGGCCCGGCCCGGCCGTCAGCAGGCGTGGAAGGATATGCCGCATGAACGTATGGACGACGGGCACCGGCGCGCGGAAGGCGTGCCGTCCGCCGCTCCGTAGGTATGACGCAGCCATCGTGACCCCGGCGGGTGCGGCAGGAGGATTCGGAGGACGACGATGGTGCCGTTGACGCTGCAGTCACTTGCCACCGCTGACGGCCCGCTGATCAAGGCGGGCGGCGCACTGGACTACGAGACCGCGCAGGACTTCCACGACCTGCTGAGCACGGTCACGCTGCTCCCGGGCCAGCATCTGGCGCTGGATCTCGAAGGTGTCGAGTTCTTCGACTCCAGTGGGGTCCGTGCGCTGCTCGCCGCCCGCACCCTGGCCATCGGCGCCGAGGCCGACCTGACGCTGATAGCCATCCCTGAGCACGTCGTCCAGGTCCTGGACGCCCTGGGCCTGCACGAGTCGTTCGGCGCTGGGAGCCCGCCGCCCCTGACGAGTTGACCACCGTCCGCTGCTGGTGCTGCCGCGCACCGCCCGCGCCCGCCGGGACACGGAGCCGGCCTCCGGACCGCTTCGCGCCGTGGAGCGGGGCGGGCCGCCAACGCCCCGTGCGCAGCACCGCTTCGCACGCGGATCCGGCGGCGCACCGGCCTCCCACCAGGAAGGCCGAAGAGGGGGTGTGCGCCGCGCAGGCGGGGGTAGGCGCGCTGGGTGATAGCGTCGATCGTCTTTCCGGCGACCCGGTAACGGGCTTGCCCTTTCCGTCTCCGATGCGAGACGGTTGCCATACGGCAACACTTGTTGTCGGCCGTCGAGACAGAGAAATGAGTTGGCCTGGCACCCGGGGTGACCGGGCCCGTGACCCTCTATGACGTCTACTCCCACCGCCCCCGAGCCCTCAGCGCCCCGATCGACCACCACCTACCAGGCGCCACGCCCGGCCATCGGCGCGCCACTGCTGCGTGCGCTGGTCGACGCGGCGGCCCCAGTGCTCGTGGTGGCCGGTAGTCCGGTGCAGGTGCGCCTGCACAACAAGGCCGCGGAGGCGCTGTTCCCGTCCCTGGGCGCGAGCGACGCCTTCACCGCGGACACGGTCGCGCCGTGGTTGGTGCAGGCGCAGGAGCAGGGCGTGGACGCACTGGACGGGTCCGTGGGCGGCCGGGTGTTCCGGGCCACCGCGCAACCGCTGCCGGGGCAGTGCACGGGGTGGTTGCTGACGGACGTCACCGAGGAGCACGCCGCCCTGCAGCGGCTGAGTGACGAACGGGCCCGCACCCGGTTCCTGGTCCAGGCGTCGGCACGCCTGCTGGCCTCACTGAACCAGCGGCGCTGCCTGCGGGTGACGACCGAACTGGCCGCGGAACAGCTCGCGGATGCCGCCGTGCTGGTCACCCCCACCCGGGGGCGCCGCGTGGCGGTGACCCGGATGGTGCGCGACGGGCGCCTCGAGGAACTGACACTGAGCGTGAACGTGGACGAGGTGCCCGGGCTCAGCGACGCGCTCGCCGGCTTCCCACCCGTGCCGTCGCGCTGGGTGGACCCCGCCCTTGCCCCGACCTGGCTGGCCCCCGAGGCTTTCGGCGAGCTCGGCTCCCTGATCGTCACACCGCTGCCCGGTAACGGCGTGCCGGCCGGGGCGCTGATCTTGCTGCGGCGCGCGGGAGATCCGGGCTTCGACGAGGAGGAGGAACTCTTCGCTCGGATTTTCGCCGCCCGCGCCGGCGCGGCGATCTCCGCCGCCATGCTGTACGCGGAGCGCACCGAGACCACCACGATCCTGCAGCGCGCCCTGATCCCGCCGCCCATCGACCGCCTCGAAGGCATCGACCTGGCCAGCTCCTACCGCCCGGCCCGCGCGACGGACCTGATCGGCGGCGACTTCTACGACGTCCACCCGCCGCTGCCCACCCCCGGGCAGGACAGCGGGCCGGGCGAAACGCTGCTGATGCTCGGTGACGTGTGCGGCAAGGGCCCCGCCGCCGCGATCCTGACCGGCAAGATCCGCAACACCATGGCCGCGCTGCGCCGCCTGGAGCCCCGCCACCGGCAACTGCTCGAGCTGCTGAACGCGACCTTGCTGGACGAGCAGGACGCCCGTTTCGTGACCCTGGTCCTGGCCGGCGTCACCCCGGTGGCGGGCGGCCGGCTGCAGGTGCGGCTGACCTCCGCCGGCCACCCCGCCCCGATGATCGTTCGCGCGGACGGGTCCGTCGAGCAGGCCGCCACCCGCGGCTCGTTGATCGGCGCCCTGCCCGAGATCACCTCCACCACCTGGACCACGGTCCTGGACCCGGGGGAAACGTGTCTGCTGTTCTCCGACGGCGTCACTGAGGCCCGCGGCGGCCCCAGCGGCAAGGAGATGTTCGGGGACCACCGGCTCAAGGAGGCCTTGCGCGAGTGCGCCGGCATGCCGGTGGAAGCCATCGTTGAACGGGTTGAACTGGCCACCGCACAGTGGCTCGGAGGCGGCGAACACGACGACATCGCGCTGCTCGCCCTGGGTGCGCCGCGCCGCGGATCCCATCTGACGATGGTGAACGGCCACGGACGGGGCAGGTACACCGGATGACGCACCGCAACGGTCGGTACCCCAGCCGAAGGCAGGACCGGTGACCACACAGACCCCAACCGTCGACACCCGGACCGCAGCCGACTGGTGCCAGGACTTTTTCACTGCGCTCGCCGACATGGACGAGTACCGGGCCACCGAGCTCGTGCAGCGCGCGGCGGACAGCGGCCTGACCCCGCAGCAGATACTCCTGCAGGTCATCGCCCCCGCCCAAGCGCTGGTCGGCGAGGAGTGGGCCGCCGGACGCTTCACCGTGGCCCGCGAGCACGCCGCCACCGCCATCAGCGACCGCGCCATCGCCGCGCTGTCCCGCCACCGCCCCGCCGCCGTCCGCGGCACGCGCGGCCGGGTGACGGTGGCCTGCGTGGACGGCGAATGGCACGCCCTGCCCGCCCGGCTGGTCGCCGAGACCCTGCAACTGCGCGGCTGGCACGTCGACTTCCTCGGTGCTCACGTCCCCACCGCACACCTGATCGCGCACCTGCACGCCACCGGCCCTGACGCCGTCGCCCTGTCCTGCTCGCTGGCCACCCGGCTGCCCGCGGCCCACGCCACCATCACCGCCTGCCAGGCCGCCGGCGTCCCGGTTCTGGTCGGCGGCGCGGCCTTCGGGACCGACGGCTCCTACGCGCACCTGCTGGGCGCCGACGCCTGGGCCCCGGACGCCGACAGCGCCGCCGCCCGCCTGGAGGAGCCCGCCCCCCTGCAGCTGACCTACGCCGACGACGGCGACCTGTTCGGGGCACTGCCCCACCTGGCCGACCAGGAATACACCTTGCTCAGCCGCAGTCGGCGCCAGCTCACCGAGCAGACCATGACCGGCCTGCGGGACACGGTGCCCGCGATGAGCGCCTACACCGAGCAGCAGCGCGAGCACACCCGCGAGGACGTCGGCCACATCGTCGACTTCCTCATCGCCGCCGTGTACGTCGACCGGGCGCAAGTCCTGTGCGACTTCCTGACCTGGACCTCCGCCATCCTGGAGGCCCGCAACGTTCCAGCCCGCTCGCTCCTGGCCGCCTTGGACATCATCGCCGCCGAGCTGCGGGACTTCCCCCGCACGCTGGCCATCGTCGATGCCGGCCGATCCGCGGTGACCACCAGCAGACCGGCGTACAGCCGCCCGACCGAGGACTGCGTATGAACACCACCGAGCCGCTGACGATCACGGTCCAGCAGAGCACCCCGGGGCGTGTCGTACTCGCTCTCAGCGGGCCGTGCGACTTCGAGACCGTCGAGGACCTGCGCCAAGCCGCCGACGAGGCGCTGGCCGCAACGCCCTCACCGCACTGCCTGACGCTGGACTTCACCGACGTCGACGACTGGGACTCCTCGGGCCTGTCCTCGCTGATCTACGCCAAGCGCCTCACCGACACCGACGGCGTCCGCCTGCACGTCACCGGCCTGGACACGCACCAGCAGGAGATCCTGCACCTCACCGGCCTCGACCTCTACCTCGCCGACGCGCTCACCCACTCCTGCCAGGACCACACCGCCGACCCCACCGCGGTCACGGCCACCTAGGAGCTGCTGCCCGTACGGTCCGGTGGGTTGCCAGCGGGCTTCCACGCTGAGAGGGGGATGGCGCGGGTGCTGCTAACACGAGAGGCGGCCGTCCTCCTGGTCCAGCAGGTCATGCAGGCCGAGGGCGGCGACGAGGAATCGTCGAGGGTCCTGGACCGGCTCGACCGGGCCCTCGGTTGTCCGAGCGGCTACGTCTCCGGACTGATCTTCTGGCCCGAGCGGCCCGAGCCGACAGCCGCCGACGTGGTGGAACAGGCCCTGGCCTACCGGCCTGTGGCGCTGTGAGACGCCGGCGGGCGTCGATGGCGCTCCCGCAGTACCGGGCGCCATCCGCCCGGTCGGCGGTCTCCGGTGCCCGACCCGGGGCGGCCACGGGTCCGGGGCCGGGGACGTGTGCGGAGCTGCTCAGCGCGGTCGACGCCTACGAGCGGCAGATGTTCGCCTACGGCGCCGAGGCCGTGCGCAGCAGTCTCGAGAAGCTGCCTGCCTTCGCCCCCGCGGCGAAGCTGTCCTGAGGGCGCACTGCGACCCCCTGCGAGCGACCGGATCCGCCCACTCGTGGACCCAGCAGCGCGCACCGCAGCCTGTTCCTCGGACGCGTCGCGGTCTGCGGCCACTGAATCTCCCGCAGCACCGCGGGGGCGGGCGACGAAGCCCGACCGCCGGTCAGCTGGTCGGCGGCAAGAGGGCGACTCGAGCGGCGAGGAACTTCGGAGCCATCTCGCGGTAGCTGTCGGTGATCAATTCGGCCAGCTCGGTCCAGTCGGTGTGGTCACCGAGGACGGCGGCGACGACGTTGTGGCCCCAGTCGGCACGGAAGAACGGGAACCCTCCGGCGGTCAGGCCGAGCAGGTCGTAGACAGGTACCCGGAACGTCATCACGACCGGCTCCTGCTCGGCGGACACATATGAGGCGTAGACCGGATGGCGATCCACGTCGGGCAGGTAGACATGGGCGAACGTCCGCCGGCGGATCCGCCACCGCACGCCGATCCAGGCCGGTTCCTCGTACGCCTCTGGCATCTGCCGACAGATCGACCGCAACCCGTTCAGGATCTCCGGCGGTACCTCTTCAGGACGGAACATGGGCCGACCCTAGCGACCGCCACTGACAGCGCCCGGGACGGCGCCGCGCCGGGGAAGCCCGCACCGCAGCGCGGAGCCACCCGTGTCTGCCGGGTGTCGGGCCCCGCCCAGGTGGACAGGGGCCGAAGGTCGCCGGCCCCGGCGCGGCAGGCAGTTCCGGAACACCGCCACCGACAAGCCCACACCGGCTACCCCGGCCTGGGCCCCGCCGAGTTGGCCGGTGCCGTACTGGAGTGCTCGCCCCACCTGCAGCCGCCCCCGTCGACGTCGCTGGGCGCTCAACACAGGGCGGGAGGACCGCGCGCACGCCGTTGTCTCCCTGCCGCGTTCCCGCTCCGATCGAGGAACATCGGATGCCGGGTGCAGCGGTACACCGCTACACCGGCTCTCATGGACGGTCTTCCACTGCTCCGAATGGGGCAACGCTCTGAGGGCGGACTTGACGGCGCGGCCCGCCGTTTCGAGTGTTCCAGCCCTCGACCTAGAGCCCAAAAGGGCACGTCAAGCCCCACCAACGGTTCCCCAGGGCTACTTCGCGATCGAGACCGAGCCGTGGGGGGACCGTTCGTCCGGCAGGAGGATCAGGACGACCCCATGCCGTCCCGGCCCGCGGGGCCCCCAGGGCCGTGTCCGGCGCCTTCGTCATCTCGGACGGTGCTCGCA
Source organism: Streptomyces sp. NPDC006733 (assembly GCF_040636125.1). Lineage (NCBI taxonomy): Bacteria > Bacillati > Actinomycetota > Actinomycetes > Kitasatosporales > Streptomycetaceae > Streptomyces > Streptomyces sp. NPDC006733. The sequence goes on along the minus strand of NZ_JBEYJD010000041.1, from coordinate 56,252 downwards.
ACACGGTCGTTCTGCACCCTGCCGATGCGTCCGTGCCGCAGTCGCTGCCCGGATGGGAGAACGGTGCCGGATGCTGTGGGCCGGACGGAATGCAAGGACCGAACCGCGCCAGTCCCTGCGGAGCTCGAACGGGCACGCTCACCGCGGAGTGCTTCGGGCCCTTCGAACTTCACCTCGACGCGGTCCGGACCTGCGCATACACCCAGGAGGACGGGTAGCGCCGACGCCGCACCCTCGAATCGTGTGACGCCGCTCGGGCGCCGGCGGCAAGCGCCACAGCACCACGCCCGGTCACCCGTCGATGCCCTCGGCCGGTGGGGGAGTGGGCCACAAACCTGTGCGAGGACAGGGCGCCAGCCCCTGCGGCTGACGACCCGGGGCGGCACCCTGTGCCGCGCTCCGGTTGTCAACGGTGAGCGCAGCGACCGCCGGTGCCGCAGGCATCGGGTCCCGCGGCGTCGGCACCACTGATCGAAAGGGCCGTCGCCCCGGGCGACATCCCGTTAGGGTGACGTCCCGTGGACGCAGTGAGCGGGGCACTCATCGGGAGCCGGTACCAGCTTGTCGAGCTGATCGGCCAAGGCGGTATGGGCCGGGTGTGGCGGGGGTGGGACCAGGCGCTCGAGCGGGACGTGGCGGTCAAGGAGGTGCTGCTCCCGCCGGGATTGCCCAGCGGTGAACGCGAGCACCTCCTGCACCGTGTGGCGCGCGAGGCGCGCGCGGCCGCGCGGCTGAACCATCCGGGGATCATCACCGTCCACGACGTGGTCGAGCACGAGGGCGCGCCCGTGATCGTGATGGAACTCGTCACCGGGACGTCGCTGGGAGCACTGATCGCCCAGGGCGGCGCGCTGCCGGTCCAGCGGGTCGCCGAGATCGGGGCGGCACTGGTGAAGGCGCTCCACCTGGCGCACCAGGCCGGCATCGTCCACCGCGACCTCAAGCCGGACAATGTCCTGCTGATGGGCGACCGGGTGATCATCACCGATTTCGGGATCGCGCACCTGGCCGACGCGACCACGGCCCTGACCCGTACCGGTACGGTCATCGGCACCCCGTCCTTCATGGCCCCCGAGCAACTGGAAGGTCACCCGCCGACGCCGGCCGGTGACCTGTGGTCGCTGGGCGCGACGCTCTACAGCGCGGTCGAGGGCGCACCGGCGTTCCACGGGGACACCTTCAGCTCGCTCGTCATCGCCGTCGTCACCAAGGAACCGCGCCCGGCGGTCCGTGCCGGTGCGCTCGCGCCTCTGCTGGCCGCGCTGCTGACGAAGGACCCGGCCCGGCGGCCGGCCGCCGAGCGGACATTGTCCGCGCTGGAGGAGCTGGCCCGCACCGGAACGGCCGTGCCGACCCCGACCGCCCGGGTGACGCCGGCGCCCGCCGGGGCGTGGCTGCCGCCGCAGCCGTCGCACGCCCCGTCCGTCGGCGGCCGGGCGCCGGGGCCGTACTTCTCGCCTGCGGGTGGGGGTTTCCCCGTCCAGCCGACCGCCCCCGCGTCCCCGGTCGGGGCCCCGGCGGCCGTCAGCCCCCTCGGGGCGGTGGTGCTGCGCTTCATCGGCTGCATGGCACTGCTGTGGATCATCGGCTCCTCCCTTCCGTGGAACTATCTCGACACGGTGCCCTCGCGGCTGCTGCCCACGGTTCTGGCCATCACCGGCGTGTTCTCACTGATCAACGCGGTGCCCCGGCCCCGCTGGCATCCGGCGGTGGGCTGGGCGGTGTTCGTCGTGTTCGATCTGGGCCTGTACGCCGTCGTCAAGCACGTGGTCGTGCCCGCGATGTTCGGCGGCGCGACCGAGACCGGCCTGAGCGACGTGCCCCGCGAGATGGTGATCAACCTGGTGCTCTACGGCACGGGTGCCTGGCTGTTGTGGTGGAAGGTCCCGGGCAGCCGCGCCGCCCGCTGAGCGGGTCGACGGGCCGCGGCCGGTGCGCGACCGCCCGTCAGCTGGGTTCGTCCCGCCGCACGCAGGCCACCAAGTGCTCCCTGTCCGCGGCGGACGGAGCCAGGGCGGGAACGGCCGTCAGACAGGCCGGTTGGACGAGCGGGCAGCGCGGTGCGTACGGGCAGCCCGCCGCCCCGGCGGGGCCGACGCCCGGCGGTGGCGGTGTCAGTGTCGGTGCGGCCCGCTGGAGGCGGCGGGCGCGCTGGGCAGCCGGGTCGGGCAGCGGCGCCGCGTTCACCAGCGCCCGGGTGTACGGGTGCTGGGGGTGCTGGTAGATCCGCGCGGCGGGTCCCGACTCCACGACGCGCCCGCGGTACAGGACCACCACGTCGTCGCAGATGTGCCGGACGACCGCCAGGTCGTGGGAGATGAACAGGTAGGCCAGGCCCAGCTCCGCCTGGAGGTCGGCCAGCAGGTTGAGGACCTGGGCCTGGACGGACAGGTCCAGAGCGCTGACCGGCTCGTCGCAGACGACGAGGGCGGGTTCCATCGTCAGGGCGCGGGCGATGGCGATGCGCTGGCGCTGGCCGCCGGAGAACTGGGCGGGGTAGCGCTGGGCCGTGCCGGGCGGCAGGCCCACCCGGGACAGCACGTCCTCCACCCGGTCCCGGGCCCGCTCGGCATCCCATCTGCGGTGCAGGCGCAGCGGCTCGGCGAGGGTCGCACCGATGGTGCGGGTGGGGTTGAGGGAGCCGTAGGGGTCCTGGAAGACCACTTGCAGGTCGGGGGCGAGCGCCCGGAGCTGCGCGCCGCCCAGGTGGGTGATGTCCCGCCCGCGGAAGGTCACGGAGCCCTCACGGGGGGCGACGAGACCGAGGATCGCGGCACCGAGAGTGCTCTTGCCGGAGCCTGACTCCCCGACCACGCCCAGGGTGCGGCCCGCGGCCAGCTGGAGGTCGACGGTGTCGACCGCGCGCAACGGCGGCCGGCGCCTGCCCTGGGGATAGGTCACGGTCAGTGCGCTGACGTGCAGGAGCGGCGGGTCGACGGCGGCCTGGGGACGGTGCGGGGCGGGGAGGGCGCGTGTCATGGGCTGACCTTGTCCACTAGAGCGGCTTCGTCGTGCCGCAGGCATCGGCTGCTCCGGCCGTCGGGCAGGATCTCGAGGGGCACCGGGCCGGTGCGGCAGGGGTCCTGCACCAAGTGGCAGCGGTCCTGGAAGTGGCAGCCGGCGGGCCAGGTGCCGGGCGGCGGTACGGTGCCGGCGATGGTCTCGAGGCGGTCGCCGCGGCCCCTGAGGGCGGGGTTGGCGGCGAGCAGGCCCGCGGTGTAGGGGTGCGCGGGGCGCTCGAAGAGGTCGTCGACCCGGGCGTGTTCGACGATCTCGCCCGCGTACATGACGACCGCGTCGTCGCAGACGTCGGCCAGCACGCCCCAGTCGTGGGTGACCAGGATCAGGGCCATGCCCTCGCAGTCCCGCAGAGCGAGCAGCAGATCGAGGATCTCCGCCTGCACGGTGACGTCGAGGGCGGTGGTGGGTTCGTCGGCGATCAGCAGACGCGGGCTGCCCGCCAGGGCCAGCGCGATGCCGACGCGTTGGGCCATGCCGCCGGAGACCTGGTGCGGGTAGCGGCCGGCCACGGCGGCGGGCTCCGGGAGCCGGACCTGCTCCAGCAGGTCGACGGCGCGGGCCCGGGCCTGCCGCCGCGAACACCGGGCGTGCAGCCGGATGACCTCGGCGAGCTGGGCGCCGATGGTGAAGGCGGGGTCCAGACTGCCGACGGGGTCCTGGGCGATCAGTCCGATGCCCGCTCCGCGGACGGCCCGCAGCTCCGCCTCGCTGGAGCGGGCCAGGTCCTTGCCGGCGAAGTGGACCTGCCCGGCGACGATGTGCCCGCCGCCGCGCAGGAGTCCGAGCACGGCCATGGCGGTGACGGTCTTGCCGCACCCGGACTCGCCCACCAGGCCGATGACCTGGCCGGGGCGGACGTCCAGGTCGACGCCGCGCACGACGGTGACGCGGTGGCCGCCCGCGGGGAAGGCGACGGTCAGCCCGCGCACCGACAGCAGCGCGTCCCGGTCCGGGGCGCGACCGGCAGCGGCCGGGGCGGCAGGCGCCGGCTCCCCGCGGCCCCGGCGGCCGGTGGGGCGGCTGCCGGGCACGCCGCCCCACGCGTCGGCGAAGGCGTCACGCATACTGTCGCCCAGCACCCCCAGGGCGAGCACCAGCAGCGCGATGAGTACGCCCGAGGGCACCAGCAGCCACGCCTGACGGTCGATCACCCCGGCGGCCTCGCTGACCATGTTCCCCCAGGACGCTGCGGGGGGCTGGATGCCGAAGCCGAGGTAGCCCAGGCCGGTCTCGGCGAGCACCACCGAGGAGGCGAACAGGGAGCTTTGGATGATGACCGGCCCCACCAGGCGCGGCAGGATGTGCTGGCGCACCAGCTGGAGTTCGGTCAGCCCGGTCGAGCGCGCGGCCCGGACGTAGAGCACGTCGCGCAGCACCAGGGTGCCGGCCCGCAGGACGCGGATCAGGCCGGGGGATCCCAGCAGCCCGAGCGTGATCATGGCCGCGGACTCGTTGTCCGCGAAGACCGACAGGACGACCAGCAGCAGGACGATGACCGGGACCGACTGGAGGACCTCGACGACGCGCATCACACAGGTGTCGTAGGCGCCCTGGACGTAGCCGCAGCTCACGCCCACGGGGATGCCGACCGCGAGCAGCACCGCCAGGGCCTCGGCCACGCCGGTGAGGGTGCTGCGGCCGCCGTACAGCAGGCGGCTGAGCACGTCCCGTCCGAGGGTGTCGGTGCCCAGCGGGTGCGCCGGGTGCGGCGGCGCCAGGATGTGCTGCAGGTCCTGCGCCAGTGGATCGTACGGCGCCACCAGCGGTGCCAGCGCGACCGCGGTGAGCACCGCGGTCAGGAAGGCCACGGCGATCAGGGCCGCCGGGCGGCGCAGCAGACGGCGGGTGACGGAGGGGGTGGCCGGCGGTGCGGGCCGGGCGGCGGGCGGTGAGGGTGCGCGGGTCATCGGCTGCTCCGGGGATCGAGCCAGCCGTAGAGCAGTTCGACCAGCAGGTTGACGAGGACCACGACGACGGTGAAGCACAGCGCCACGCCCTGGATGAGGGGGAGGTCGTGCGCCTGGGTGGCCAGGACGGCGGTGCTGCCCAGGCCGGGCACCACGTACACCGTCTCGGCCAGCACGGTGCCGCTGAGCAGGCCCACCAGCAGCAGTCCCAGAACGGTCACCACGGGGATGGCGGCGTTCTTCAGCGCGTGCCGCAGCACGACGGTGCGCTGCGGCAGCCCGTGCGCCCGCAGCAGGACGATGTAGTCGCGGCGCAGCTCGGCGAGCATGGCGTCGCGGGTCTGTTTCGCGATCGTCGCGCAGCCGCCGATGCCGAGGGTCAGGACCGGCAGGGCCAGGGAGCGGGCCCACTGCCAGGGGGAGTCGGCGAAGGGGACGTAGCCGCTGGCTGGCAGCAGCGGCAGCGCCACCGCGAAGGCGGCGACCAGGACCAGGCCGAGCCAGAACGCGGGCAGGGCCATGCCCACCATGGACACCAGGTCCAGTGCGCGGCCCACGGCCCCGCCGCGCACGGCGCTCAGCACGCCCAGGCCGACGCCCAGCAGGGCGGAGACGACCAGGGCCCCGAGGATCAGGCTGAGGGAGGGGCCCAGGCGCTGTTGCAAGGTCAGAAGGACCGGCTGTCCGGTCGACAGGGCGGTGCCGAGGTCGCCGTGGACGGCGTGCACGAGCCAGTGCCCGTACTGCACGGCCAGCGGGTCGTTCAGGCCGAGTTGAGCCCGCAGCTGCTGGTACTGCTCGGGGGTGGCGTCACGGCCCAGGATGGTGCGCGCGGCGTCGCCGGGGGTGAGCGAGACCAGGACGAAGGTCAGCGCGGAGACGGTGAAGGTCAGGACGGCCGAGGTGAGGAGCCATCGGAGGATGCGGCGCATGGGGCCTCCTTCCGGTGCGGTCGGTGGCGTCTGCCGCGCGCCGGCCGGGCGTGAGGGGGATGGGTGGGAGCGTCAGCGGACCGGGTACCAGTCCGCGAGGTTGGCCATGGGGCTGTTCGGCGACACCTTCACCCCGCCCACGGTGGGTCGGGCGTAGTAGAAGACGGGACTGGCCGCCACGGGCGCGAACCAGGCGTTGTCGACCAGCCAGGCCTGCACGGCCTGGGCGGCGGCGGGCCGCTGCGCCTGCGCGGCGACGGCGAGTTTGCCGAACAGGGCGGTCAGCTGCGGGGACGCGCTCTTGCGCGGGTTGAACACCGGGGCGGTGGGCAGGAACAGCCCCAGCCCCTCCAGATACGTCGGCTGGTAGCCGTAGCCCACCGCGGCGGAGGCGGTCTTTCCGCCGGCGAGTTCGCTCACGTAGGCGTTCGGGTTGGTCAGCGTGCGCAGCTTCACACGGATGCCGACCTTGCCGAGCTGATCGCTCAGCGCCTGGGCCATGGTCCCAATCCCGGCGAAGGGCGAGGAGAGCATCGGCAGGGTGAACCCGTCGGGGTACCCGGCCTCGGCGAGCAACTGGCGGGCCTTGGCGGGATCGTAGGGGTAGGCGGTGGCGTTGGCGCGGACGTAGCCCTCACCGCCGGGGACGGTGAACTGGGTGGTCGGCACGCCGTACTCGCCCAGCAGGGCCTTGCTGATGGCGCCGCGGTCGATCGCGTAGTTGACCGCGCGCCGCACCCGCACGTCCCCGAGGGGCTTGAGCAGGCTGCCGTCCCGGTCGAGGAGGGCGATGCCCTGGATGACGAAGGGGGTCTGCACGATCTGCAGGCCGGCGGTCTTCGCCGACGAGCTGATCGAGAAGTCGGTGGCCGCCGCGTCCACCTGCCCGGTCTTGAGCGCGTTGAGCGCGGTGTTGGGGTTGGCGATGACCCGCAGGACGATGCGCTTGTAGTGCACCTGGGCCTTGTTCCAGTACCGCGGGTTGGCCACGAACGCGTAGTGGTCGCCGGCGACGGTGGCCGCGGGGTCGAGCGCGTAGGGGCCCGCCCCCGATGTCGTCGTGGCGAGGGCGGCGGGCGCGGTGAGCGCCGTGGGGCTGATGACGTCCCCGATGACGTAGTCCTGCGTCATGATGTCGGGCGCGACCGGGTTGGGCAGGGCGAAGGTGAGGCGTACGGTGCGGTCGCCGGGCGCGGTGATGACGGCACCCGCCAGCAGGGCGGCCGCCGTGCCGCCCGCCCTTTGGATGTACTGGAAGTGCTGGACGACGCCCTGCGCGGTCAGCGCGGTTCCGTCGGCGAACGTGACGTGGTCGCGCAGGGTCAGCTCGAAGGTCTTGTTGCCCGTGCCCACGTACGCCCAGGACGTCGCGAGGCCGGGCTGGAGCGAGCCGTCGGACGCGCGACGGATCAGCGGCTCGTAGGCGGGGCTGACGAAACCGGCGAACGCCTGATCGACCTTGGCGGGATCCAAGGTGGCCGGGGCCGCCTGGTAGGCCATGGTCAGCAGGTTGCCCACCCCCGCGGGCGTGGCGTGCGCGGTGCCCGGCGCGGCGGTGCCGCCGGCGCTGCAGGCGCTGGTGACAAGGGCCGCGGTCAGGCCCGCGGCGAGGCTCTTGGGGAGGATCCAGCGGTGACGGGGGCGTCGGGTCGGCAGGGGCATGCGCATCTCCGGAATCCTGCGGGAGGCGAGAAGGTCTCCCGAAGGAAACAGTCCCGACACAGGGACGTCAAGAGGTTTGTGTAAAGCACTTCGATACGCGGTGGGTCGACGCGCCGAACGCGCAGTAGTGAATCACGACTAGTTGAACTGGCGGGAGGCGTCACTCAATGGGCGCCCTGCCCGCCACGAGACCGTGATGCGGCACGTCTCTGGGTACTCCGCGTGGTTGGTTCGGATGCGGCCACCCCTTGACAGGTCCGCCGTGCAATCTCCTAAGTTAATCTTCATTAGCTATCATGTTCGGCGAGAGGACCTACCCATGGATGTCGAGACACAGCTGGCAACGGGACGGATCCGAGGACGGCTGACCGACGGGGGCGCGGTCTTCCGGGCCATCCCCTATGCCGCCCCGCCCCGCGGCCCGCTGCGCTTCGCCGCGCCCCAGCCCCCGTCCGCGTGGCAGGGCGTGCGGGACGCCACCACCCCCGGTCCCGGCTGCCCCCAGCCGAGCATCCCCGGCAACCCCCTGGGCCACCACTTCGGCCCCGCCACCACGGGCGAGGACTGCCTGACCCTGGACGTGTGGACCCCGGACCCGAGCCGCTCCCTGCGCGGACTGCCGGTCATGGTGTGGATCCACGGCGGCGGCTACGCGACCGGCGCCGGATCCGCCCCGGCCCACGAGGGGTCCGCCTTCGCCCGCGACGGAGTCGTCTACGTGGCGATCAACTACCGCCTGAACGTCGACGGATTCCTCCCGCTCCCTGACCGCCCCGCCAACCTGGGGCTGCGCGACCAGGTGGCCGCCTTGGAGTGGGTGCGCGACAACATCGCCGCGTTCGGCGGAGACAGCGACAATGTCACCATCTTCGGCCAGTCCGCCGGCGCCGTCAGCGTCCTGAGCCTGCTGGCGATGCCCTCCGCGCGGGGCCTGTTCCGTCGGGCCGTCTCCCAGAGCGGCTGCTCGATGACGGCGGTGTCCCGCACCCAGGCCCAGGAGGCGGCCGCCCGCCTGGCGGAGATCCTGGGTGTGCCCGCCACCGCGGAGGGGTTCGCCGGCGCGGACCCCGAGGCCACCCAGCACGCGGTGCTGCAGTTCCTGCTGGAGTTCAACGAGGTGGACCGCTGGGGCCCGCAGTCCTTCCTGCTCAGCCCCTTCCGGACGGTGATCGACGAGGAGACGCTGCCGCAGGACGTACTGACCGCCCTGGCCGCGGGCGCCTCCGCGGACGTCGAGGTGCTGGCCGGGACCACCCGTGACGAGGCGGTGGGCTTCATGGCGCTCCGCGCGCACCTCGGGATCCTCAACGAGCACTTCGCCGGCCGGGCCCTGGAGGCCTTCGGACTCACCGCCCAGGACCTGGCCGTCTACCAGGGGTCACGCCCCGCGGCGGAGCTGCCCGAACTGGTCCAGGCGGCCTGGACCGACTGGGCCTTCCGCATTCCCACGCTGCGCGTCCTGGAGGCCCACCAAGGCGCCCACCACGCGTACGAGTTCGCCTGGCAGAGCCCCGCCCTGCCGCCGGGCAGCGGCTCCGACCACACCTTGGATCTGCCCTTCGTCCACGACAACCTGGCCGCCTTCCCCGCCATGGTCGGCCTGCTGGGCGACAAACCGCCCCAGCACCTGGCCACCGCCATGCACGACGCGTGGGTCGCCTTCGCGCACGGGCGCGGACCGGGCTGGGACCCCTACACCCCCGACCGCCGGACCACGATGCACTTCGACACCGCCAGCGGCCCGGTCGACGATCCGGCCCGCGCGGAGCGGCTGCTGTGGGAAGGATCCCGGTGACGGTGACGGCCGCGTCGGCCGCCCGCCCCGCACGGGGGCCGCAGGCCTACCGCGCAAGCGCCCCGCGCCACGGCGCCCTGCCGGGGGAGCGGTCCGCGCTCAGGTGGTCTCCCGGACGACCAGCTGCGGGGCGAGCAGCGTGCGCACCGGGGTCTGCCGCGGATGCTGGATCAAGGAGAGCAGCAGTTCGGCGGCGCGGTGCCCGGAGTCGGCGAACGGCTGCCGGACGGTGGTGAGGCCGAGTACCTCCGCGAGGGGCCCGTCGTCGAAGCCGGCGACCGCCACCTCCTCGGGCGTGCGCGTCCCGGCGGCGCGCAGCCCCGCGAGGAAGCCCGCCGCCAGCAGGTCATGGTGGGCGATGACCGCGCTCGGCCGGTCGGCGCGGCCGGCGAAGGCGGCGGCGCCCGCCCGCGCCGCGGCCACGTCGTTGCCCGCCAGCGCGACGTCGTCGATCGCGGGCTCGGCCCCCGCGGTCTCGCCCAGCGCGCGGGCCACGCCGTTGAGCCGCAGCTGGCCGGCCGAGGTCAGCACCGGCGAATGGTAGGGCTCGTGCAGGTAGGCCAGGCGCCGGTGGCCCCGGTCGAGCAGGTGCCGGGCCAGCAGATAGCCGGCCTGCTCGTCGTCGAAGGTGACGCTGGTGAACGCGGCGCTGACCGAGTCGACCAGCACGGTCGGCGGCCCCCACCGGTGCAGGCGGTCGGCGCCCTCGTCGCCGAGCGGAATGCCCATCAACAGCAGACCGTCGACATCGCCGCGTACCGGCAGCGTCTCCAGCAGGGGAGAGGCGGGCTCGGTGGCCGGCGGCGCGTCGTGGACCACGACCTCGATGTGGTGCGGAGCCAACCCGTCGAGGATGCCCACCAGCCGCGTCCGATACGACTCGTAGCTGCTGAACGGCGCCATCACCGCGATTCGGCCGCTGCTGCGGCGGGCCCGCTCCGAGGCCACGGCGCCGGACCGGTAGCCCAGTTCCCCCGCGACCTGGATGACCCGCTCGCGGGTCTGGGGGTTGACCCGGGCCGGGTGGTTCAGCGCCAGCGAGACCGTGGAAATGCTCACCCCGGCGGCCTCGGCCACCTGATAGATCGTCACGCCCATGCCTCCCACGCGAGCATCGTAGCCGATCAGACCCCCTGCCCCCCGGGGACGTGATCGCCCCGCCCGACCCGCCCGATGCGGCGGCCCGACGTGCCGGGCCGCCGCCTTGTGACAGGAGTTCGATGGACCATCTCCCCCCGCTCGCCCGCGCCGCGGGCTGCGAGCCCGCGGTCGTGGACTGGCTCGTGGACCTGGCGGAGATCGCCCAGGCGCTGCCCGGCCTGCAGTCGGCCGACCCGGCCCGGCGCCGCCACGCCGCCCAGGAGCTCTCGGACGCCCTCGCCCGCTGGTTCACGCTGCCCGGCCCCGCGCACTGCCAGGTCACCGCCCACCGCGTGCCGACCCGCACCGGCGCCGTCACAGTCCTGCACTACCGCCCACCGGGCGACGCGGACCGCACCCCCCTCGCCCACCTGTCCCTGCACGGCGGCGGCTTCGTCCTGGGCAGCGTCCACGAGGTGGTCAACGACCGCCTGCTGCGCCACCGGTGCGTCGCCAGCGGCGCCGACCTGTTCGCCGTGGAGTACCGGCTCGCCCCCGAGCACCCCTTCCCGGCCGGACTCGAGGACTGCCTGGACGCGCTGACCTGGCTCGTCGCGACGGCCCCGGACTTCGGGATCGCCCCCGACCGCATCGGCGTCGGCGGCATCTCCGCGGGCGGCAACCTCGCCGGCCTCGTCGCGGCCCACGCCCGCGACCGCGGCCTGCACCTGGACCACCAGGTGCTCGAGGTCCCCGGGGTCAGCCTGCACATCACCCAGGACGCGTCGTACCAGCAGTTCAGCGCGCTGTCCGACTTCGGCGACCTCACCGCGGTCCGCGCGCAGTACCTGGGCCCCGCCCCCACCACCGCCTGGACCGCCCCCGCGGAGATCCCCGACCTCACCGGGCTGCCCCCCGCGCTGGTCCTCACCGCCGAACTCGACCCCCTGCGCGACTCCGGGGAGCGCTACGCCGCCCGCCTGGCCGCAGCCGGCGTCCCCGTCGCGACCTGGCGCGCCCCCGGCCACCTGCACGGCTCCACCTCCATCACCCGGACCTCCGCCCGCGCGCGGGCCTGGCAGGACCGCGTCAGCGACTTCCTGCGCGGCCGGGTCGCCCGCCCCACGCCCACCACCTCCTGATCGGAAACCCGCCATGCCCCTCGACGCCCACCTCCGCACGGCCCTCACCGCCCTGGGCATCCCCGCCCCGCCGGTCGCGGACGACCCGCGAGAACAGCGCGAGCGCGCCCTCGCCTACGAGCAGGCGGTCTTCCCGCACCTGGGCCGCACCGGCCCCCGACTGCCGACCCGCGACCACCTCGTGCCGGTGCCCGGCCACCCGGACGTCCTCGTGCGCCTGTACTACCCGCGCGAGCCGACCGCGGACCTGCACCTGCCGGTCTGCCTGCACTTCTTCGGCGGCGGCTGGCGCCAGGGCGGCATCCACCACCCCAGCGTCGACGCCCACTGCGCGACACGGGCGGCCACCGCGAACATCGTCGTCGCAGCGATCTCCTACGCGCTCGCCCCCGAACACCCCTACCCGGCCGCGCTCGAACAGGGCTGGGCCGCGCTGGAGTGGCTCGTGCGCGAGGCCGGCGCGCTGGGCGTCGACCCCGCCCGAGTCGCGCTGTCAGGGCAGTCCGCCGGCGGCAACCTCGTGGCCGCGCTGACCCACGTCAACCGCGACCGGGCCCGGCACCCCCTGGCGCTGCAGCTCCTCGAAGTGCCCGGACTGGACCTCACGCTCGCCCACCTGGACCGCGACGCGCTGGAGCTGACCGCCGCGCAGTGGGCGGACCTGCACCGCATGATCGCCGACTACGTCCCCCGGCCCGAGGACCGGCGCAGCCCCTACGCCTCCCCGCTGCTCGCCGACGACCTGCACGACCTGCCCCCCGCCTACATCCTCACCGCCGAATACGACCCCTTCCGCGGCGACGGCGAAGCCTATGCCGCCGCCCTCGCCGCCGCCGGCGTTCCCGTCGCCGCGCTGCGCCTGGTGGGTCTGCCCCACGACGGCGGCCTGTACGAGCGGGTCTCCCTGACCGCCCGCACCGCGCAGGCCGCTGTCGCCGCGGCGCTGCGCACCCTCCACGACTGAGCGCCGCTGCCGGCAACGGCTACGCCCGCGCCGCACACGGCCGAGGGGCGTCTGTCCCGGCCGCACGGCCGGGACAGACGCCCCTCAGGGCATGCTCACCACAAGCTCAGGCGGGCGTCAGCTCACCTGGAGGGTGACGTCGTCCACGACGAAGGAGGTCTGCAGGGACTGGTCCTCCACGCCGTTGAACTGCAGGACGACGGTCTGGCCGGCGAAGCCCGACACGTCGTAGGTCTTCTGCGTGTAGCCGGAGTTGGCGTCCAGGTTGGACAAGGTCTCCAGCGTCTGGCCGCCGATCGAGACGGTGAAGTTGTCGTAGGCGACAGCCTCGGTCTCGTCGGTGTCGATGTGCAGGAAGAACGACAGCTGGTTGCTGGTGCACCCGGCCGGGATGGTCAGCGACTGGGAGGCGCTGTCCGTGCGGGGGGTGCCGTAGCCGTTCAGCCAGGCCTTGTAGGTGCCGCCGTGCGGCGCCTGTCCGGCCTGGTTGGTGATGACGTTCGTGGTGGTGGTCCACGGGGTGGTGCCGTTCTCGAAGCCACCGTTGACGACGAGCTGGCGCGGGGTGCAGGTGCTGGTGCCGCCCACCGTCAGGGTGTAGGTGGTGCTGTGGGTGGCGGTGCCGACCCCGGTGACCGTCAAGGTGGAGGTGCCCGGCTGGGCGCTGGCGCCGACCTGCACGGAGAGCGTCGCGCTGCTGCCGGACTGCACGGAGGACGGGCTGACGGTCGCGGTCACGCCGGCGGGCGCGCCGGAGACCGACAGGTTGACCGTCTGCGCGGCACCGCTGACGGTGGTGGTGTTGACCGTGGCGCTGGTGCTGCCGCCCGGGTTGGCACTGCCGGAGGACGGGTTGACGCCGATGGAGAAGTCCTGGTCCGGGGTGGTGCTCCCGACGGCCGTCTTCCAGATGGCGTACGCGACGCCGTCGGCGCTGCGGTCCAGGACCGTGCCGCTGACGTTGCTCGTGGTGTCGCAGGAGCTGTGGTAGCACGCGTCGTAGGCGGCGTTGGCGGTGCCGCCCCACTTGGCCGCCTGCGCGGAGGTCTTGCGGGCGCTGGCGCCGGCCGCGTAGCCGGAGGTGGGGATGCCGGCCGCCTGGAAGGACGCGTCGTCACTGCGGCCCTGGCCCTCGACGTTCTCCTCGGGGGCGAGGTTCAGCGAGGCCCAGTACGCCTTGAGCGGCGCGGCGGTCGTGGAGTTGACGTTGTTGATGAAGTAGCCGCCGTTGGGCGAGCCGACCATGTCGAAGTTGTAGTAGCCCTTGATGGCGGCACGCTGTGTGCTGCTCAGCTGGTTGACGTAGAACTTCGAGCCGTTCAGGCCCTGCTCCTCGTCGGTCCACCAGCCGAAGCGCACGTGCTTGGTCATGGTGGGGTTCTGCTGCGCGAGGACGAGCGCGTTCTCCAGCAGGGTCGCCGAGCCGGATCCGTTGTCGTTGATGCCGGGGCCGGCCGAGACGCTGTCGAGGTGCGCGCCGAACATCACGGTCTGGTCGGCGGGGCCGCCGGGCCAGTCGGCGATCAGGTTGTTCGACGGGTAGGTGCAGCTGGAGCAGGCCTGCTCGGAGACGGTGTACCCGGCGGCCTGCAGCTTGCCCTTCACGTAGGCGAGCGACTGGGTGTACCCGCCGCTGCCGGCGCGGCGGTTGCCGCCGTTCTGGGAGGCGATGGTGTTGAGCTGTGTCAGGTGCGCCTGGATGTTGGCGACGTTGATGTTCGGCGGGTCGGTGCCGGGCGTGGTGCCGCCGACGTTGAGCGTGTAGTCGACGGTGTGGGACAGGGTGGTGCCCTGGCCCTTGACGACCACGGTGGCCGCGCCGGGCGTCGCGTTGGCGGTGGCCGACAGCGTCAGCACCGAGGACTGGCCGGACTGCACGGTGGCCGGGTTGAAGGAGGCCGAGACGCCGGACGGCAGGCCGCTGGCGGTGAGGGTGACCGACTGGGCCGTGCCGGTGGTGGTCGTGGTGCCGACCGTGGTGGTGGTCGAGCCGCCCTGCTGGACGGTGCCCGACGCCGGGCTCAGCGTCATCGAGAAGTCGTTGTTCTGACCGCTCGGGGTGCAGGTCGGGTCACCGGCCTGGGCGGGCACGCTGATGCCGTCCCAGGCGGCCTTGGTCTTGCTGAACAGGTTGCAGGTCGCGAGGTCGAGCGACTTGGCCGCGCTCAGCGTCGCCGTGCGGTACTTCTTGTAGGACATGCTGCTGGTCTTGAGCAGCATGCCGCCGTAGAAGATCTTGCCGGCGGTCTGGACGCCCACGCCGGTCAGCGTGGTGGAGTTGCAGGTGCTGCTGTTCGGCTTGCCGCCGCCGGGATTGGTGCCCTCGGCGAGCAGGTAGAACCAGTGGTTGATGGGCCCCGCGGCCGCGTGGACCTCGGTGCCCGGTATCGCGGAGCTGTAGCAGGCCGGGTCGTTGTTGACGGCCGGCGGGTTGTACATGTTGCGGATCGGGCCGCGGCCCTGGAGGTTGATGACCTCGCCGACCGTGTAGTCCGGGGTGTCGTAGGGGGACGGCTCGTTGGCGAACGCCTCGGTCAGCGCGCCGAAGATGTCGCCGGTGCCCTCGCCGAGCCCGGCCTCCTGGCCGCTGGTGCCGCCGGGGGTGGTGGAGTCGATGGCGTGCCCGTACTCGTGGGCCACCACGTCGATGCCGGAGATCCACTCGTTGGCGCTGTTGTGGCCGATGGTGACCGAGCTGCCGTCCCAGTAGGCGTTGAGCTCGTTCAGGCCGACCTTGGCGGGGAAGCTGCGTCCGCTGCCGTTGACGCCGTTGCGGCCGAGCCACTGGCTGAGCATGTCCCACTGCTTCTGCGCGGCGAACATCAGGTCCGCGCAGCCGGTTTCCTTGCTGGTGGGATTGCCCGTACCCCAGCTGTCCGAGGACTTCGAGAAGACCGTGCCGGTGCTGTAGTCCGCGCAGCTCAGGCCGGTCCTGCTCGGGTCACGCAGCGAGTAGGTGCCGCCCGAGTTGGTGGTGTCGATGGTGACGGGGGCCGGGCCGTTCCACTTGCTGTTGGCGGTGCCGGCCTCCACCTCGTCGTGGGTGTCGAGGACCTTGCCGGTCCGGGCGTCCACGAAGACGTGCAGCTTGCTGGGCGCGGACTTCGTCCGGCCCGACAGGACGGTCTCCCAGGCCAGGGCCTGCTGGCCGTCCTTGAGCTTGACCACGAGCCGGTTGCTGAGCACCTTGTCGACCGTGGCGAGCTTCGCCCGCGAGGCGGCCTCGGCCGTCTTCGCCGTGACGGACGCGGTGGTCGACACGTGGATCGGGACGGACGACGCGGACTGCAGGGCGCGCACGTCGCCGCTGCCGTCCGCGAGCACGACCGCGTCACCGCCGACGACCGGCAGGCCGCGGTAGCTGCGGTCGTAGGAGATGGAGTACAGATCCTTCACCCAGGGGGTGACCAGGCGTCTTTCGTACTGCTCCTGCGGGGAGTTGACCAGGGTGTCGAGACCGCTCGTGACGGCCCGGTCGGCGGCAGCGACCGCGCGCGAGAGAGGGGTGGCCTTCTGCGCCGGTGAGGGCTTGGCTTGCTGCGCCGCCGATGCCGTGCCGGCGAGGGCACCGGCAAGGCTGGCGGTCAGCGCGAGCGCTGCCACCGCCGCGGTCAGTCTTGTGGGGTGCAACGTCCACTCCGTTCGTGGGGGGAGACTGGTTCGTCGCCGCCGAGTATGGGTGTGGACATGGCAATTGCGGGTCATCCCTTCGGGCATAAGACGTGGGTTATGGTGCGGCGGCGGCGCACTGCGTACGCTGCTCGGATGCAGCTGGAATTGAGACACCTGCAAGCTGTCTGCCGGATTGCGGAAGCGGGAAGTCTGGGTCGTGCGGCGCGCCTGCTGGGGGTGTCCCAGCCTGCACTTTCCGCCCAGTTGCGCCGGGTCGAGCGGGTCACCGGCGGAGAGCTGTTCGTGCGCAGCCGGCACGGGGTCGAACCCACCCCGCTGGGCCAGTTCGTCCTCGCCCGGGCGCGCCGGGTGCTCAGCGAGATGGACGCGCTGGGCACGGAGGCCCGGGCCATCTCCACCGGCGCTCCACTGCGGCTGGGCTGCATTCTGCTGGTGCTGCTCGATGGCCTGCTCGAACAGACGGACCGGTTCCTGCCCGGCCAGGAGATCACCGTGGACCTGGAGGACTCGGTGACCGCGCTGGCCCGGATGCTCGGCGCCGGGCAGTACGACGCCATCGCCTACGGCGAGGTGAACGACCACGAGGTCCCGCTCCCCGAGGGCGTCCTGGCCCGGACCCTGATCCCGAAGGAGCCCTTCTGTATCCGGATGTCGGTCAAGCATCCGCTCGCCGACCAGGAACAGATCGCGTTGGCCGACCTGTCCGACGAGTTGTGGATGACCCTGGTGGAGGACGACGACGGCGGCCCCGAGGCCCTGATCGGAGCCTGCGCCAAGGCCGGGTTCGTCCCCTCGCTGCGCTACCGCATCGGCGACCGCCAGATGCACTACAGCCTGATCGCCGCAGGCCGCGCGGTCGCCCTCAGCCAGCCGACCGCACCCGCGACCGCGGGCACGGTGATGCGGCCGCTCATCGGCACCCCGATCACCGGCCGCATCCGCCTGGCCTGGAACCGCTCCGCGGTCCCGGCCGAGCAGGCCGACCGGCTCTACCACGCGGCAGCCCACGCCTACCTGGCCAACGTCGACAACAACCCGTTCCACCGCGCCTGGTGGGACGCTCATCCGGAGGTCCATCCGGAGGTCCATCCGGCGCTCGACTAGCCAACCCTCCGGCCAGGCCGCTTCGCCGGGTGTGGGGGAGGGCGGACGAGCTGCGAGGACGCCTGATGGCGGAGGCCCGCCCCCTAGGATCGTGAACACAGGCGCGATGGTCGAAGGGCGACGATGGAACGGCCGCAGATACGGCTCGGCGGCGATGGGGCGTGGGTGGAACTGACGCGAACCGGTGAGGACAGCTGGCAAATTGCCGCGGACTGGTTCTCTCACCTCACCGCTGACTTCGAGGCGGATCTCAGCGCAGAGGAGGTCGTGGACTTCGCTTCGCGGATGCTCTCGGGCCTGTGCGCGCCGTCGGGTGCGTCCTTCTCGGCGGCGCTCACTCCCGGCCGGAACAATCCGCTGCGGTTGACCGCGGTGCCGGCCGGGGACGGCTTCGCCTTCTTCGCGCGCCTGACTCCCAACGGTGACGACACCACGTGTCAGTTGCAGATGGAGATCGATCCGATCGCCACGGGGGACCTGCGGGAGCGGTTCAGCGAGTTGCACTCGGCACTGGCGCTCTGACCGTCCGGACCGAAGGGCCAGGCCGCTGGCGCAAGCGGCCGGCCCCCACCAGGAGCACCGCCGTGATCGAGTTCGTCGGGGGGCCGCCCGAGGACCGCGTCCTCACGGCGCCGCAGTAGCCGCAGCGGCGGTGGCATTCGTTCAGCTGATCTTCAGCATCATGGACTGCCGGCGCCGCAACAGCCCGTCCCTGGACGCACGGGACGTCACCAAGGGCCCTGAATCCCTGCCCGACGCTACCTGAGCCCACACCGTGCGAGAAGCCCCGCCGAACATCGGCGAGGCTTCTCGCACTAGCGGAAAACACACCGGCCAGATACCCGCCAGGTGCCCAGAGACCTATGGGTTGGACCTCAACGTCTTCCGGGAATCCTGGAACCCGGCCTTTTCAGGAGGTGCCCGGCGTGATCGTCGCAATGGGCTTCACCAACGTGTCCATCAACTTCCTGCCGGTTGCCGCGTTGATCACGGCGACCTCTATTGTCTGCCCGTATAGGTCGGTGGTCTCGGTATCGCAGATCACGGCCACGTCCGGCTGCAGGAGCTCCGGGGCCTCGCGGGTGATCCGGCCTCGACGGGTAGGACGGCGATCGACGGTGATCCGCAGCGGGGCCTACGGATAGACCAGGTTCCCGTATGTCTCGTGGTATCCGCTCGGACCCTGGCCGTTGGTGGAGTTCACCAGCACCCGCCACCAGCGGATCGCGCTGGCCTGATGCCACGTGAGGTTCGAGAAGAGCGTCAGCTGGCCGCACTTGCCGATGGTGTGCTGCGCCCCACTCTGCTGCTTGCCGTCCACACCCTCGACAATGATCTTGATCGCCGCCAGGTTCTGTCCCTTGCCGCAGGTCAGCTTCACGGACATCGCGCCCTTGAGGGTGTAGGCGTCGGTGGAGGTGAACGTCCCGCTTCCACAGGCGTACGAGTTGCACGCGTCGCTCCGGCCGGTGGATACGGCGGTGGCCGCGTTCGCACCGGTGATCATGAACGCGAACGCCGCCAGAGCGGCCGTGATCACTATCAGTAGGCGTTTCATGGGTCTCCTTGCTGCGTTGCCGATGAGGATGCCAGGCGCAGGCGGCGACCCCGTGAACCCGGATGGGTCCGGACCGCCGACCGCCCGGCGCGATCCCACAGTTGGCTCGTGTGACCGCCTCGATCCTTGCCGGACCTCCGCCGGAATTCTTGAACATTTGCGCAATGCAACGTTCGCCAACGACTGCCATGCATGGATCAGGAACAGGTTCTGGCCTTGTTCCTTAAGGCCCAGTTGCTCCGGATCGTGCTCACCAGCCCACTTACGTCTCATTGAGCGCAGCGGCAGCTGCGTCAACGAAGGGCGTGATCAGCCGGATGTAGGCGCGCAACGATTCTTGGAACTTGCGGCGGTTTTCCGAGCTGGCGTTCGCAGCCATGGCCGCTAGAGCAGTGGTGAGCGTGCCCGACATGATCAACAAGTTCGATGCTGCGACTTGGACCGTGGAGGGGCCTTCCAGCTCGACCAGTGTCACCGCACGACGCAACCGCTGATGCCGGTCACGATGGGCGGTCAAGACGGCTTCGGACTCGGTGGTCGCGAGACCGTCGACTACCCGGAGCCCGTCCGCGACGACCTGGGCCTCGCACCTGTCAGGCTGGCGACGAAGCGAGTTGTCAGGCATGCTCAGGAGTCTCCCCAAGAAGACCCCAAGACCGCCACCGCTTCCTGATCAATGCCCGACGTTGTACCCACAGGGATCGAAATGCGCCTCGAACGTGATCACCTGCATAGGGATTTCTGGGACAGGAACACAGCCTTCGTCTGATCATGTGCTCCGATCAAGGTGCACCGATCGAGACGAAGGCCGTGAAGGTGGGTCTGCTGCCCGAGGCCGTCGCCCCGTCGCCCCGTCGCCGGCCTCGCTGACCACGTCCAGGCCGGGAGCTGCCCGGATCAGGGCCGCCAGTCCACTGCGGACCAGGACCTGGTCGTCGACGACCAGCACGGTTGTCACAGCTCAGCTCCCCGTCAGTCGGCCGGATCCCCACGACCGGGGCCGGGGCTGCCGTCGGGGGCTTGGGCCGGCAGGGTGAACACCACCTGGTAGCCGCCGCCGCTCCGATGGCCGGCGTGCAGGGTCCCACCGTAGAGATGGACGCGTTCCTGCATCCCCACAGTTCCGTGCCCGCCCGGGCCGATCGGATCCGTCACTCCGGTACCGGTGCCGTCGTCGATGATCCAGCCGATGAGGCCCTGTGGGCCGTAGTGCAGCAGGACCTGAACCTTGACCGGGCCGGCGTGCTTGAGCACGTTGGTCAAGCTCTCCTGCACGATCCGGTACACCGCCAGATCGGCACCGGTCGGCAAGGGGTACGGAGACCCGGTCACGCTCATCTCGACCAGCAGTCCGGCCGCCCGCATCCGCGCCGCGAGTTCCGACAGCCGCTCCGTCCCTGGGGCCGGCCCGCAGACCCGGTGCGGCGCCGACGGCTCCGGTGCCCGCACGCGCAGCAGCTCCAGCAGGCCCCGCATCTCCTCCAACGCCTCGTGGATCGAGGTGCCGATGGTGTCCAGGGCGGCGCTGGCGGTGTCCGGATCGCGCTCGAACACGTACCGGGCCAGCCCGGCCTGAACTGACCCGACCGTCATATGGTGCGCCACCACATCGTGCAGCTCGGGGGCGATCCGCAACCGCTCCTCAGTCACCGCATGGTGCGCCCGCGCCGCCTGCTCCCGCCGCAGTTCCTCCGCCAGCAGGGCCAGCCGATCGTTCAGCTCGGCGGACTCGCGCATCCTCGCGCCGAACGCCCAGACGACGCCCACGCCGATCGTCGCCTGGCCGAAAGCGACCTCACCGGTGGTGCGAGACGCGAAGCCGGCCCACACCCACAGCGTGCCCACCAAGGCGGCCGCGACCGGCGCCGCACGCGGTGGCCGGCACACCAGCACGGTGTACAACGCCAGCATCGGCGCCCAGAGGTTCTCCGACGGCGGGAAGCCCGCAGCCAGGTAGCAGGCCAGTGCGGAGCTGCTGACCAGCAACACCGGCCAGGGCCACCGGCGGCGCAGGGCCACCGGCAGGTTCACCGCCACCGTCAGCAGGGCAGCGAACGCGTCGTACGCCCGCCACCCGTGCGTCTCGGACTCCACGGCGAAGATGATCGTGACCGCCGTGAGCGAAACCGCCAGCACCAGGTCAACCGCCCAAAGATGCCTTCCGACCAGCTGTCCGACCCGTACCCTGGCGCTGCGCATCGGCGCAGCGTAGGGCACCGGCACCGGATGTGTCGTCAAACCAGCGCGGTAGACATCCGTGCGGGTGCCGGAGGCGTGGTGCCGCAAGCCGGTGCTCGGGCAGGGGGTCTCAAGGGGTCAGCCCGGCGGGTGCGGACAACCGGCGGATGGCGGTGTCGGTGAGCGCGCACGACGCCTGGGGCCGCTGTCGACGCCTGCGAGGCGTCGAGCTGTCAGGTTTCGAGCTTCCCCTGCTGGGAGTTGCAGCCGGCGGGTGGCCGCATCGCCGTGATCCCGTCTGTCGGCCGATCAGCGTGCGGCCAGGCGACCGAGCAGGGCCGCGGCGGAGTCCTGCAGCTCGGCGGTGGTGGGAGCGAGCGCCTGCCGGGCGGTCTCCTGCGCGACGGCCATCGCCGGCTGCCACGGAGCGTTGTCCCAGACCTCGCGGTAGGCGCGCACGGCGGCCTCCTTGACAGCACTGCGGAGTTCCTCGGGCCCGTAGCGGCTCAGGGCCTTCCGGGAGTGCAGCACGACGGCCAAGCCCGCGCCTTTGGCACGGATCCACACGTAGGGCCCGGGAAGACGCCGCAGTGCGAGCCGAGTGACGTCCTCGGCATCGCGACGCGCCACGTCGTCGCGCCCTTTCTGGAGGCGGCGCGCGTCCGGTCCGGTGGCACGCCGGGCGGCCCGCTTGGCCGCGCGCACCGACGGGGCGGGCGCCGTCCGCAACACCTGCTGAGCGGCTTGCCAAGCGGCGTGCCGGGCCACCGGCAGCGTCGCACGGCGGTCGGCCTGCAACTGCTTCCATTCCTCGGCCCCGACGGCCCTGATCACGACCGTCATCATGGCGCTCCGAGCGACGCTCGTCGCCAGCGCGGCGGCACCGGTGACCTGGCCTTCCGGTGCGTCGGGGGCGAGTTCGGGAACCCGGCGAACGGCCTCCAGCGCCGCGTCCGCGCCGGCGACCGCGCCGGCCTGCACGATGATGTCCTGGCAATCCGTCCACAGCGTGGCGGTCTCGGAACGGAGCGCCTCGATGAGGATCTCGCCGTACTGGACGTAGCCGCGGCCACCGCGGCCGTGACGGCAGTCGTCGCGCCGAGCGGAGGTGACCTCGGGCAGCGCGTCCAGGAGGGCGGTGTCTTCGCCTGCCAGCCGGAGCCAGGTGGCTGCGTAGGTGCGGATGAGCCAGTCGATGCACATCCACGCGCGCCTGCAGTCGGCAGGCATGCAAGGGGAGTGGCGCATCGCGTCCTCGGTGACGAGGGTGGCCAGAAGGCCCAGCTGTTCCATGTCGAGGATGGTCGCCGTGCCGATGACGCGACGGATGAAGGGCCGCAGCACGCGCGTACGGTCCGAGTCCGGCAGGGCGTCGTTCCACGCCCTGCAGAAGACACCGATCAGTGGAGAGACGCAGGCCGGCCGGTCCGACCACGCCTCGCCCGCGACACAGGAAACGGCCTCCATGAAGGAGGCCTGGCCCGACGCCGGTTCGTGCACACCCGCGGCCAGTTCGACCCGATCCGCATCGATCACCAGGCGCTCCGGAGTCCGGCCGGCCGCAACCTCGCCTGGCCGGCCGCCGCGCGGCCGCCCCGTGGGGGGTGTTCGTTCATGGCCTCCACTGTGGCACCACCCGACCCTTGGGCGGTAGGAGGCACCACGCCCGGCCCGGACACCCCCTCAACGCGCCAACCGGCGGGCTCCGTCCCAGCGCTCGAGGTGGTCAGGGGGCCCGGCGCGAGCGCTCCCGGGGTCGCGCCCGTGACCGGCGGCCGCCGGGACAGCGCCCGCTCATCGGGTGAGCACGGCACCGTCCCGGGCCCAAGCGGCTCCGGTCGCAGGATGTGCGGCCGCTGCGGTGGTCAGCCTTCGTGGCTTTGCAGGAGTTCTTTGACCTTGGCGATAGCGAATCCCCAGCCCTGCTGCACGGTGGGCTTGCCGGGAACGGCGACCTCCTGCGGGTTGGTCAGCACGTCCAGGAGGACCGGGCCCGGGGTGGCGAAGGCGCGGCGGACACTGTCGGCCAGCGTGGCCGGGTCGGTGACCCGGATGCCGGTCAGTCCCAGGGCCGTGGCGACCGCGGCGAAGTCGGGATTGTCGAGCTCGGTACCGAACTCGGGCAGCCCGGCCTGTTCCTGCTCGAGTTTGACCATGCCCAGTCGGCGGTTGTCGAAGACCACCAGCTTCACCGGCAGCTGGTAGGTCTTGATCGTCATGAGGTCGCCCAGCAGCATGCTGATGCCGCCGTCACCGCAGAACGCCACGACCTGGCGGTCCGGCGCCCACAGCTGCGCTCCCAGGGCCATGGGCATGGCGTTGGCCATGGAGCCGAGGTTGTAGGAGCCGATGAGGCGGCGGTCGCCGTGCATGGTGACGAACCGCGACAGCCACACGGTGGCCATGCCCGTGTCGGAGGTGAAGATCGCGTCGTCGTCGGCGCAGGTGTCGATGACGGCGGCCAGGGCCTCGGGGCGGATGTCGTGGTCACGGTTGTCCAGCGCGCCGCGCAGCCGGCCGGTCCAGCGCTTGGTGTCATGGGCGGGATCGGCCAGCCGCTGCTGGCCCGCCTGCCAGGTGGCGAAGTGCTCGCGCGCGGAGTCGAGGTGCTTGCGGTCCGCCTTCGCGCGAAGGTGCGGCAGCAGGGCGCGCAGGGTGGCGCCGGTGTCGCCGGCCAGTCCGGCGTCGATGGGTACCCGCTTGCCGAGGTTCTGTTCCTGGGTGTCGATCTGCACGACCCGGCAGTCGGTGGGATACCAGTCGCGGTACGGGAAGTCGGTGCCGAGCATGAGCAGGGTGTCGCACTCATCGAGGGCGCCGGCGGCGGCCGGGTTGCCGATCAGGCCCGTCTGCCCGACCTGGTAGGGGTTCTCGCCCTCGAACCCCTCCTTGGCCTTGAGGGTGAGCACCATGGGTGCGCTGAGGTGCTCGGCCAGAGCCAGGACCTCCTGGCGGGCGTCGCGGGCACCCCGGCCCACCAGCAAGGTCACCTTTTCGGCGGCGTTGACGATCTCGGCCGCTTCCAGAATGCCGGGCTCGTCGGGGCGGGTGAGCTGGCGGGTGCGGGGGAAGCGCGCGGCGCGGTCCTGGGTCAGCTCCTGGTCGCCGAGGTCGCCCGGGACCGTCAGGACCGCGACGCCGCCGTGGCCGATCGCGGCGCGCACCGCCGCCTCCAGCAGGCGCGGCATCTGGTCGGGGGAGGTGACCGTGGCGCGGTAGACGGCCACGTCGCGGAAGAGCAGGTCGTTGTCGACCTCCTGGAAGTAGTCGCTGCCCACTTCGGCCAGCGGTACCTGTCCGGCGATGGCCAGGACCGGGGTGCGGCTCTTCGCGGCGTCGTACAGGCCGTTGAGCAGATGGATCGATCCGGGGCCGACGGTGCCCATGCACACCCCCAGCTTCCCCGACAGCTGCGACTGGGCACTTGCCGCGAACGCGGCGGCCTCCTCGTGGCGGCAGCCCACCCACTCCAGGCCGTCGGTGGTGCGGATGGCGTCCGTCAGGGGGTTGAGCGCGTCGCCGACCACGCCGAAGACGTGTCCGACCTCGAGTTCGTGCAGGGCGTCGATGATCACTCGGGCTACGGTGCGTGCCACGGGATGGAACCTCCGGTTCAGGCTGCGGGCGGGGACGGCGAGGGGGGCGCGGGTCAGACGGTGAAGCGGTCGGGGTCCGCCGCCTTCCAGTCCGCTGCCCAGGACTGCGGCGCCTGGTGGAGCAGCTCACCCGGTGCCAGCGGCGGGTACAGCTCGGCGTACGAGCGGACGGTGACGGGGTCCATGCGGCGGAGCAGCATGTGCGGGGCCAGCTCGGCGGGGCTGTCCACACCCATCGAGGCCATGATCTGCAGGGCGCTCTTGACCGTGGCTTCCTGGAAACGCTGCACCCGCTGAGACTTGTCGGCCACGTGCAGGGCGCGGGCCCGGCGCGGGTCCTGGGTCGTCACGCCGGTGGGGCAGGTGTTGGTGTGGCAGCGCTGGGCCTGGATGCAGCCCACCGCGAACATCATCGCGCGGGCGGCGTTGGTGTAGTCGGCGCCTTGCAGCAGCCGCTTGACCAGGTCGCTGCCGGTGGCGACCTTCCCGCTCGCACCGACCTTGATGCGGTCGCGCAGCCCCGCGCCCACCAGCGCCTGGTGGACGGTGGTCAGACCGTCGGTCAGTGGCATGCCGATGTTGTCGGCGAACTCCAGCGGTGCAGCTCCGGTACCGCCCTCGGCGCCGTCGACGATGATGAAGTCCGGGGTGATGCCCTCGTCGACCATCGCCTTGCACACCGCCAGGAACTGGGTGCGCGAGCCGACGCACAGCTTGAACCCGGTCGGCTTGCCGCCTGCCAGCTCCCGCATCCGCCCGACGAACACGACCAGTTCCCGCGGGGTGGAGAAGACCCGATGGTACGGCGGCGAGGTGATGGTCCTGCCCTGCGGGACTCCGCGGACCTGGGCGATCTCCGCGGTGACCTTGGCACCGGGCAGGACACCGCCGATGCCGGGCTTCGCGCCCTGGCTGAGCTTCAGCGACACGCACCGCACGTGTTCGTGCGCGGCTTTCTCGGTGAACAGCCCGGGGTCGAAGTCGCCCTGGTCGGTGCGGCAGCCGAAGTAGCCGGTCCCGATCTCCCAGACCAGGTCGCCGCCCGGTCGCAGGTGATAGTCGGACAGGCCGCCCTCGCCGGTGTCGTGGGCGAATCCGCCCAGCGCGGCCCCGGTGTTCAGCGCGAGGATCGCGTTCGAGGACAGCGACCCGAAGCTCATCGCGGACACGTTCAGCAGCGCCATGTCGTAGGGCTGGGTGCAGTCCGGTCCGCCGATGCGTACCCGCGGCACCTCGGTGCGCACCGGACGCGGCGCCATCGAGGGGATCAGGAACTCACTGCCGGTGGCGTACAGGTCCTGCTCAGTGCCGAAGGCCTCCTCGGCGTCGGTGCCCTTGGCCCGCTCGTAGACGATGCTGCGGGTGTCGCGGTCGAAGGGCCGGCCTTCGACGTTGCTCTCCACGAAGTACTGCCGCAGCTCGGGGCGGATGCTCTCCAGGGCGAACCGCAGATGGCCCAGCACCGGATAGTTCCGCAGCACCGAATGCCGCCGCTGCAGCAGATCCCACACCGCGAGCGCCAGCAGGGCCAGCAGCGGGCCCCCGGCAAACCACCACCACGGCGACACCACCACTGCCAGAGCGGCACCTGCCACCGCAAGACATCCCACCAGCACGACCCACAGCATCCTCAGCACTTCGTGCGCCTACCCGCGCCCGAAGGGATCAAGCAGCTCCCCGCCTGACCGGCTTCCGACACCGGCGGAAGTTCGCAGGTCCGGGGCGGGGGCGCGCCCCCGCCCGACGCCGACGGCTCGGGGGTCCCTCCCGGCCGGAGCCACCGGAACCCGCCCAGCGGCCGCCATCACATCGCGGACCGCGACCCTTCCGCTTCCCGCTGGGCCATCGGCGTGCGCCGTCACCTCCAGCGCGATCGGCGGCGCCGCGCGGGTAGTCCAGAACCGCGGCCATGGAGCTGGGTCGCGGGGGATCCGGGCCGCCACCATCCACGCCGGTCGCACGGCACGCCGATGACGGCCTCCGCCGCACCCGCCCTTGCGCCCGGCAACCATCCGGGAGACCCCGTCGGGGCGCACCGCGGACGCGCTAGGCGGTTCGGAGGAGCTCGGCGCGGCCGAAGAGCAGGGCGTAGCCGGTGGGCAGTTGGGCGAGGATGCGGTCGAGGAGGTGGGGGTCGATGCGGTGGGCGATGGTGGTGAGGACGGTGCCGGCGTCCCAGCGTGCGGTGGCGGGTGTTCCTCCGGTGCGGGCGGCGAGGTCCTGGACGAGTTGCTGGCCGGTGCGGGGGCGGACGGTGGGGATCTGGGCGGTGAAGGTGAGGGCGGCCTCGACGGGCAGGCAGGCGGCGAGGTCGACGCGTTCGTCGCCGGTGAGCTGCCGGCCGAGGGCGGCCAGGACGGCGTGGGTGACCTCCGCGGCGTGCTCCCGGGTCGGGTAGGCGCCGTTGTACCGGATCTGTTCCAGCAGCTGCTCGTAGGGCGTGGCGACGCTGGTCGTGGCGGGTGCGGACTGGGGAGGGAGCATCGGTGGTCGCCTTTCTCATGCGAGGGGGTCGGGTGGGCATGGCGGAACGGACCGCCCGCGTGATCCGGCGGCTGCAGGGACAGCGCAGCGCCTGGCGAGGGGTCAGGTGTGGCGGGGGTGGCCGAACAGCGGGGCGTAGCCCGGGGGGAGTTGGAGCAGGATCCGGGCGGTGAGGTCGTCTCCGGCCGTATCGGCGGCCGTGCTGAGTACGGCGCTGACGTCCCAGAGCGCGGTGTGCTCGGTGGCCCCTTCGATCCAGGCCGCGGTGGCTCGCACGAACCGTTCGGGAGTCAGCGGCTCGGCGGCCTGCAACGGGTTGAGCAGGATCAGCGCGAAGGCTTCCGGCAGCCGGGCGGCCAGCTCCGCGCGGACCTGGCCGACCAGGTGTGCCCCCAGGAGCGCCAGAACGACCCGGGCCGCGTGGTCGGCTTCCTGGCGTGTGGCGTACTCGCCCCGTTCTTGGACGTTCTCGAGGAAGGATTCGTGTCGCAGGACCATGGGGACCTTCGGAGTCCGGTGCGGGTGGCCGGGCGGAGGACGGGAACGCGGGAGAGGGGCGCCCCGTCCTCCGCGGTCGGTCAGGCCGCAGAGCTGCTGATCTGCTGGCGGTTCTCGGCGCTGCCGATGCTGACCTTGCGGGGCTTGGCGCGCTCGGCGATCGGGATGCGCAGGGTCAGCACGCCCGCGTCGTAGTCGGCCTGGATGCGCTCGGTGTCCAAGGTGTCGGCGAGCATCACCTGCCGGGAGAACACCCCCAGGGGCCGTTCGGCCAGCTCGACCTGCACGTCGCCCTGGTCGACGGGCCTGCGTTCCGCCTTGACGGTCAGCATGTTGCGCTCGACGGCGATATCCAGCGCCTCGGTACGCACGCCGGGCAGGTCGAAGGCGATGACGTACTGCTCCCCGTCGCGGTAGGCGTCCATCGGCATGACGGACGGCTTCGACCACGTCCCCGACGTCCCCGTCAGCTGCTGGACGATCCGGTCCATCTCGCGGAACGGGTCAGTGCGCATCAACATCGCGAAACACCTCCAGTTGGTTCAGGCAGGAACTGCCAATGCGCTGCAAGGTGCATCCGTTGTAACATGTCATCCAAGCGATGACAACCGCAGTGTCGTCAGAAGGGTGACGCTCGCGAAAGGACTGCCCCATGCCGGCCTCGCACCCCACCGAACCCGCCTCCCTGCCCGCCGCCGCGACCGCCCTGCATCAGATCCACGAGGCGGTCCTCGGCGCGCATGCGCCCCGCCCCGAACCGCACCCGCGCGACGAGCCGGCCGGCTGCGAGCAGGCCTTGGCGGCCCTCCTGCTCCTGCGGGAACTGCGCGCGCAGCTCGCCGGCTGGGAACCGGCGTTGATCGAGGCCGCCCGCGACGCGGGCGCCAGCTGGGCCGACCTCGCCCCGCCCCTCGGGGTCGCCAGCCGCCAGGCCGCGGAACGCCGCTACCTGCGCGTGCGTCCCGGGGCGCCCGGCGCCACCGGCGAACAACGCGTCCAAGCCACCCGCAACCGTCGCGCCGCCGACCGCACCGTCACCGCGTGGGCCCGCGACAACGCCGCCGACCTGCGCCAGCTCGCCGGCCAGATCACCGCCCTCACCGACCTCCCGGCCCGCGCCGAAACTCCCCTCGCGCAACTCGCCGACGCTCTGGCCCACAGCGAGGCCGTCCACCTCCTCGCACCGCTGACCGACTCCCGCACCCACCTGCAAGCCGGCCATCGCGACCTCGCGGAACGCATCGACATCATCACCCAGCACACCGATCAGCTCCGCCGGAAGGCATGACGCTCCGTCCCGTGTCCGCCGAGGCTTCCTCCTACGCGGCCGCAGTAGGTCGCTGAGGGCCTCACCGCCCGCAGAAACGGCCGAGCCGTGACGCGCGTGGGGCAGACGGCCTCGGTGTGACGGCTGCGCCGGCGGTGGTGATCGAAGTCATACGGTCATGCCGGGCCGGTGCGTTCCAAGGGGCCGCGCCCAGGCGGGGAGCCGGGACTCGCCGTGTCCCGGCAGCCGGGTATCGGTGCCGGCGCGACCGCGCGGGTGAGCGGCGCGACGTAGGGTTCTTTCCGTTCGGGGCGGGGTCGCCGGTCGGGGTAGGCGCACCATGGTCAAGGGGCGAGGGTGCTCTCCCCGACCGCCCCGCCATGGAGCCGGGGTGACCTGGCGGTGCTTGCCTGCGGTAGGAGACAGATCATGACGGACGCGTGGGACGCCGGCGCAGTGGGCGTCACAGTGCTGCAGCCAGTGGGACTGCTGTGGCAGACGTGACGGCCGCGGTCCTGGCGCGGGCGCTGACGACCCTGCTGCACGCCAGTCACACAGCGCCGTTCGAGCGGTTGCCCCGCCTGCTGGACGCCGCCGCCCAGGAGGCGGGAGCGGGCGGGGCGAGGCTGTTCGTGGCGGACCTGCAGGAGGAGGTGCTGCGCGAGGTCACCGGCAACGGGCTGACCGCGGGTGAAGGCGGCGAGGAGTGCCGTATCGAGGGCACCTTGCCGGGCCGTGCCTTCCAGCTCACCCAGCTCATCGTGCCGGCGCGCGGCGGCGCGTGCTGGGTACCGGTGCTGGACGGCACCGAACGCTTGGGGGTGCTGCACGTCGAGCCCGGCCCCGGCGAGGACCGGCCCGACGAGGAGGTGATGCGGGCCCTGGCGTCGATCGCCGGGCTGCTGCTGGTCTCCAAGCGCGCCAACAGCGACTCCCACGCCCGGCTGACGCGCACCCGGCCGATGGGGGTGCCGGCGGAACTGCAGTGGGCGCTGATGCCGCCGCGCACGTTCTCCGACCAGCGGGCCACCATCAGCGCGTTCATGGAACCGGCCTACCAGGTGGCCGGGGATGCCTTCGAATACGCGCTGGCCGGTGACACGCTGCACCTGGCGGTCTTCGACGCCATGGGCCACGACACCTCGGCGGGGCTGACCGCGGCGCTCGCGATGTCCACCTGCCGCAGCCACCGCCGGGCCGGCGCCACCATCCCCGAAGCCAGCAAAGCCATCGAGGACACCCTGGTCGAGCAGTTCGGGCACAGCCGCTACGCCACCGGCATCCTCGCCGACCTGGAACTGGACACCGGTCGGTTCAGCTGGGTCAACCGCGGCCACCTGTTGCCGGTCCTGATCCGCGGCGGCCGCTGGGCCAGCACCCTGCACTGCCCGCCGGCCGGCCCGATGGGCAGCGGATTGAATCTGCCGATCCGGCAGTGCACCGAGCAGTTGGAGCCCGGCGACCGGCTGCTGCTGTTCACCGACGGCATCACCGAAGCCCGCGACACCGACGGCCAGGAATTCGGGGTGGAACGCTTCACCGATTTCATCATCCGCCACCACGCCGACAACCTGCCCGTCGACGAGACCCTGCGCCGCCTCATGCACGCCGTCATGGACTACCACCATGGGCGGCTGGAAGACGACGCGACGGTCCTGTTCTGCGAGTGGCACGGCCCGGGCGAGGAGGGCTGAACCAGGCGGCTCCGCCGCCAGGGAAGCCCACGCCGGGTCGGTCAGGGCCGGCGGGGCGCTGCCTACGTCTGCAGGGCCGCGTCCAAGGTGGGGTACACGTCGATGACCTGGTCCACGCCGACGAGCTCTATGGCGCGCAGGGGCGTTTCGGGGATGCTGCACAGCCGCAGCCAGCCCCCGGCTTCCTCAAGGGTGCGGCCGGCGCCCAGCAGGGCGGTGATCCCGGTGGAGTCGATGAACGTGATGTGGCTCAGGTCCACGACGGCGCAGGGCAGCCGGCCGGCCGCGGTGATGGCGGCCTGCAGGGCCGGGGCGCTGTTGAAATCCAGTTCCCCGGAGGGGACCAGGACGCTGATGCCCCGGGCGGTGCGGGACCGGCGGATCTGGATGCGTTCGCTGTGCAAGGTGCCACCTTCCTGAGCGGCTTGCGGCTGCCGCCGACCGTGTGAGCCGCCTGGACCTCAGCCCAACGCAGAGGTCCGGCCGATGTCAACTTCCGCAGGGGCCTGCCAAGCGCCGGGACAAGATCAGACCACCGGGAGGTGGGCTCGGACGATCTTTCCGGCATCGGTGACATCGGTGCTCAGGTCCGCGCACAGGGCCAGGACGATCTCCAAACCGTGCTGCGCGATACGCCGCGGCTCGAAGGGCTGCGGCTCGAGCGCCCGCGCCGAGGTGTCGGACACGGCGATCTCCAACCGGCCGTCCTGCAGGTCGAGGGCGAGGGTGCACGGCCCCGGTGCGTGCCGTACGGCATTGGTCACCAGCTCACTGACCACCAGCAGAGCATCCCCCCGCCGCACCGCGCCCACGGCCACGCCCCGAGCGAGGGCCCGGTCCAAGAAGGCAGCGGTGAACTGGCGAGCCTCCCCGATCACGGGGGACTTCCCGTCGTACGACGCCACAGCCTGCAGCCGCGCTTGCCGGGACATGGTGCGCCCATCCTGTGGCGTCTCCTGCATCCGAGGCCCCTCCTGTTTCCCGTCCGAGACTGCGGCCATTCTCGCATTCCCCGCTTCGGCAACCACCGCTCACCCAAGGGCGAACTGCGAAGCGCCTGCCCCCGATGCGACCGGGTGATGCCACCATGCCCGGGTGAGGTGGGCCCGGACCCCGTGCCACGAGGCCCGGACCCCGTGCCACGAGGGCGATTTGAACAGAAGCACCCGGGTATGCCCGGTGGCGCGCCGATCACGCACCGCGCCCGCAGGGCCGTCGCGCCGGCCAACTCGCCGCCCCTTCCTCCCTGCGTCAACCGGGCGTGCCCTGCGCCGCAGCGGGTAGGTGCGCGTGCATACGGGGGACCCACAGCGAAGGAATGGCCTATGGATACGTCGACCGAGCCCGCCACGCCCGTCCGGCTCCGTGTGGGTCGGACCCCGTCGCCGTGAGCCGGGTACGGTTCGACCGCATCCTCGAAGGAAGCCCGCGCACCGGGGGCAGCCCCGGAACGGAGCCCCTGCTTCCGGCGGCGCGGGCTGATGGAAAACTGACGGGTATGGACATCCGTCGAAGGAACAACATCACCGTCACCGGTCGGGCAGATGGGCCGGTGCTGCTGCTGGCGCACGGGTTCGGCTGCGACCAGAACATGTGGCGCCTGGTGCTCCCCGCTCTGGCCGAGGACTTCCGCGTGGTGCTCTTCGACTACGTGGGCTCGGGCCAAGCGGATCCTTCGGCCTGGGACGAGCAGCGCTACAGCTCCTTGCAGGGCTACGCGCGGGACGTGCTGGACGTCTGCCAGGAGCTGGACCTGCGGGATGCGACGTTTGTGGGACATTCGGTCAGCGCGATGGTCGGCGTGCTGGCGGCCGCCATGGCACCCCAGCGATTCGGCCGGCTGGTGATGGTCGCCCCCTCGCCGCGCTACGTCGACGACGGGAACTACCGGGGCGGGTTCAGCGCGGACGATATCGACGAGCTGCTGGAGTCGTTGGAATCCAACTACCTGGGCTGGTCAGCGGCCATGGCACCGGTGATCATGGGGAACGCGGACCGGCCGGAGCTGGGCCAGGAGCTGACCGCCTCGTTCTGTGCGACGGATCCGGAGATGGCCCGCGTCTTCGCCCGGACGACGTTCCTGTCCGACAGCCGCGCCGATCTCACAACGGTCGCGGTGCCGACGCTGGTTCTGGAGTGCCGGCAGGACGCGATCGCCCCCCGCGAGGTCGGCGCGTACGTGCACGCGGCGATCCCCGGCAGCTGCCTGGTGACCCTGGAGGCGACGGGGCACTGCCCGCAGTTGAGCGCACCCGAAGCCACCGTCGGGGCGATCACCGGCTTCATCGGAGGGAGCCGATGATGTGCCGCACCGATCAGGACTCGGACGGGGAGCCGGACGTCGACGCCACCGACGCGCTCTTCACCTCGATGCTGGAGGACAGCGCGGAGGAGTTGTACGAGCAGGCTCCGTGCGGGTACCTGTCGACGATGATGGACGGCACCATCGCGAAGATCAACACCACCTTGCTGGACTGGCTCGGCCTCGACCGGCGGCAGGTCGTGGGACGAATGCGCTTCACCGATCTGCTCACGGTGGGCGGCAAGCTGTACCACGAGACGCACTTCGCACCGCTGCTGCAGATGAAGGGCGAAGTCAGCGGTGTCGCCCTGGACCTCAAGACCGCCGGCAAGCAGCGCATGCCCGTGCTGGTCACCTCGAAGGTGAAGGTCAGCGGCGAGGGGAAGCCGCTGCTGATCCGTACCACCGTCTTCGACGCCCGCGACCGGCGCGCCTACGAGATGGAACTGCTGCGCGGCCGCAAGGCGGCCGAGGACGCGCGCCGGCAGGCGGACGACACGCGCGAGCAGGCCGAGGAGGCCCGCGCGCAGGCGGACGCCGACCGGGAACGGCTCCAGGAAGCGCTGACTGTCCTGCAGCAGAGCCTGCTGCCTGCCGCACTGCCCGCAGTTCCCGGCCTGGAGGCCAGCTCGCACTACCACACGGCATCTCCGGTCCTGCTCGGCGGCGACTTCTACGACCTGTTCCCGCTGGGCGTGGACCGGTGGGCGTTCTTCCTCGGCGACGTCTGCGGCAAAGGCCCCCAGGCCGCCGCGCTGACCTCGCTGACGCGCTACACGCTGCGCGCCGCCGCCCTGCACGACCCCGACCCCGTCACCGTGCTGACCACCTTGAACACGGTGCTGCACGAGCGGTACTCCAGCGGCGACACCCGCTACTGCACCGCCATATTCGGCACCCTGCAGCTGGGGGGCGCGCAGGTGGGGGTGCACCTCGCCTCCGGCGGCCACCCCTCGGCCCTGGTCCAGCGCGCGGACGGCACCGCCGCCTATCTCCCCACCCCCGGCGGGATGCTCATCGGCGTCCTGCCCCACGCCCGGTTCATCCCCACCCGCACCCAGCTGCTGCCGGGCGACACCCTGCTGCTGTACACCGACGGCCTGACCGAGGCCCGCACCGGACCCCGGCGCGAGCTCTACGGGGAGGACGCCCTGAGCGCCTTCGTCGCCTCCCAGCCGCCTGCGGGCCCGCAGGCGTTGATCACTTCCCTGACCGGGCTGCTGGCCGGCTTCGGCGAAGGGCTCGACGACGACACCGCGCTCCTGGCCCTCGGCGTGCCCGCCCTGCCCGCCCCGGCGAGCGAAGACTCGGGATGAGCCCGCTCCCGATCACCTGCCGTGACGCTGCAACCGGTCGGGTACCGGCGATCACCGGTCACCCCGACCCTGCGACAGCCCCCGCACAGCGCCGGGCAGGGAACCGGCCCAGGTTTCGTGGCCGCCCCCCGACACCTTCGACGGCCGGCTGGTGCCTGCAGCGCTCCCCCTGACGGCCAACCGGCTGTGCTCGGGCTCGTCAGGGCCGCAACGCGTCGGCGGTGAGGTGGGACAGCTGCTGGGGGAGGCCCTGCAGAAGGATGGTGCGCGGGGCGTTCGGGAGGAGACGAACCATCGGCACCTGCTCGACCACCTGCTGCCCGCCCGCGGCGGACGGATCCGCCCCGCGACGCGAGGCACGGCACCGGGCGTACCCGTCCTCTGGGCAGGGGGGACTGTGTCGTTCCACCTGGGGTAGACAGATACCGTCCACACGGTTCGACGCGGTGGAAGAGGGTCTCGTAAGTGGTGGAGGCGAGAGGGCAGGGGTGGTCACGATGGAGCCGTTGCGGGTGCGTCCGATCGGCCCCGTCCGGCAGGGCGTGGTCGTCCTGGCGGTGTCCGGGGAGCTCGACTGCAACACCGAGCAGCTCTTGGGCGACGCGGCGGGCCGCGCGCTGGGCGACGGGTGCGGACGGCTGGTCCTGGAGTGCTCCGGGGTGACCTTCTGCGACTCCCAGGGCCTCAACCGCTTCCTGCGGCTCCGCGAGCACGCCAGACGGGACGGTGCGGCACTTGTCCTGGCCGCGATCAGCGGCTCGGTGCGACATGTCCTGGAACTCACCGGGGCCCTGCAGGTCTTCGTCCTCGCCAACACCGTCGAAGAGGCGCTGCGCGCGCCCGGCGACGCCGACGCCGACACCCCCTGGCAGGGGATCCCGACCATCTGACCGCGCTCGTACCGTGCCCCGAAGGGCACGGTACGAGGCACCGCGAAGGCGCTCCGTCCGGGAACGGGTGGAGGGCAACCCCCGACTGCGGTTGAGAGCTCAGCTGCCTTCCGCAGCCCGCACCGTCCAGCGCTCCTCGACCTTCGCCAGCCGCCAGTAGGACAGGGCTGCCGCCCAGACGAGGACGAACAGTCCGACAATGACGTAGCCGACGTTGTCCAGGTCCAGTCCGGCCACCCAGCCGGTGAGCGCATCCGTCAGTTGGAGCTTGTCGTGCAGGACCCCGACCAGCTCGATGGTGCCGATGACAAAGGCCACCGCGATCGACAGGCCGGTGATGGCCAGGTTGTAGAACACCTTCCGCACCGGGTTGGAGAAGGCCCACTGGTAGGCGAAGTTCATGAACGTTCCGTCGAGGGTGTCGAACAGGCTCATCCCGGCGGCGAACAGCAGCGGCAGGCACACGATCGCGTACCAGGGCAGCCCCGCCGCGGCGCCGCTTCCGGCCATCACCATCAACGTCACCTCGGTTGCGGTGTCGAAGCCCAAGCCGAACAGCAGCCCGATCGGATACATCTGGCCCGGTCGGGTGATGGATTTCGTCAGCCGCCCCAGGACACGGTTCATGAATCCCCGTGAGTCCAGGTGCGCTTCGAGCGCGGCCTCGTCGTAGTTGCCGCCCCGCATCGCTTTGAAGATGCGCAGGATGCCCAGCAGCGCCACCAGGTTGAGAGCGGCGATCGCGTACAGGAACGTTCCGGAGACGCTGGTGCCGATCACCCCGAGCGTCTGATGCGTTGCGGAGTCGTCGTTCATCAGCGTTCCGGCCAGTTGCGCGCCGCAGGCCACCAGCGCGGCCATGGCGACCACCACGCTGGAGTGGCCGAGGGCGAACCAGAAGCCGACCGACACCGGGCGCTTGCCGTCGGCCATCAGCTTGCGGGTGGTGTTGTCGATGGCGGCGATGTGGTCGGCGTCGAAGGCGTGCCTCATACCCAGGGTGTAGGCGGTCACCCCCAGTCCGAGGCCGAACGCCTCGGACCCGACGCGGTAGTTGTTGGGCACCACCAGCACCAGCAACACGCCGAAGGCGACGACGTGCAGGGCGAGAATCACCGCCAGCAGCCCGGCGGTGCGGACGGTGTCCTGGCGCCGCCAGTGGAAGGCTGCCCGGCCGCGAGCAGGGCTCTGCTCAGGCAGAGTCATACGGTCACGCTCCAACACCTCGTGGATCACTTCGTGAGATGCCGTGGCCGGTCTCCTGGCTGACGGATCACCGCGCTCGTCCCTGCCTTCCCGGCCTTTCGGCCAGTGACACCGCCGGGGGCGGAAGGGGACGAGCACTCCCCGATCACAGTGGCGAGGGCCGCTCCGGCCTTTGTCCCCTTGGCGGAGACAGCACCGGTCTTCCCGAACACCACGACCTGGCCACCCTAAAAGGCGCTGGTGACGGCCACAAGTGGCGCACTGAGCGATGTGATATTTCCCGCTCGGGCGGTGCTCAGGAGTCGGGATCGGGCGTGGTCCACCCTGGCGGAGAGGCGACGGCAGGGCTGCGGGGCGTCAGCGTCGAGGAGCGGCGCGGTACCGAGGCCCCGCACCCCGCTGAGCGGAGGTCACTTCCTGCGGGCCACGGCGCCGGAACTCGCGACCCGCACGGAACTCCGGTCGGATGGCCCTCAGCGTGCGGAGGGTCAGGGCGGCCGTCCCGCCTGCGGCCCGCCGAGGGTGAACTGCCTACCGCCACACCGCCGGTGCCTCTCCGACCTGGCGCAAATCCTGTGTTAGCGTCCATCGCGGGTCCGCGCGACCGGCGGGCCGTCATCTGTTGAGGGGAAGTATGCGCGCCTTTCGATGGGCTGCGAGCGTGTCGCTCGCGGTGGCCTCACTCGTCGGATCGTCCTGTGCCACGGCCAGCGCGGCAGCGCTGTCGCCGCCGGCGCCCAGCCCTGTTGTGGTGCACCAGACTGGACCGGAGGCGCGGGCTGCGGACATCGGCCTGTTCCTGACGGACGGCGATGAGGTCCATTACTCCACGTGGACGAAGAACTCGCCCGCCGCCATGTCCGGGCATGGCTGGTGGATCAAGGGCACCACGAAAGCCACCAAGGCCAAGGTGACCATCTGGCTGGAGGTGAAGTCCGGCAGCAGTTGGCGGGTGGTCGGTCAGGGCACGAAGACGGTCTATCCGGGTGGCGGCAGCGCCCGGCGGGCGACGGCCCGCATGGTGTGCGCGGCGGGTCCGATCCCGGCAGGGAAGACGTACACGTACCGCACGCGGATTGACGTCGACCTCATCGGTCACGCGGACAGCGCCGAACAGGCCGTGACAACGCCGAAGGCGTACCCCTGCCTTCCCACCTCGTAGCCGCGAAGCGACAAGCGATGCCTTTGACCGGTATGGAGTCGACGCTGATCGTCAGCCTGATGGGCTCGATCGAACTGCACGACTGGGTCGGTCGCCGGTACGCGGACGGCGCGGACGACGACGCGTTCATCCTGATCGTCCGGCAGAGCGTCATGCAGGGGATGGCAGCATTCCACCGCTCGAAGGAGTCCTCCCGTATCCGCTGGCGTCACCACGACGCCGGTGACGCGTGGACCGGCAGCTCCGAGGCACCGGAGCTGCTCTGGCTGCAGGTCGACACGGCCGACACCGGAGAGGGCCGGGTGCCGCTGCAGCCCATCGGCACCTTGCTGGAGCGGGTGCTCGGGCGGGTGGGCACGCCCAGCATCGTCCAGGGGGATTTCCTGCTGCCCCTGGGCGAGTTCACCGGTGAACCGATCGAGTTCGCCTACGACCGGGACTGGTTCGCGTTCTCCGACCCCGCCTGGTCAGAAGTGATCGGCATCGAGCTGTACGCGTCCTCAACCGACAGCGCCCGGGCCGATGCCGTCCTCGGCGCCGCGCAGACCTGGCTGGGTGACGCCGCTGTCCTGGAACGGGGTGACCGGCCCGATCCGGGACCGGTGGAGTTCCGCGGCTCTCAGTACGTTCCGCTGGACTTCCTCGCACACGCCGACTGCACCGTCCACGAGTGGTCGATCGAGCTGCTGGCCTGGCTCACCGAAGTCCTCGGCTGGGCGATGCGGGACGCCGGTTGCGGGGATCATGGCTTCGTGCGGCTGCGGCGGGCACCCGCCTGACGGCAACGCACCCTGTCCGCACACGCACGTCAGCAGAGCGCGTCCAGCAGCGCTTCCAGGCGGAGTGTCGAGGGCTGCGCCGTGAAGGACTGCTGGACTTCCCGCCGGGCCCGAGCTGACAGGCTCGCTCGCAAGCTCGCGTTGTCACGCAGTTCCACAACGGCCGCCTCGAGGCCGTCGAGATCCAGGTCGATCAGCAGGCTGGTCTCTCGGTGGCGTGCGACCGGGGCGTAGCCGTCGATCGCGGTGCAGACCGTCGGGACTCCGACGGCCATCGCCTCGATCAGGGCTTGCGGCAGGTGTTCGTACCGGCCCGGGAAGATCGCGGCGTCTGCGTGGCGCAGCAGGGCCACCCGGGCTGTGATCTCCGAGGTCTGGATCAGCGACAGGCGCTCGGGATGGCGCTGCGCGATCTCGACGACGGCGGTCTCGCCCTTCGTGCCGGGCTCGAGCCCGTGCCCGATCATCAGGAGGACGGTTCCGGTCCGGGGATAGACCCGGTCGGCCCAGACCTCGGCGAGCCGGGGCGCGCCTTTCCAGTCGGCGAATCGTCCCAGGTACACCGCGTAAGGATGCGGGACGGGCCGCGGCATGGGGGTGTCGGCGAAGAAGGCGGGCGGGAGGGAGATGGGCGCGACGGAGACAGTGGCGTGCGGCAGCTGCCGGCGCAGGGTGAGGGCATGGCGCGCGTTCAGGGTCCAGACGTGGCGCAGCTCGTCGAGGCCCGACAGATCGGAGCCCACCGCACTGTTCGGCGTGTTGGGCCGCTCCCACAGCAGTGCGGCGCGCGGGAGTTGGGCCAGGGCGCTGATTGCCTGCTGGGCCGGCCCGCGCTCGCGCGGCAGGCCCAGGACCAGGACGCGGACGCCGCTCCGCGCCACGTCGCCGGCCTCCGCGAAGAGTCCCGCATAGGAACGCTGTTCGACCTGGCGCCCGTTCTCGCGGTGTGCGACACCGACCGGCGCGAGGATTCGCGTACGCCAACCGACGCCTTCGAGCAGATCCGCATAGCGGCCGGCCAGCGTGCCAACACCCGAGTCGGAAAAGGGGCTGCCCGCCACCAGCGTCAGCGCCCGTTCCCGGGCGCGACGGTCGGCCATAGGACCTCCTGGTGCAACGTCACATGCGCTGCCTGTAGGGCATTATTTGCTCCTCCACCGGGTTCCGCGAGGCTGAACGCCGTTAATCTCGAAAGACGCAGCCGCGCGACCGTGTACGAGAGGGCCCTCGCCATGATTGGTCTGGAACTGGCAGCCGGATACCTGATTGCCTGGGCGGTGCGCAAGGCACGGCATGTCGCGGGTCGGCTCGACGGTGAGGTGGACGCGGCGCTGGACGTCGGCCTCGACCGCCTCCATGGCGTGGTCGCCGCGCAGCTCGGCGAGGACAGCGCCCTGCGGGCCCTGGAGGAAGAGGCGCGGGACGGCGACGCGGTGGCCGACCGGACGCGCACGCGGGTGATGCTGGCGCTGGAGGACGCGGCCGAGAAGGACCCGCAGTTCGCGAGGGCACTGGCGGACGTCCTCGAGCAGCTGAACGAGCTGAAGGAGCAGGCCGCGGCGGGCGGAATCGACCTGCGCGGCGCCTCAGGGGTCCAGGTCAATCAGGCGTCGGGGAATCTGCAGGTCAACCGGTTCAGCTAGCGGTCTGGGCCGAGCGAGCGGTGGTGGGAGTCGCACGTCATGCTGTCCGATCAGGAGACCACTCTCGCGGCCGCGGCGGCATCGGCCCTGTGCACCGCGCTGTCCGGGGCGGACGGGTCGCTTCACGCCGCGTCGGTGGCCGTCGAGCGGGTGTTCCCCGGCCTGCACGGGGCACCCACCGGGGCGGACCTGGCGCGGGCCCACCGCGAGCTCCGGGACGCGGGCGGGCCGGGCCGGGACAGGGCCCGCCTGGACCTGGAGCGCGACTGGCGGGCGTCGTTCGAGGACCTCCTGCGGCAGGATCCGGACGCCAGGGCGCGGCTCGCCACCTTGCTGGCCGATCTGGGTGCCCTTGACCCGGAGGGCCCGCCGGCGCCGGGGCGACCGGGGCAGAATCCGCCGCCGACCGCCAATGTGCCGATCCAGCTCAACTTCTTTGCGCCGACCGATCCTGCGGGCCACCGGGCCGCGGCAGGCCGCCACCGCCTGCTGCTCTGGCAGGTACCGCCCCGCAATCGAAGCTTCACGGGCCGACAGGACGTACTGGACGATCTCCGTGCCCGGCTGCGGCGTGACCACCGTGCGGTGGTGCAGGCGCTCCGGGGCTGGGGCGGCGTCGGAAAGACGCAGATCGCGGTGGAGTTCGCCCACCGCAACAGTGGCGACTACGGGCTGATCTGCTGGATCGATGCCGAACGCACCGATCTGATCGGCGAACAGTACGCCGAGCTGGCGATCGAGCTGAAGGTGGCCGAGGTGGGGGCGGACACTCCCACCGCCGTCCGGGCTGTGCGGTCGCATCTGCAGCACACCGCCGACTGGCTGGTGATCTTCGACAATGCCGAATCGCCGCACGACCTGGTGGCCTGGCTGCCGCAAGGACCGGGCCACGTGATCATCACCTCCCGTCACCAGCGCTGGGGGGAACTGGCCCGACCGGTGGACGTGGACGTACTGCAACGGGCAGAGTCGATCGCGCTGCTGCGGACCGCGGATCCCGCCCTCGATGCGGCCGACGCCGACCGGTTGGCGGAACAACTGGGAGACCTGCCCCTGGCCCTCGCCCAGGCGGGCGGGTACCTCACCGAGACGGGATGCCGGCCGGCCGAGTACCTGGACTCGCTGGCGGCCCGAG
This sequence comes from Streptomyces sp. NPDC006733, assembly GCF_040636125.1. Taxonomy (NCBI): domain Bacteria; kingdom Bacillati; phylum Actinomycetota; class Actinomycetes; order Kitasatosporales; family Streptomycetaceae; genus Streptomyces; species Streptomyces sp. NPDC006733. The sequence goes on along the minus strand of NZ_JBEYJD010000041.1, from coordinate 15,304 downwards.
CCCCCGCGCTGCTCAACACCGGCCAGCCGACGACCTACCCGCGGTCGTTGGTGGCCACGGTGGCGCTGGCGACGAAGCGGCTGTCCGCCGTCGACCCCGCTGCCTTGGGGATGATGCTGCTGTGCGCCTTCCTGGCTCCCGAGCCGGTCCCGCTCAGCCTGCTCGCGCTGGCCCGGGCACCGCGCGGCGCTGCGGACGATCCGTTCGCCCGGCTGGCTGCGCTGAGTGCCGACGACCCGGTGGCGCTGCGCCAGTGCATCGGGACGATCACCAACTTCGGGATGGGCAAGCCCAGCACCGACGGGATTGTGCTGCACCGGCTGACGCAGGCGATCGTACGGGCGCAGTTGACGGCCGATGAGGCGGAGCGAGCCCGCTCCATGATCGACGACGTGCTCGTCGCGGCGGATCCCGGCGATCCGGCCCATCCCGCCTCGTGGACGTCCTGGGCCCGGCTGTTGCCGCATCTGCTCGCCGTCGACCCGGCGGGCAGCGCCAACCCCGCCCTGCGGGCCCTCGCCTGCAACGCCACCTGGTACCTGCTGACGCGGGCCGTGACCGAACCGGGTCTGGCGATGGCGACGGCGCTGTACGAGCGTTGGCTCAGCGAGGACGGCCCGGACGACTACTACACGATGTGGGCCGCGAACAGTGTGGCCCGCGCCTGGTACGACCTGGGCGAGGTACGCAGGGCGCTCGCTCTGCATGAGGACACCTACCTGCGCCGACGCCGGCTGCTCGGTCCGGACGACCAACAGACCCTGATCTCGGCGAACAACGTGGCCCGGGACCTGCGCGCGGCGGGGGAGGCCGAGCGGGCCCGCCAGGTCGACGAGGACACCTACGACCGCCGGCGCCGCCTCCTCGGACCCGAGCACCTGCACACGCTGATCTCCGGTATCAACCTCGCCCGCGACCTGCGCATCCTGGGCCGGACGGAGGAGGCGTGCGCCCTGGACGAGGTCGTCCTGGAACGGCGTCGCAGGACGCTGGGGCAGGACCACCCCCACACCCTGGACTCCAGCAACAGCCTGGCGCGTGACCTGTTCGCACTGAACCGACCCGCCGAGGCGCGGAGCCTGGACGAGAACGTGCTGGCGCGTCGCCTGCGGGTGCTGGGGCAGGACCACCCGCACACCTTGGACTCGGCACACAATCTGGCCCGTGACCTCTTCGCGCTGGGAGAAGTTGAGCAGGCGTACCACCTGGACCAGGACACGTATGCCCGGCGGCAGAGGGTGCTCGGCGATGCGCACCACGACACGCAGATCTCGCGGCGGCATGTCCTGGCGGATCAGGCTGCTCTAGGGAACGGAGAAGTGGCGTCGTGAGCTTCGAAGATGTGGGGGTTCGGGAGGCGCCGCTTGCCACGCAGCAGGAGTGGCTGACCGTCCGCTCCCACCTGCAGCAGCACCGCCACGAGCTCTCGGTCGCGGCGGGTGACTGCTACCAGGCGATCCCCACGGTCGCTCGTACGGCGCTGCTGACCCGTCCGGAGTGGCTGCCGGTCCTGCCCCTGGAGATGGACGCCATCCGGATGGAGTGGGACTCCGCCGAGGAGTCGTCCGGGCGGGAGGCCGACTTGCGGTCGGCTGTCCGGAACAGTTGCCTGGTGCCCCGGCAGTCGGACGGCAGTCCGTTCCGTTCCTACTCGGCGGCGATGGCGGAACTGGCGGCGCCCGCGGTCTTCCAGAACCGGTCGACCTACCGGTTGCGGCTGGCGGATCTGTCCGGAGCCGCCGGAGCGGCGCGGATGCGCTTCACCTCAGGGACCTACTTCGACGGGATCGACCTCGGCGAGGCCTGCGCCCACGAGTACACGGCCTCCCGGCTGGGCCGCGTTCCCGGGACACCGCTGAGGGACGCGATCGGAACCCCCTGCCGGCTGGACCGGCGCCCGGTCAACCTCGCGGTGGCCACGTTGGTGCTGCGGCACGATGCCGCCACGGGGTGCGCGCAGTTCCCGCTGCACTGGCGGGACCCGGCCAAGGTCGGCCAGGCAGGCGGCATGTACATGGTGATCCCGGTGGGGATCTTCCAGCCGGCGAGCGACTGCCCCGGCAGCCGGGCCAATGACTTCTCGTTGTGGCGCTGCGTGCTGCGCGAGTTCGCCGAGGAACTGCTCGGCGAGGCCGAGAACCCCGACCGGACGCAGCCGATCGACTACGCGGCCTGGCCGGTGGCCGTCCGCCTCGACGAGGAGCGCCGACGCGGCCGCGTGCGCACCTACGCGCTGGGCTTGGGTACCGACCCCCTCACCTTGGCGACGGACCTGCTGACGGTCATGGTCATCGACTCGGGACTCTGGGACGACCTGGCCGTGGCGATGGTCACGGCCAACACCGAGGGCCGGCTGGCGCGTCCCGAGGGGAGCGCGTCACCCGCGTCCACGCTGTTTCCCTTTACCGAGACCGGGATCGACCGCACGGTGCAAGATCTCCCGCTGGAGGTGGCCGGGGCTGCTTTACTGCGCCTTGCCTGGCATCATCGGCGCTTCCTCCTCAACTGAGGAGACCCCCCGCTCAAGGAGGTCACCCCGATGACGGAGATCTACGACGTTGCCTCGGTCCACGGGCGGTTTCAGCCGGTTCATCTCGGCCACGTCGAGTACCTGCTCGCCGCCAAGGAACGCTGCCGCTTCCTGTACGTCGGGGTGGCGCAGTTCGTGCGCTCCCGCCTGCAGGTCGTGTCCTCCAACGCGCCGCACCGGGTGGAGCCGACCAGCAACCCGATGACCTTCTTCGAGCGGCAGGCAATGATCCGTGAGGTGCTGCTCGACTGCGGCGTGCCGTCCGAGGAGTTCGCCGTGGTCCCGTTCCCCATCGAGGATCTGGCGGTTCTCCCGGAATTCCTGCCGCGCACGCTGCCGATCCTGACCACGATCTACGAGGAGTGGAACCGGGAGAAAGTGGCTCTGCTGCGCGCCGCCGGATACCCGGTGGAGGTGCTGTACCAGGATCGGGCCCGGGTCTACTCCGGCACGGAGGTCAGGCGGCTGGTGGCGGCGGGGGACGCGAGGTACGAGTCCATGGTTCCGCCGGCGACCGCGCGCTGGGTGCTCCGCGTGGGGATGCGGCAGCGGCTGCTGGAGGGCGCACGCGAGGATCCCGCCGCCGGCTCAGTCGACGATGCCGATCTGCCCGGGACGGTCGGTGACGCGCCCGATCACGCAGGCTGATCCCGCCTTGTCGGGCAGCACGGCCAGCAGGTCGTCGACCTGGTCACCGGCCACGGCCAGGAGGACCCCGCCCGATGTCTGCGGGTCGGTCAGGATGATCTGCTCGGCGAGCGTGCGGGCCTGCAAGGCGTCCCCGCACTCCTCCGCCACGTACTGCGCGTTGGTGGCGAACGCGGAGGTGGAGGTGCCGGTCGCGGCCAACTCGACGACACCGGGAAGCACGGGGAGGGCCGCGCAGGAGATCTCCGCGCCCACACCGCTTCGGACACACAGCTCCTTGAGGTGTCCGAGCAGACCGTAGCCCGTCACGTCCGTGGCGCAGTGGATGCCTGCGCCGAGCGGGCTCTGCAGCACCGGGATCACGAAGGCGTTGGACGCCACCATGGAATCCACCGCGGGCCGCAGCGCCGCTTCGGCGATCATCCCGGCGCGGAACGCAGAGGTCAGCACACCGACCCCCAACGGTTTGGTCAGGACCAGCACATCATCGGGGCGCGCGCCGGCAGCGAGCAGCCGCCCGCTGCTGTTGGGCACCGCCACCACCGCGAAACCCAGCTTGGGCTCCGGGTCGACCACCGAGTGGCCGCCGACGAGCACGCATCCTGCCTCAGCGAGGTATGCGGCTGCGGCCTCGAACGCCAGGGCGAAGTCCTCGGCCGCCGCGCCCGGCGGCACGCAGGCCACACCGAGCGCGAAACGCGGCACCGCCCCCGCCACATAGGCATCCGACAAGGCATTGGCAGCGGCGATCCGGCCGTAGTCCCCAGGCGACGGTACGACCGGCGTGATGAAGTCGATGGTCAGCGCGAGACTTTGGCCGACACTCGGCTCGACGACCGCCACGTCCCCCATGAACGACGAAAAATCCTCGACCTTGCCCAGCCGGGCCAACCGCTGCGCCATCTCCGGGGAGACCTTGCGGGCGCACCCTCCGCACGGGGTGGCTCTCCACAGCTCCTGGCCGGACGTGCTTGTGGGCTCTTGAATATCGGACACGATGTCGCGCGACTCCGATCCCGCCTGTGCCGGGTGGCCGGGCTCAACGGTACGTCGGTTTCCCGGCGCCGCACAGGCGAGTTCGGGCCGACCGGCAAGTTCCTCGTCGCGACAGGGGCGAGGGGCACGCCGGCGGTCGGCTGACCGCGGGCCCTCTGCGGGTCGCCCGGACTCCGCCGAGCCGGGCGCTGAGATCGACGCCGACGGCAGAACCGGCCCCGCCTCCTCAGGGGATCCACTGCGCTGCTCTGTGAACCGCGCGCGGGAAACGGTCGGGAACTGCCCGGTGTGCTTCGATACGCCATTGCTACGGCCGCGTTCCGGGCAGCGGTGGCGGGATAGGGACCTCTCGTGGGCGTTGGGGCGGCTGCTGCGCAGTCCTTCGCCCTCGCCCCTCCGCGGACCCCTGCGGGTGACCGTGGCGAGAACACCCGCCTCGCGTTCGGCCATGCCGCCGCCGTGCTCATGACTAGGATCCATGCGAACGATTGGACGGTGAGTTTGCGCGTCCGGGCGGGCGATATGCTGCTGTTCAGGGCTGTATTGGAGATAGGTGGCATCGTGACCGGTTCAGCATTTCTGGTGATTGTTCTCGCCGGCGGAGACGGATGCGCGGCGCCGGGAGTTGACGCCGGTCGGCTACCCGATCTTGCCGTATGGGACACAGCGGCCGTGCACGGTTGGCTGCAGGCTCATGAGGCAGCGTCCAACGCGACGGTACGCGTCGTGGCTTCCTCCGACGCTGATCTCATCCCCGCCGGCGTCGAGCGGCTGGAAGTCCCCGTCACCGACGAAGAAGCCGCAGAGATCGTTCGCGTCTCGTCCGTCCCACCCGTGGCGGAGGCGCATGCCGAGCTCCTGGCCTTCCGCCAGATGCTCCAAGCGCGTCCCGCGATGGTCGACCGGGCTCGCGTTGCCGGACTGTCCACCTCACGCATCGAGCAGTTGATCGGCGCGCCTGCGGCGGATGAGCGTGACGCTTCCCCGTCCTGAGGCGGCCGGTGGCCGCGGCCCAGGGTCGTCACCCGCGCTGCGCGGTTCAACCGTGCGAGCCGGCGGCGACAATGACAGGGCCGCGCGGTGGCCCCGGCGGTTCAGGTGCCGTCAGATCCTTCGAGCACCCTGGGCGCGGTAGCCGGCGCCTTTGACCGGGTGCATGAACGCCCGATCGCGGACAGCGCCGGCCGCGATCGTGGCCTGACGCAGGCGGTGGACGGTCTCGTCAGCCACCGTCGCGTCCTGTCTGACAGTGCCGTCGTGGGCGGGCACGATCAATACTCGGCCGACGCCCCGGGTGCAGCCAGTGGCACTGGCTGGGCCGTGAACTCCTCGACGGTCCTAGCCGGTGTGTCACCCGGGGCGGCGCAGCCGGTGCGTCACCAGTTCAAGGCGTCGTCCATCGACTGCTGCCAGTACGTGGTCTTGAGCGTGCTGTCGAGGTACAGGCCCTTGGCGGGCAGTGACGGGTGGGCGGCGGCGCCCACGCTCTCGGTGCCGGACCGGCCGTAGAAGTAGACCGTCAGGGACTTCGCGGTGTAGCCGTTCGTGCCGCTGCCGTCCGCGGCGGACAGGTTCACCAGGGCGTAACCGGACTGTCCCGGGGTCAGCGTCACCACGGCCTGCGGGTGGGAGTCGTCGATGACGGGAGGCACCGCCTGCGCCCCGGTGAACCGCAGCGCCGGGTAGGCGTAGAGGTAGCAGGTCTTGCTGCCGGTGTTGGTGACGGTGAGCAGCATGTGGTTGACCGGGCGGTTCAACGGGGCCGCCACGGTCTTGGTGTTGGAGCCCTCGCAGGTGATCGGGTTGCCGGCGGCGTCCGGAGCCCCGGCGGTGGTGTGCCGCGTCGTCGGCTTCGGGCCACCGGACCCCGCAGGCCCGGACGTGCCGGGCGCTTGCGATGACGAGGGGTTGGCCACGGAGGGCGCTACGGAGGGGCCCGGGGCGGAAGCACTGCCGCTGGGCGCGGTGGACCCCGCGTGGCTCGTCCCTCCGGACTCACCGCGCACGCCCCCTCCGTCGTCGCCGCAGGCGGTCAGGGAGAGCGCGGCGATCGCGACGGTTGCGGCGGTGGTGGCCAGACGGATGGCGCGGGTGCGGATACCGGACATGGTGTGTACCTCGTTCGCTGGTGACCCTGGGGTGGTGCTTGGATGGCAGGAGCTTGTGCGGTGATCCGTCCCAGCCGCCACGCCCGCCGGGCAGTTGGGGATGCTGAAACGGTGAAATAGGCTGTGAGCAGGGCGAATACGAGGCGCCTGGAACGCTGGAACGGGACAGGGAGGATCGCTTCGGGATGGGGGAACGCGTGGCAGGGTCGGCAGGGGCCGAGTCGGCCGAGGGGTTCGCGGCGCTGCTGCGGGAGCTCAAGGACCGCTCGGAACTGAGTTACGGGACGCTCGCGAAGCGGCTGCACATGAGCACGTCGACGCTGCACCGGTACTGCCACGGCGCGGCGGTCCCCAACGACTACGCGCCACTGGAGCGCTTCGCGCGGGTGTGCAAGGCGACGCCGCAGGAACTCGTGGAACTGCACCGCCGCTGGATCCTGGCGGACGCGGGCCGGGCGGCCGCGTCGCAGGAGCGGCGCGAGAGCGGGGACGGCGCGGAGGTCGGAGCCGGGGCCGCGGGCCTCGCGCCCGGCGAGCCGGACGCGGCCGAGCCCGGCGAGGCGGCCGGGGCACCCGGAGCCGCCGCCCAGGTTGCGCCGGACGAGCCCGACGAGCCGGTCGTCGTCACCCGCCCGGGCGCGTCCGCCGGACCGCGACGGCGCCGTCCGGTGCTCGTCGCGTCCGCCGCCGCGGCCGTGCTGGTGGCCTCGGTGCTCGCGGCGCGTCCGCTGTGGGCCGGCGACGGCGGCACGAGCGCGACCGCAAACCTGGGCCCGGCCCACCAGACGACACTGAACGCCTCCGCCCCGCAGCGCGCCCCCACGCCGAGCACGCCGGGCCCATCGACCCCCCAGGCGCGTAGCGCGACCGGTGACCAGGGCGCCGCCGGAACCTCCACCGCGCCGGGCACGGCGGCACCCCGCACCTCGGCCGCGCTGATCCCGGGCAGCAGCGCGGTTCCGCTCACCGTCCGCACCCGCCCCTACGTCTACGACAGCCCGTGCAGCCAGCGCTTCCTCGTCGACAGCGCCCCCGCGCAGATGGGCCCGCCCGCCAACGAGGAGAACGCGCCACGCTGGGCGGCTTCGTACGGCGCGGTCTCCGCCGACGAGCAGCGGGTCGCCCTCACCGTCCAGGGCACCGGCGCGCAGACCGTCGTCCTGGAAGCACTGCACGTGAGCATCGTGTCCAGGAACGCGCCGCTGGCCTGGAACGACTATGCGATGGGCGTCGGTTGCGGGGGAGGGGTCGAGACGAAGTCCTTCGACATCGACCTGGACAGCGGTAGCCCCACCGTCACGATCAAAAACGGCCAGCGCGGGTTCCCGTACAGCGTCAGCCAGTCCGATCCCGAGGTCTTCTACGTCACCGCCCACACCAAGGCGCACGACGTGCGCTGGAGCCTGACCCTCGACTGGTCGAGCGGCGGCCGCCACGGCACCGTCCGCGCCGACAACAACGGCACCCCGTTCCGTACCAGCACCGCCGCCGACCGTCCCGGCTACGACTACCCCCTGGGCGGCAGCGACTGGATCCCCCGCACCTCCTGACCGCTCTGCGCGTCCGGCCGCAGGGACCTGCCGGGCCCGGGGCGCCTGTCCCTCGGGAAGTCGAACGGTGCAGGACCGGCACCTCGGCCGGGCGGTGCCTCGGACGACGCCCCGTGCGGCCGGAGGTGCGCCCCGCCCCTTCGAGGGAGCCGGATGCGCACCACCGGCCGTCTTTCAGACCCGGGTGTAGCCGCCGTCGACGAAGAGTTCGGCGCCGGTGACGAACGATGCGGCGTCCGAAGCCAGGAAGAGCGCGGCCTCGGCGATCTCCTCGGGGTCGGCCAGCCGCCCCAGGGGCACGACGGCTTCGGCGAACTGGTCGGCGTCCGGGCCCGCGGCGCGCAGCAGCGCCGGGGTCCGCGTGGGTCCCGGGCTGAGGACGTTGACCCGGAATCGGCGCTCGCGCGATTGCCGGGCCCAGTTGTGCACGAGGTTGCTCAGCGCTGCCTTGGAGGCGCTGTAGACCTCGAGGTGCTCATTGGGCCGCACGCTGTTGCTGGAGCCGACGACCAGGATGGAGGCGTTCTCCGTCAGGAGCGGAAGCGCCTTTTGGACGGTGAACAGTGGGCCCTTGAGGTTGACGGCGAGTGTCAGGTCGACGTTCGCCTCGGTGTGGGCGCCCAGCGCGGCGTCCGCGACGATGCCCGCGTTGGCCACCAGCACGTCGATGCGTCCGGCCTCTTCGCGGACTTGTGCGTAGAGCGCGTCCAGGTCGGCCAGGACCGAGACATCGGACCGTACGCCGGTGGCCGCGGGGCCCAGCTCCTTGACCGCCGCGTCGAGGCGGTCGGCGTCCCGGCCGGTCACGAAGACCCGCGCGCCCTCTCGAACGAAGCGGTGGGCGATGGCCAGCCCGATCCCGCTGCTCCCTCCGGTGATCACGGCCACCTTCTCCTGCAGCACGCCTGGCATGTCGAACCCCTTCGGTTGTGGAACGGATCGTCCATAACGTAGGCGGTTCTGGACGATCGAGTCAAGAATGAGTAGGCTGGCACCATGCCGAGACCACGCGCATTCGACGAACACCACGTCCTGGAGCGGGCCCGGGAACAGTTCTGGACGACCGGCTTTGCCGGAACCCGCATGGACGACATCGCCCAGGCGACCGGCCTGGGCAAGGGCAGCCTGTACGGCGCGTTCGGCGACAAGGGCAAGCTGTTCCACCGGGTGTTCGACGACTGGTGCACCGCAGTCGTCGAGGTGGCCGAAGAACGGCTGGCTGGCGGCCCGGACGCCGAAGCCCTGGCCCGGCTGTCGGGATACGTGCACCTGATGGCGGAGAACGCCGCCGCCGACACCGAACGCCGCGGGTGCCTGGTGGCCAAGGGCGCAGCGGAACTGGCCCAGCACGATCCCACAGTCGCCGCCCAGTCGGCCGCCACCATGACCGCCCTGCTCACCCTGCTGCAGACGGAGATCAGCGCAGCCCAGCGCCACGGCGACATCGACCGCGCGGCGGATCCGGAGCAGTTGGCAGCCCTACTGCTGACGGTAGTGCGCGGTATCGAGGCGGTCGGCAAGGCCGGACTGGCCCCGCAGACGCTGCGCACCATCGCCGACACCGCCCTGGCGGTCCTGCCGACACCTGCCGAGCAGGAACCCTCCGCGACCAGGCATCGTCCGGCCCGCACCAGCTGAGGTGGCGCCAACACGGCCTCCTGCTCCGCCGGAGGCCTGGCGCAAGCCCCGTGAACGGCAACCCCCTTCAGCCTGTGACCGCACGCCGGTCGCCACGGAAGTCGCCTCGACAACGCCCCTCGTGCGGGTGGCGCGGCCCCGGGCAAGGCCAAGTCGGTAAGTCGGCGCAGGCTCTTCCGCCCCTCACCCGGTCATGGTCGACCAGGAGAGTGCTCGGCTCGGAGCATCCTCATCCGTCGCCCGCAGGTCACCGGTGGCCGTGCCGTAGGCCGCGACGGGACGGGGTGCGTCGTTGAGCGCGGCTCGGACCGGGGCACCGCGTCCCACCTGCGGTCCGGCCCAAGCCGTCCGGGCCCGGTCATGCATGATGTCGGGATGAACCATAGCGACCAGCGCTTCCACGTGATCGTCCTGTCGAACTTCGCGAAGGGCTTCGACAAGTACGCGTTCGCCTACGGTAAGGCGGGGATTCCGGAGAGTACCTATCCCGACCGGTTCCACCTGCTGACCCGTGCGGAGCTGGGAATCGGCATCGGCAAGGCGCGCCGCTTGCTGGACCGCCTGGCCATTCCCGGTGACCGGCTGCTGGTGCTGGAAACCGCAGTGGACCCCGCCACGCTGGTCCCCAACGAATCGACCGGCCTCGGCATGGAACTGCACGAGGCTCGCATCCGGCTGTCAGCAGTCCACGAGCTCGACCCCGTGGACAACGACGTCACCCTGCGCCCGACAACCGTCGAGGATGCGATGGCAGCCTCCCTGCACCTGCACGCATCGGCGCAGCGCAGCTACGCCGACACACGACCGCGCTCGGTGTCGCTTCTGCCGGTCGCCTCCGCCTGCCAAGCTCGCTGCTCTTTCTGCTTCTCCTCGGCTTCGATCTCCAGCGACCAAGCACCGGCCCGGGTCCCGTGGGATGCGGTCGCCCACTGGCTGGAGCGCGCCCGAGCGGCCGGAGCCGAACGGGCAGTGATCACCGGCGGCGGGGAGCCCACGCTCATACCGTTCGACCAGCAACTGCGCCTGGTCTCCGCCTGCTCGGCGGCCTTCCCGAAGGTCGTCCTGATCACCAACGCGCACACCCTGGCCAAGGGCCGGCACGCGGACCGGGCCGACCGCCTCGCCGCCCTGAGCACCGCCGGCCTGAGCGTGCTGGCGGTCTCCCGGCACCACCACGACGACGCCGTCAGCGAGCGGCTGATGATGCTGCGCACCCCGGTGAGCTCGGTGATCGACACCTGGCGCGGGGAACGTGACCGCTGGCCGGGGCTGCGCATGAGACTGATCTGCGTGCTCCAGCACGGCGGCGTCGCCGACGCGGCCGGCGTCGCCGAGTACCATTCGTGGGCCGCGGCTCTCGGGGTCGAGGAAGTCTGCTTCAAAGAGCTCTACGTCTCCACCAGCACCGAGTCGCTCTACTTCGACCGCGCCGCCAACGTCTGGAGCCGCGAGCACCAGGTGTCGTTGTCCATCGTCACCCGGTTCGCCGAGCAGCACGGCTTCGACCTGGCCAGCCGCCTGCCCTGGGGCGCGCCGGTCTACCACGGCAGCTGGGACGGACAGCCGATGCGGATCGCCGCGTACACCGAACCCAGCCTGCTGTGGGAACGCACCAACGGCATCGCCCGCAGCTGGAACGTCCTGGCCGACGGCCGCTGCTACGCCTCCCTGGAAGACCGGGCCAGCGAGATCGTGCCGGAAGGTGCCACAGCATGAGGTTCGACGCGTTCCAGGAATTCCGGCAGCAGCAACTGAGTGCCTCCGCGTCGCTGCTGGACGCCGCCGAGACCAACGTCTACCGGGCGCTGGCCCCGCTGCGACCGAGTCCGCCGACCGACGTGGGTCCGGTGTACCGGTGCGATCTCGCCCGTGCCTGGCTGCGGCGCTTCGAGCTGCCGGAGGAGTGGTCCGGCCACGCCCTGGTCGGCCGCGGGGTCCGCCACGGGCTCAGCGTGGTCTTCCGCTGGCTGCACACCCAGCAAGCGAAGCTGTGGCTGCCCAGCGACGTGTACCCGGTCTACTTCGAACTGGCCGGCGCAGCGGGCCTGGCGCCCGCGTCCTACCCGACGCTGCCGGCGCCGGCCCTGCCGCAGTCGCCGGCGGACCACCGGCCCGAATACCTGCTGCTCGCCAACCCCAGCAAGCCGCTCGGCCGATACCTGTCCGATGCCGAGTGCGCCGCGCTGACGGCGTGGTTGCGGGTATCCCCACACCGCCGCCTGCTGATCGACAGCGTCTACGACCTGGGAGCCCCGTTCGCGCCCGGCACCCGGCGACTGCTGGACACCGGCGCCGCGATCCTGCTGCATTCGGTCACCAAAGGATGGCTGTGGCCGCGCACGTTCGGCGTGGTCCTGCTCGATCCGGGCCACACCGACCTGGCCGACGCGTTCCGGGCGGATCCGCCGACGCCCGACCAGCTCCGGCTCGCCGACCACCTGCTGACCGAGCACAGCGACCTGCCCCGGCAGGTCGCCGACGACCTGGCCGCACGCGCGGAGCGCCTGTTCGAACGGTTGCCGGACGACGTGCTCGGGGCCATTCCCACCGCGAGCCGGACCTGCCGCGGCAACTACTTCTTCCCGGTGGACATCCCCGCGCAGACACTCCAGCACGAGTACGGCGTGCTGGCCCTGCCGGTCAGCGCCTTCGGGGACAGCAGCTGGTCCGGCTCCGTCCTGACCAGCCTTACCGACGCACTCGGCCCGACGACGGCGGTGGCACGATGAGAGCTCTGGAAGACCTGGCCGTGTACGACGACGCGGACTTCTACGATCAGGAGTTCGCCGCCCGGACCCACGACATCCCATTCTTCCTCGACCAAGCGATCCAGGCGGGCGGCCCGGTCCTGGAGGTCGCCTGCGGCACCGGGCGCATCACCTTGCCGATCGCTCGGGCGGGCATCGAGGTCACCGGACTGGACATCATGCCCTCGATGCTCGCCCGGGCCCGTCAGCGGTCCCAGGACGAGCAACTTCCGGTCGAGTGGCTGGAACAGGACTGCCGCACCATCCACTCCGACAGGCGCTTCGCCCTGGTGTTCTCAGCAACCAACGCGATGCAGCACCTGCACGACCTGGATTCCGTGGTCGCGTTCCTCACCTCGGCGCGAAAGGTGCTGCGACCGGGCGGGACCCTGATCCTGGACGTGTTCAACCCCGACATGGCGAAGCTGTGCCGGCTGCCCGAGTCGCCCTACCGCCACAAGTCGGTCGTGGAACGGGACGGGACACAGCTCGACGTACAAGCGAGGACCAGCTACGACGCCGCCACCCAAGTGCTGCGCTTCACGCTGGACTACCTGAGCGGCGGCGTCTGCGTACGCACCAAGAAGGTCAGCATGCGCTGCTTCTTTCCCGAGGAACTCGCGGCGCTCTGCCGGCTGGCCGGCCTCGACGTCGTGCAGCGCTACGGAGACTACGATCAATCCCCGTTCACGAGCACCTCACCCAAGCAGCTCCTGTACTGCCGCCCCCGGACGGCCCCCGCCCAGATCGACGATCCACCGTCGGCACCGGTCATGCATCCGAGCTGACCCAACCGCTTTGCGGGCAACGCACCCGTTCTACGGCCACGCAAGCGCCGATTGTCGCGTCCTGCCGGCCGCCGGGCCCGCACCACGCCTGCGCTCCCCTGCAGCGGGCTTGGCTCACGTCCGATCCGGAACACCTGCGACGTCACCCGCAACGCCGCGGGCCGCCTCAGTCTCCTTGTTGGACGGAGACAACGAAGGAGGCGGACGCAATAGCGGTGGCACAGATAGCGGTGACGGTATCGGCATTCATGACCTCTCCTACCCTTCTGATGGACACCCGACCCCACCCCCCGCGGTTGCAGCCCAGCCCCCTTCACCCCGCCGGCCTGGCGATCCGCACCCCGCACGACCCGTACGCCCCGATCGCCCCCATCTACCCAGCCGAGGTGGCCCGGGGTCGGAGTTGACGAAGGCAGCGTCCCGGCGCTGCCCGCACCGCCGGGACGGTCCCGCCGGCCGCAACGCGGCTGTGACGTGGGGTAACCCGACTGAAACCCATGGGGGCACGGCGAGAGGCACAATCCGTGTGCCCCACGTTCCACGAAATGTTGCATCCCGCCCGGGTGCGCCACCGAGGAGTGCCATGTCCAGACCTGCCGTCACGACAGCGGAACCGCCGTCCGACACCCCACCGCCCACCAGCCCCCTGGACCGCTACTTCCGGATCTCGGAACGCGGCTCCAGCATCGGCCGGGAACTGCGCGGTGGGTTGGCCACCTTCTTCACGATGGCCTACATCCTGGTCCTGAACCCGATCATCCTCGGAAGCGCTACGGACAAGTACGGCCACCACCTCTCGACCGGGCAACTGGTCACCTCCACCGCGCTGGTCGCCGCCGTGATGACCGCGATCATGGGGGTGGGCGGCAACCTGCCCCTGGCCATAGCGGCGGGCCTCGGCCTCAACGCCGTCGTCGCCTTCCAGATCGCGCCCCGGATGAGCTGGCCCGACGCGATGGGCCTGGTGGTGTTGGAAGGCATCTTGATCTGCGTCCTGGTCGCGACCGGGCTGCGCGAGGCGATCATGCACGCCATCCCGCCGTCGATCAAACAGGCCATCGGGGTGGGCATCGGCCTGTTCATCGCGTTCATCGGTTTCGTGGACGCCGGGTTCACCAGCCGTATCCCGGACATCGCCAAGACCACGGTGCCGGTGCAACTGGGCGGCTCCGGGGTGCTGGCCGGCTGGCCGGTCCTCATCTTCTGCCTCGGTGTCCTGCTGACCGTCGCTCTGCTGGCGCGCGGGGTGCGGGGGGCGATCCTGATCAGCATCGTGACCATGACCGTGCTGGCGATCGTGGTGCAGGCCGTCGCCGACCTGCCCGCCGGCGCCTGGGGCCTGACGACCCCGAAGGTGCCCGACGACGTGGTGGCCGCGCCCGACTTCGGACTGCTGGGCCACTTCAGCCTCTTCGGGGGCTTCGCCGAGGTCGGCTTCGTGACGGCGGCGCTGTTCGTCTTCACCCTGATCCTCAGCGACTTCTTCGACACGATGGGCACGGTCGTCGGGGTCACCAGCGAGGCCGGATTGCTCGACCAGGACGGCACGGTGCCCCACCTCGGGCGGGTGCTGTTCATCGACGGCGCGGCGGCCATCGCGGGCGGCGCGGCCTCGGCGTCCTCCAACACCGCCTACGTCGAGTCCACCGCGGGCGTCGGCGAGGGCGCGCGCACCGGACTGGCGAGTGTGGTCACCGGGGCGCTGTTCGCCGTGGCCCTGTTCCTGTCGCCGCTCGCGACGGTGGTGCCCTCCCAGGCGGCCGCACCCGCGCTCGTCGCCGTCGGGTTCCTGCTGATGACGCAGGCTCGCACCATCGACTGGACGCAGTACGACGTCGCCATCCCGGCGTTCTTGACCATTGCGGTCATGCCGTTCACCTACAGCATCACCAACGGCATCGGCGCGGGCTTCGTCTCCTACGTCGTCATCAAGGCGGCGCTCGGCAAGGCCCGTGAGGTCCACCTCCTGGTGTGGGTGGTCGCCGCGCTGTTCAGTGTCTACTTCGCGATCGACCCGCTGGAGCAGTTGCTCGGCGTCAAATAACCGGTGTGACCGCAGGACGGGCAGCGGGCCGGAGTAGTGGCCCACCGCCCTTCCTGCGGTCGAGGAGTTCCTCCGTCACGACGCGTAGGACCAGCCCGTGGCCGCCTTGGCTCCGACCGCGCCGGACTGCACCCGCACCGCGACCCCGCGAACGGGTCACCGGGCTTGCGATCACCACCGTGCGGGGAGGGCCCCTGACCGGTGTCGGGGGGGGGGGGGGGGGGCTTGGTGGGGTGACCGGACGCGGTGGGAGGG
>NZ_JBEYJD010000040.1:0-81401 GCF_040636125.1 Streptomyces sp. NPDC006733 | reverse complement strand
CGGCGTCCAGAGCGTGGGCGGACAGGCCGAGAGCGGTCGCCGCCCGCCACAGCACGGCCGGGTCGTCGACGGGCGGCGGCGCGCGGCGATGTCAGGGGACGACGATCAGGACGTGCCGACGGCCGCCTGGTCGAAGGCGTTGACGAAGGCGAGCTTCACCTCGCCGTCGCAGCGGCCGCCCGCCGCGTCCCAGTACCGGTACGAGGTGTCCGCGATGATCAGCGGGTCGCCGCCGCCGGGGGTGCGCCGGTCGACGGTGAGGATCTCGAATCCGCCGGAGAAGGCGCGGGCGTTGATCGGGCGCCGGAAACTGCCGCCGAACCGGGCGATGAGGATGTCGGGCAGCTGGTGCCGCCAGTAGTCCTCCAGCGTCCAGGAGCCGAACTCCGGCAGCAGCCCTTCCTTGACGGACTTGGCGACCACGTAATACATCATCTGGTTGTAACTGATGTTTACTTCGACCGCGTTGAGATGGCCCGTGTCGTCGATGTAGCACGACTCGCCGATGGAGAACGTGCACTCGGCCGAGACCCGGCCGTTCTCCGCGGTGACCACGGCGGATTCGAGGTACTTGCAGTTCGCCTTGTAGGGCCGCAGGACCAGCGGCAGCAGTTCGGTGTCGGTGGCGAAGACGGTCATCGCGCTACGCCGCCGCGGTCTCGTCGTAGAGCTTGCGCTCGTCGTGCACCGTGACGCGGAAGGAGACGGTGGGCTCCGGCGCCGCGGTGTGCAGGGCGCGGTGGATCAGGCTGCGGTTGTCCCACACCAGCAGGTCGCCCTGCTCGAACGTCTGCAGGTGGATGCCGGGGTGGGTGAACTCCTCGTCCAGCTGCCCGGTGGCCTCGAACAGCCGCCGCAGCAGGTCCTCGTCGAGCGGCCGGCCGTCCGCGTCCTCCAGGCCGACGGTGAAGCCCTCGCTGAGGTACAGCACCGTCTCGCCGGTGAACGGGTGGGTGAAGGTGGTGGGCTTCACCACCGGCGGCGTCTTGGTCTCGACCTCCTCCAGGATCTCGGAGATGGGCCGGTACACGTCGTGCGGCCGGATCTTGAAGTACTTCCGCACGGAGTGCCGCGCGTACGTTCCCTCGACCTCCCGCTTGAGGTCCTCGGGCAGCGCCTCGTACGCCCGGCCCATGTCGATGAAGTAGGTCCCGCGGCTCTTCTGCGGGATCACCTGCGGGTAGATGAGGGTCAGCCCGAACGGGTCCGGCATGAACATGTAGTCGGCGTGCCAGAACTTCCCGGTCTTCGGCACCCCGATCTGCTTACCGTCCTTGGGGACGTTCGAGGAGACGAATATCTCCTCCACCTCGGGGTGCTGGTACATGGGCTCGTAGTAGGTCTCGGGACGGCCCAGCCGCTTGCCGAGTTCGAGGAACTGTTTGGGCGACAGGTCCTGGCCCTTCAGCACCGCGATCTTGCGCGTGTAGACCGTCTGCTTGAGCGCGGCGACGTCCTCGTCGGTGGCGGTGCTGTGGTCGAAGCCCTCGACGCTCGCGCCGAGCGTCTTGCCGTCCTGCGGAATGATGTTCATGGGGTCAGCCCTTCGAGTGGGTGGTGCCGGTGGTGGTCGGGGTGCCGATCAGGCCGTCGAGCTTGGCGTCGATCAGCCGTACGGTCTCGTCGAGGGTCATGTCGCCGCGCAGCTCGTTGTCCGCGACCTCGATGCCGAGGTCGCGCTCTAGGCGCATGCTGATCTCGACCATCGTCAGCGAGTCGACGTCGAGTTCGGCGAACGTCGCCTCCGGGCGGACGAGCTCCGGGTCCGCGTCGTGCAGCTTCGCGATGACCGCGACGAGCTGCTCGTAGGTGGTGCTCATGTGTGCTGTCTCCTCCGTTGTCCTTCGGGTGTCGGAAGTGGTCAGGTCGGGCCACCGCAGCACGCAGGAGCCCCAGGTGAGGCCGCCTCCGAAGGCGGTGAGCAGGATGCGCTGCCCCGGCCGGACGACCTGCCGGGCGGCGGCGTCGGCGAGGGCGAGCGGGATCGAGGCGGCGCCGGTGTTGCCGACCGACTCGATGTTGGACACGCAGGCGGTCCTGGCGAGCCCCAGGTCGTCGGCGACCGAGTGCAGGATCCGCAGGTTCGCCTGGTGGGGCACGAGGTGGTCGATGTCCTCGACCTTCCAGTCGGCCCGCTGGAGCACCGCGCGCGCCGAGTCGGCCATGCGGGTCACCGCGTGCCGGTAGACCTCCCGGCCGCGCATCGCGAAGTGCTGGTCCTCGTGCGTGCCGTCGCCGGCGCGCTGCCGGGAGCCGCCGGCCGCGACGACGATGAGCTCCTCGTGCGCGCCGTCGCTGCCGAGGTCGAAGTGGGTCACGGCGCCGGGTTCACCGGCGTGCCCGGCGCGCAGCACCACCGCGCCGGCGCCGTCGCCGAAGATGATGGCGTTCGCCCGGTCGTCGGGGTCCACGATCGACGAGTACGTGTCCGCGCCGATCAGCAGCACCCGGCCGGCGACACCCGCCGCGATGAGCCCGGCGGCCGAGGCCAGCCCGTAGACGAACCCGGTGCACACGGCGCTGACGTCGAACGCGGCCACACCGTTGAGTCCGAGCCGGTCGGCGACGACGGGCGCGGTGGCCGGGCAGGAGCGGTCCGGGGTGGTGGTGGCGACGATCACCGCGTCCACCGAACCGGTGCCGGCCGCCTCCAGCGCCCGGCGGCCCGCCTCGACCGCGAGGTCGGAGGTGGCCTGCCCGGGCTCCACGAAGTGCCGTTGGCCGATGCCGGTCCTGGTTCTGATCCACGCGTCGGTGGTGTCCAGGCGCTGCGACAGCTCCTCGTTGGTGACGACCCGGGGCGGCAGCCATCCGGCGATGCCGCAGACGACGGCGACGGGCGCGGCCCCTGCGGGCCGGTGGGCCGGGTGGGTCGGATCGGTCGGATCGGTGACAGTGTCGGGGTGGGACGGCAGGGTCGGGGTGTTCGGGCTGAGCACGGCGGATCTCCTCGGTAAGCGTGCACTTGCGCGGCCGCGAGGGGCCGGGAGGTCGGCGGAGGCAGGACAGCGAACGGCGGACGGCGGACGGCAGGACGAGGACGTCAGGACGGCAGGCGGCTACGGGCGCGGCGGTCGGTCGGGGCGGGAACCCGGGGAGCGGGGAGCCGGGTCGGGGTGCCAGGTCAGGGCGCCGGCACTCTGCGGAAGGCCAGCAGCACCAGCGTGCCCAGACAGATGCCCGCCGCGATCACGTAGACGACCGTGCGGATGTCGTCCAGCAGGGCCAGGCGCAGCGCGGCTCCGTGCAGGGCGCCGTGCCGGCCGGTGTCGGCGACGGCCACCAGCACCGCGAGGCCGACCGCGCCCCCGATCTGCAGGGTGGTGGAGGCGAGTCCCGACGCGATGCCCTGGTCCCCGGGTGCGACCCCGGTGGCGGCCGCGATCCACATCGCGGTCCACCCGGCGCCCTGCGCCGCACTGAGCAGCACGATCCCCGGCAGTACGCGAGCGTACGACCCGTCGGCGGTCAGCCCCGGAGCGAGCAGCGCGACACCGGCGGCGCCGAGCAGCAGCGACCACAGCAGGGTCCTGGTCATCCCGATCGCGCCGACCGCCCACTCGCCCGCCTTGGTGCCGGCCGCCACCACGAGCGCCGGGACGAGGAACGCGAGCCCGGTCCGCAGCGCGCTGTAGTCGCGCACCGTCTGGAAGTACAGCGTCAGGAAGTACGGCAGCGAGCTGAAGGTGGCGCTGAACACCGCGGTCAGCGCCATGGCCGCGACCAGGCTCCGGTGGGCGAACAGCCGGGCCGGGGTGAGCGGGTCGCGGGTGCGGGTCTCGATGACCGCGAAGGCCGCGAGCAGCGCGACGGAGGCCGCCGCGCAGCCGAGGACGGGGCCGCTGGTCCAGCCGGCCTCGGGAGCGTGCACCAGGACGAAGACCAGCAGGGTGATGCCGCCCGTCGCCGCCAGCGCGCCGGCCACGTCGAACTGCCGCCGCTGCGCAGGCGCTTCGTCGGCGGGGAAGAGCATCCACCCCGCGACGGCGATCAGCCCGGCCAGCGGCACGTTGACGAAGAAGACCGACGGCCAGCCGAACGCGTCGACGAGCACACCGCCCAGCAGCGAGCCGAAGCACAGGCCGCCCGCGCCCGCGGCGCCCCAGACGGCGAGCGCCCGGTTGCGGGCCGACCCCTCCGCGAACAGCGTATTGATCAAAGAGAGAGTGGCGGGAAACAGCAGTGCCCCGCCGATGCCCTGGATGGCCCGGACGGCCACCAGGACGGCGGCGGATCCGGCCAGCCCGCCGACGAGCGAGGAGCCGGCGTACAGCAGGGCCGCGACAGTGAAGATCCGGCGGCGGCCGAGCAGGTCGGTGGCCCGGCCGCCCAGCAGCAGGAACCCCGCGGTGGCGACGACGTACGCGCTCACCACCCACTGCAGGTCCTGGGCCGAGAAGCCGAGGCCGCTGCCGATGGACGGGAGGGCGACGTAGACGACGTTGAAGTCGAGGGCGATGACCAACTGGGCGGTGGCCAGCACGAACAAGGACAGTCCGAGACGTTGGCGCGTTGGAGCGGGTGGTGCCTTCAGTGCAGACATGCTCGGACGTTCCCCCTTGGAATGCGCCCCTGGTCGTATGTCCGTCATACGCCGGGAGCGCGACCCGTTTCTGGATCCTTACCGAGGCTCCGGAGCGCGGCAAACGCCAAGCATTCGATTTGGACTGGCTCAGGGGCGTATTGCGAATGCGGCCTCCGTGTGATTCGGCCGAGCCGACACGCGGGAACAACGCGGATGTGACGCGGGAAACCGGCCACATCAATGGGTACCCGCGGGGACCTTGTCAACCCGCACGGTGATCAAACCTGCTATTTTTGGTCATTGCGGAAGCGCTGTGGAGCGCAGGAGATGGCGAATTCCGGCCGCAACTTCCGTGATGGCGTTTCGTTCGCGCCACACAGGCTCTCAACAGGTGTTTTCTAGTAGTCGGATGACGGGGCCGTTCAGTTCCCGGCGTCTCCGATATTTTTCGTCACACTCTACTGAGTTGCGGATCGCCGTACCAGCCCCGTACAGCATGCAAACATTAGGGAGTGGCATCGACTCCCGTGACAGAAACCCCCACTCCTTCGCGTTCCGCCCGCTCGTGGCGTATATCAAGAGCCGCGCCACCACCGGCTCTGCTGGGATTCCTGTTCCTGTTGGCCGTCCTCATGGCGGCCTCGTTCGCGGTGGGCCGGGCGGCCGGTCCCGTCGCGCCCGGAATCCACCGGACGGGCACCGACGCACCGGGGGTACCGGGTGATCCGGGCGACCCGTCACCGGGAGCGCCGCAGGAGCCGGAGTCCGACGGCGGCGGGATGCCGGGCATGGGCGGCATGGGGTCGCAGGGGCCGGAGCTCACGGCGGCCGGACGGTGACGGCCGCCGGTTCCGTCACCACGGACCTGGTCGTCGGCGGTATGACGTGCGCGGCCTGCGTCGGCCGGGTGGAGAAGAAGCTCGCCCGGCTCCCGGACGTGACGGCCAGCGTGAACCTGGCCACCGGCCGGGCCCGCGTCACCCACCCGCCGGAGATGCCCGCCGAACGGCTGATCTCGGCCGTCGAACAGGCCGGGTACACCGCCGAACTCCCCCGCCCGCCCGCACCGGTGGACACCGCCCCGGCGGGCGGGGACGGCCCGGCCCGCGATGCCGACCGGGACCGGCTGCTGGGGACCGCCGCGCTCGCGCTGCCCGTGATGGCGCTGTCCATGGTCCCCGCCTGGCAGTTCGACCACTGGCAGTGGCTGTGCTTCACGCTGGCCGCGCCCGTCGCCACCTGGGGGGCGTGGCCCTTCCACCGGCAGGCCCTGCGGGGGCTGCGGCACGCGGCGGCCACCATGGACACGCTGGTGTCCGTCGGAGTGGCCGCCTCCTTCCTCTGGTCGGTGTACGCGCTGTTCCTCGGCGGAGCCGGCGAGCAGAACATGCGGATGCCGTTCACCTGGCTGCCCACGGCCGGTGACGGGATCGCGCACGTGTACCTGGAGGCGGCGGTCGGCGTCCCGCTGTTCGTGCTGACCGGCCGCTACCTGGAGGCCCGCGCGCGGCGCGGCACCGGCTCCGCGCTGCGCGCGCTGGCCGAACTCGGCGCCAAGGACGTCGAGCTGCGCGGGCGCGACGGGGCCGGCGGCCCGCGGATACCCATTGCCGAACTGCGGGTGGGCCAGGAGTTCCTGGTCCGCCCCGGGGAGAAGGTCGCCACCGACGGCGTCGTGGTGGACGGCAGTTCCGCGCTCGACCTCTCCCTCGTCACGGGCGAGAGCACGCCGGTGGAGGTCGGCCCCGGCGCCGCGGTGGTGGGCGCGGCCGTCAACTCCGGCGGTCTGCTGGTGGTGCGGGCGACCGCCGTCGGCGCCGACACCCAACTCGAGCAGATCACCCGCCTGGTGACCGACGCCCAGGCGGGCAAGGCCCGGGTCCAGCGGCTCGCCGACTCCATCGCCGGCGTGTTCGTCCCCGCCGTCGTCACCGTCGCCGGCACCGTGCTCGGCTTCTGGCTGGGAGCGGGGGCCGGCGCCGAGGCCGCCGTGACCGCGGCCGTCTCCGTCCTGGTCGTCGCCTGCCCCTGCGCACTCGGCCTCGCCACCCCCACCGCCTTCCTCGCCGCGACCGGCCGCGGCGCCCAACTGGGCATCCTCATCCGCGAGCCGGAGGCGCTGGAGCGGCTGCGCCGGGTGGACACCGTCGTGTTCGACAAGACCGGCACCCTCACCACCGGGCGGATGGCGCTCGTGGCCACCACCACCGTCCCCGAGGGGCCGACCGCCGCCGAGGTGCTGCGGCTGGCCGGGGCGGTCGAGCACGGCTCGGAGCACCCCATCGGACGGGCGGTGGCCGCCGCCGCGCGCCGCCGCGCCGGGGAGGGCGCCGCCCTGCCCGCCGCCGCGGACTTCCGCGCGCTGCCCGGGGTGGGCGTGACCGGCCGGGTCGAGGGCCACGAGATCAAGGTGGCCGGCCCCGGCGGGCGGGCCGACCTGCCCGAGGTCCTGCGCCAGGCGCTGGACCGGGCGGAGCACGCCGCGCACACCGCCGTCGTCGTGGAACGGGACGGCCGGGCGGTCGCGGTGCTGGCCGTCGGCGACACCGTGCGCCCGTCCAGCTTCCGCGCGGTGCGCCATCTGCGGGAGCTGGGCATCGAGTCCGTGCTGCTGACCGGCGACGGGCCCGCCGCGGCCGCGGCGGTCGCCGAGCAGGTGGGCATCACCCGGGTGCACGCCGGCGTCGTCCCGCAGGGCAAGGCGGAGATCATCACCGCGCTGCGCTCCGAGGGGCGGCAGGTGGCCATGGTCGGCGACGGCGTCAACGACGCGGCGGCGCTCGCCGTGGCCGACCTCGGGATCGCCATGGGCGCCGGCACCGACGCGGCGATCGGCGCGGCGGACCTCACACTCGTCCGCGAGGACATGGAGGCGGTCGTGCAGGCCGTCCGGCTCACCCGCCGCACCCTGCGCACGATCCGCGCCAACCTCGGCTGGGCGTTCGCGTACAACGCCCTGACGCTGCCGCTCGCGGCGACCGGCTGGCTCGACCCGATGTTCGCGGCGCTGGCGATGTCGGCCAGCTCGGTGCTCGTCGTCGGCAACAGCCTGCGGTTGTGCGCTCCTTCGCACGACACCGGCCCCGGTACCGGGGCCGGTCCACGGCGGCCCGGCCGCCGGTCGGGGCGCACGCCCGGCCGTCCGGGCGGCGAACGGTCCCTGGCGGGTGCGCGATGAGCCGACGAACCGACGACGACGCCCCCGGCGCCGGGGGCGTCATCCTCGAGGTGCCGGGCGCGCTGCGCGCCGCCCTGGTCCCGGTGGCCACCTGCGTGGCGGTGCTGGCGCTGCTCACCGCCTACACGACGACGGGCGCCGCCGGCGATCCCCCGGCCCGGATCACCGTCACCGACGCCCGCGTCTTCCGGCCCGCCAACCCCGAGGCGACCGCGGCGTTCTTCACCCTCCGCAACACCGGCGGCACGGCCGACGTCCTGCTGTCGGTGGACTCACCGGTCCTGGGGCCGGCGATGCTCACCCGCACGGTGGTCCGCGACGGGGCCGGCCGGATGGCGCCGGCCGGCCCGGTGGCGGTGCCCGCGCACGGCACGGTGACCATGGATCCGGCCGGGCTCGACGTCATGATCCAGCGCCCGCCGCGGCTGCCGCTGGGCGAGCGGGTGCCGTTCGTCCTGCGATTCCGGGACAGCGGCGTCGTGCGCGTCGAGGCCGTGGTCGTCCGTCCGGGAGCCTGAGCCCGGACGGACGAGTCCCGTCACCTCTCCCCGCCCGCCATCAGCCCTCCTCCCCCATCAGGTTGCGGATCTCGGTGATGAGGGCGACGAGCGCCGCGCGCTCCGGGACGGTGGTGTCCGGGTGCCAGAGGTCGATCAGCAGGGCGGTGCGCGGCCGGGTGCCGCGGTTCCACGCCTCGTGCTCGAAGGAGTAGTCGAACAGCAGGCACTTCCCCTCCTCCCAGCTCCTGGTCTCCCCGGCGACCGTGATGCCGCACCCCTCCGGGATGTCGACGGCGAGGTGCAGGTTGATGCTGAAGTTCCACAGGTCGTGGTGCGGGGCGATCGACGCGCCCGGCAGCAGGGTCGAGAAGTGGCTCTCCAGGAGCGGGCAGATCTTCCCGGTCGCGACGGCGTGCTGCTCGAGCACCCCGAACGCCGTCGGCACCACATCCGCCGACTCCCGCACCAGGGTGCCGCGGCGGTACAGGTACAGCGCCTGCCAGTCCTCCTGGCGCGTCAGATAGTGCTCGTAGTCGGAGAACGCGGCGCGGCGCGCGGACCAGGCCAGCGCCAGCTCGTCCTTGACGGCCGGGTGCGCGGCTTCGAGGGCGCGCACCACGGGTGCGATCTCCGGGTGCTCGTAGGGGTCGTGCCAGGGGCGCTGCGAGATGCCGGGCATGATCCATTTCGCGCCCTTCTGCAGCGGGTGGCGGTGCTGCCGCCCCGCCTCCAGCATCTGCTCGACGCGCACGATGGATCCGGCGCCGTACTGCTCGCGCAGCGCGGCGAAGGCCTTCTCGATCTCAGGGGTCATGCGGGACTCCAAAGGGGCTGGGTGAGACGGTTCGGACGGATGCGGTACGGGCCGCTCCGCCGCTCGTCGCGGCGGCGCGCGGGCGGTACGGAACGCTCCGGGCGCTCCCGCGGCTCCGGGTGGTCGCGCGGCTGGTGCCGGTCCTCCGGCTCCGGGTCCTCCCGGAGTCCGGGGCGCGCGGGGACGGTTCCCGCACGCGGCGCCGTCTCCGCGGCCTGGAGCAGGACGACCAGGTCGTCACGGGCGCGGGCGACCCGGGACCGTACGGTGCCGATCGGGCAGCCCGTCGCGGCGGCCGCCTCGGCGTAGGACAGCCCGAGCAACTGGGTCAGGACGAACGCCTCGCGGCGGGGCGCCTGCAGGGTGTCGAGCAGTTCGAGCATCGCCACGCCCTCCTCGAACCCCGGTACCCCGACGGGCTGCGTCCCCTCGGCGGCGCTGCGCCAGTCGACGGTGTCGGAGATCCGAGGCCGGGCGGCGGCGTGCCGGTAGCGGTCGATGACGGCGCGGCGGGCGATCGACAGCAGCCAGGTCCGCGCGCCGGAGCGGCCGGCGAACCGCGGCAGGCCGCCGAGCGCCCGCAGGAACGTGTCCTGCGTCAGGTCGTCGGCGCCGTTCACGTCGCCGCTGAGGTGGGCGGTGAACCGCCAGACGTCGCCGTACGTGGCCTGGACGAAGCGTTCGACGGCCGCCGGGTCTCCGCCGCGCGCGGCGAGCGCCCACTCGGTGACCTGTTCGTCGTCCTTGCGAGCGGACGCCCTCGGGGCGCCCCTCACCAGGGCATGAGTCATCACAAAAGGTCCTTCTCGTGCTGCACGGCCGCACCACGGCGTGGAGCGGCCGTCGGCGAACGGCCTCTCAGGACCGGCGGCGGTCGCCTGGACGGCCTGGGTCCGTGTCCCGCGCCCGCGGTCGGCGGGTGGCGGGAGAGAGCCGCATGGTCGGGAACCGGCCTGCGCGGCGCCGCGCGCCGTGGGCGCGGCGGCGTACGGGCAGGCGGGTACGCCGCTCGTCACCCGGGCGCGGCCGGTCGGCCGGGCGCGGGGGGCGAGCGGGTCTCAGCAGTGCCGGGCGGCGACCGGTGGGCCCCTGCGGGAGAGGACGTGGTGGAGCAGCACGCCGCGCAGCGCGTGCGCGGGAGTGTCGTCGGCGGTGCGCCGCGGGCGCGGCCGGACGTCGTCGCGGGCGGTGCGCAGGGAGCGGCACAGCACGCCCCAGACGCGTCGCAGGGGGGCGGCCATCAGGGCCGACAGAGTCCGTCCGAGCCGGAAGGCGGCCGCCTCGCCGCGCCACAGCCACAGTCCGCAGACCACGGCGGCCAGCAGGTGGGCGAGGAACATGCCGAGGGATGCGTGGCCGCCGGACGACATGCCCATGACGTCGGTGGCCTGCCGGCCGGCCGAGCCGGGCATGGCCCCGCCCATGGGCATGCTCAGGTGCAGGTCGGAGTGCGGGGTTCCGGCCAGTGCGGCGGCGCCGCTGTGCATGCCCGTCATGTCATGCGTCATCGGGCCGGACGTTCCCGGGCCGGGCGGCCGCGCCAGCTCGAACAGGGCGTGCAGGCCGAGTTGGGCCAGGACCGTGGAGCCGGTGACGACCAGGACCCCGCGCTCCCGTCCCGCCAGCCACCAGGCGGCCGAGGCGGTACCGGAGAAGGCCGCGCAGAGCGACCACCACGGAACGGGGTCACCGGATGCCCAGGAGTGGCCGAGCGCTGCCATCAGCACGCAGACGGCCGCGAACATCGCGGCTCGTGCGGTGCGGGACGCCGGCCCGGTGGTCATGCCGCCATCGTGCCACCCCGGCCCGTCCGGCGGGAGCGATATACGCCCGACCTGAGCGTTTGTGACGCACACGATGTGCCGCCGCGGGGGCAGGCCGCACGGCGGGCACCCGCGCCTGGCCGGACGTCCTCTTGGCTTCGCCGCGCGCGGGTGCGAGCATGTCGACGCCCGCGAGTGACCGTGGTTGGCGGAGTGTTCACCGTGTCTCCATCCCTCGGTCGCAGGGGATTCTCCGCCGCCTGAGGAGACTGTCAGCGCACCCGCACTGCCGCGAACGACCCTGGAGGCCGGCTTCTCATGACCGCCATCGACCGCCGACGTTTCATGCAGCTGGCCGGTGGCACCGCCGCCGCCTCACTGCTGTCGGAGAGCATCGCCCGAGCGGCGGAGATCCCGGCGAACCGCCGCACCGGCTCCCTGCGCGACGTCGAGCACGTCGTCGTCCTGATGCAGGAGAACCGCTCCTTCGACCACTACTTCGGCACCCTGCGCGGCGCCCGCGGCTTCGGCGACCCCCGCCCGGTGACGCTGCCCAGCGGCAAGAGCGTGTGGCACCAGTCCGACGGCACGAAGGACGTCCTGCCCTTCCACCCGGAGGCGGACAAGCTGGGCCTGCAGTTCCTCGAGGACCTCAACCACGACTGGAACGGCGGCCACGCCGCTTTCAACCAGGGCAGGTACGACCGCTGGGTGCCGGCCAAGACCGCGACGACGATGGCCTACCTGACGCGCGAGGACATCCCCTTCCACTACGCGCTGGCCGACACCTTCACCATCTGCGACGCTTACCACTGCTCGCTGATCGGCCCCACGGACCCCAACCGCTACTACATGTGGTCCGGGTTCACCGGCAACGACGGCACCGGCGGCGGACCCGTCATCACCAACGCCGAGGCCGGCTACTCCTGGACCACCTACCCCGAGCGCCTGGAGAAGGCCGGGGTCTCCTGGAAGATCTACCAGGACGTGGGCGACGGGCTGGACGCGGCCGGCGGCTGGGGCTGGATCCAGGACCCCTACCGGGGCAACTACGGGGACAACTCGCTGCTGTACTTCAACCAGTACCGCAACGCCAAGCCGGGCGACCCGCTGTACGACAAGGCCCGCACCGGCACCGACGCCAAGGCGGGCGAGGGCTTCTTCGACATCCTCAAGGCCGACGTGGCGGCCGACCGGCTGCCCGCGGTCTCCTGGATCGCGGCGCCCGAGGCGTTCAGCGAGCACCCGAACTGGCCGGTCAACTACGGCGCCTGGTACATCTCCCAGGTGCTGGACGCCCTGACCTCCAACCCCGAGGTGTGGAGCAAGACCGCGCTGTTCATCACCTACGACGAGAACGACGGCTTCTTCGACCACGCCGTGCCGCCGTACCCGCCGTCCTCCCGGGCGCAGGGGCGGTCCACGGCCGACGTCACGGACGAGCTCTTCACGCCCACCGGCACGGACCACAGCGTCCCCGGGGCG
Organism: Streptomyces sp. NPDC006733; assembly: GCF_040636125.1. NCBI lineage: Bacteria > Bacillati > Actinomycetota > Actinomycetes > Kitasatosporales > Streptomycetaceae > Streptomyces > Streptomyces sp. NPDC006733. The sequence continues at coordinate 69,136 of NZ_JBEYJD010000040.1, read as the reverse complement.
TACGGCCTGGGGCAGCGGGTCCCGATGCTCGTCGTGTCCCCGTGGAGCAAGGGCGGCTGGGTCAACTCCCAGGTCTTCGACCACACGTCGATCATCCGGTTCATGGAGCGGCGCTTCGGCGTCCACGAGCCCAACATCTCGCCCTGGCGCCGGGCGGTCTGCGGCGACCTCACCACCGCGTTCCAGTTCTCCGGGGCCGACACCCGCGTCCCGGCGCTGCCCGACACCGCCGGCTACCTGCCGCCGGACCGCGACCGGCACCCCGACTACGTGCCGGTGCCGCCGGCCAACCCCGTGCTGCCGAAGCAGGAACCCGGGCTGCGGCCGGCCCGCGCACTGCCGTACGACCTGGCGGCGGACGCGGCGGTCGACCCCCAGGAGCACCGGCTGCGCATCGACTTCGCCAACCACGGCAAGGCCGGGGCGCACCTGTACGTCACCTCCGCGACGTCCCCGGACGGCCCGTGGACGTACACCGTCGAGGCGGGACGGCGGCTGTCGGACCACCTGGCCGTTCCCGCGGCCGGGCGCAGCGCCTACGACGTCACCGTGCACGGCCCCAACGGCTTCCTGCGGCAGTTCGCGGGCCACGCCGGCAGCCGGGGCCCGGAGGTCACCGCGACCCATGACGGGCACGGCGGGCACGTGCGGCTGGTGCTCAGCAACCCGGGCGCGACGACCGTCACGCTGACGGTCAAGGACGGCTACGGGCACGAGCGCCCGGCCACCTACCGGTTGCGGCCCGGCGCCCGCGCCGTCCACACCGCGCACCCGCGCCGCAGCCACGACTGGTACGACCTGACGGTCCGCTCCGCGCAGGACGGCGGCTACCTGCGCCGCCTGGCGGGCCACGTCGAGACCGGGCGGCCCGGAACGAGCGACCCGGCGATCATCACCCGCTGAGCCCGCCCCCGGCCGGTCCCGGCCGTCGTCCCGCGGCGGTCAGGGCCGGCCCGACCGGGCGAGCGCCGGGTCCTGGCGCAGGATCGACTGCTGGAGCCGGGCCAGTTCACGGCCCGGCTCCACCCCCAGTTCGTCGATGAGCATGTCCCTGGTCGTCCTGAACAGGGCGAGCGCCTCGGCCTGCCGGCCGGAGCGGTAGAGCGCCAGCATCAGGCCGGCGCGCGGCCCCTCCCGGAGCGGGCACTCGCGGATGACGCCCCGCAGCAGGGCGACGGACTCCTCGTTGCGCCCCAGCGCCAGCGCGGCCGTCGCGAGGTACTCCGTCGCGGACATCCGCAGCTCCTCCAGGCGGGCGATCTCCACGGCGAGCGGCTCGTGATCGGCGAGACCGGCCATCGCCGGGCCGCGCCACAGCCGCAGCGCCCGGGACAGGCAGCGGTACGCCTCCATCGCGCGCCCCGCCTCCAGCAGCGAGCGGCCGTCCGACACGAGCCGCGCGAACCGCACCCCGTCGACCCGTTCGTCCGGGGCGTGCAGCGAGTACCCGCCGGGGACGCTGCGCACCAGGCGCACCGATCCGTCGGACGGGACCGTCCCCAGCAGCTTCCTGAAGCGCGAGACGTAGCTCTGCAGACTGTTGACGGCGCTGGGCGGCGCTTGGTCCCCCCATACGCATGCGATGAGCCGGGGCACCGGAACGAAGGTGTTGCGGTGTATCAGCAGGGCCGCCACGACGGTCTGTTGTCGGGGCCCTCCCGGGCTGATCGAACGATTTTCGTCGGCGATGGTGACCGGTCCGAGTAAGCGGAACTCCATCGTCTCCCCCCAGACCGATGGTGCGTCTTTCACGGTCATTGTTTAACACGCGGATCTCATGGATGAGAAGTACGCCTGAGGCGCCCCCTGCACGCGGGTTGCACGAATTCTGCAAGGCCGCGCGAGGACCCTGTCCCTACCGGCTCCACAGTGGAGCCGGTAGGGGGTGATTCGCATGTCAGCAGACCCGTTACTGGTGCAAACGCTGCAGGGGGATCCCGACGCGGTCATGCGGACGGCAGCCGGCCAGGTCGGCGTCCACGAGGGCCGTGATCACGGGGACTGGAACAACATCCAGCGCTACAGCGACGAGGTTCCCGGCCTGGAGTGGTCGCAGGGCCAGCCGTGGTGCGCCACGTTCGTCTCCTGGGTGGCGCTGCGGGCCGGCGCCGCCGCCCTGTTCCCGCGCACCGCGTCGTGCGCCACGGGCGTGGCCTGGTTCAAGGAGCGCGGCAGGTTCTCGGAGTATCCGGCGGTGGGTGCCCAGGTCTTCTACGGTGCGGGCGGCTCGGAGCACACCGGCGTGGTGGAGCGGTTCGACGCCACGCGGATCTACACCATCGAGGGAAACACCAACGTGAACGGCTCCGCCGAGGGCGACGGGGTCTACCGGCGGGTGCGGGAGCGCACCTCGCCGCGGGTGTACGGGTACGGGTACCCGAAGTACGCGGGCGGCTTGGAGTCCGCCGACCCGGCCTGGCCCCGGCCGGCCCCCGGCCCGGGCCCGGGCGCCCTGGAGCCGTTCCCGGGCGGGCCGTGGTTCCGCACCGAACCGCGCAGCCCGATCATCACAGCGATGGGCCGCCGCCTGGTCGCCGAAGGGGTGGCGCTGTACACCCAGGGGCCCGGCCCGCAGTGGACCGACACCGACCGGCGCTCGTACGCGAAGTTCCAATGGAAGATCGGCTATCGGGGAGCGGACGCGGACGGCTGGCCGGGACCCGTTTCCTGGGTGAAGCTGCGCGTGCCCAACACCTGATCCCCTCCTCCGCATTCCGCGTCATTCGAATTTCCGTCCCACGCTCACGCGTTCGCATTATGGGTGCCCCGCGAGAAATCAGCTCCGCCGAAATGATCCGCTGCGGTCCGCGGAATCGAGCGGTCTATCCGACGTCGATTCCGTATTCGCGCACCAGCGCCTCCAGACCGCCCTCATAGCCCTTGCCGCCGATGACGAACTCCCAGTCGCCGCTGCCGCGGCGCCGGAAGGAGCCGAGGATCAGCGCGGTCTCGCCGGGCCGGCCGTCGGAGACCTCCAGCCGGTCGAGTTCCACTCCCGATCCGTCCGACAGGCGGATGAACGAGTCGGTGAAGCCGGCGAGGTCCGCGTCCGGGTTGACCTCGGGGTCGATCGACACCGCCAGCACGAGCCGGTCCGCGCGGGCCGGAAGGGCGTCGAACGCGACACGGACGGCGGCCTTGTCCCGGGCGGGGCGGGCCACGGCCTGCACCGTCCCGTCCGGGGTCCGCGCGTTGTTGAAGAAGACGAAGTGGTCGTCGCTGAGCGCGCGGTTGCCCTGGCAGACGAGCGCGCACACGTCCAGTGCCACGCCGCCCGCCCAGTTCATCCCCAGCAGGTTGTACTCGGGTTCCGGGACGGTCGCCGCGGCCGGCGTGACGAGCGTCGGTGTCCGCTGGGCGGGCACCGGCGCCGGGCCGCCGCCGAGCCGGCCGCGCAGCCCGTGCCGGCCCAGCAGGTCGACGAGCTCGGCGCCGGAGATCAGCGTCAGCGGCTTGCCGTTGGCGAAGGTGTAGGAGCCGGGGCCGAAGCCGGACGTGGTCACGAGCACGCCCTTGTTGGCACCCGCGCCCTGCACCGTTCCGAACAGGTCGCGCACGGCGGTGGGCGGCACCGTGTGGCGGTAGCGCTTCACCTGCACGATGATCGTGCCGCCGCTGATGGGGTCCGGATCCAGCGCCTCCACGTCGACGCCGCCGTCGTTGGAGCGCTGCGTCATGACCGCCTGCATCCCCCGGGCCCGGAACAGCTCCGCCACCAGCGCCTCGAACGCGACGGGGTCCATCTCGAACAGGTCGGGGTCCTCACCCCCGCCGTGCGAGACCGTCCCCCGGCCCAGATCCCCCGGCACCGTGCCGGGCCGCACCACCGTGCGCTGGTCGGGGCGTGCCGACAGCTTGCCGCCGAGGCCGTCGACGAGGCAGTCCACGGCGCTGACCTGCACCAGGTTCAGCCGGTCGAAGACCTGGCGGTCCGCGGCGACGGTGGCGAGGAAGAGCTGGGCGCGCAGCCCGGTCGACGGGTCGTGGTCGTCCACGAAGCCGTTCAGGGTGACGGAGTCCAGGGTGCCGAACTCGTCCGCCGCGAACAGTTCGCGCAGCGCCAGCAGGACGGACTGCGCCAGCACGTCCCGGTAGAGCGACCTGCGCTGCCCGACCGGCCTGGCCGTCTCCTTGTCCTGGTCGACGGAGGGCAGGTAGCGCACGTACCGGGCCGCGGGCACGACGTCGTACCCGGGCAGCTCCCAGTTCAGGACGAGCCGGCGGGCGGCCGGGTCGTACGCGCACGCCAGCTGGCGCGGGAACCCCTCCGGCCAGGCCGTGGAGGCGTACAGCGCCGCCGAGAAGTACTCGACCACCGTCTCGGGATCCCCGCGGCGCAGTCCGGCCACGTGCTCGGCGATCCCGGCGTTGTGCCGCCGGATCTCCGTCAGCTGCGCTCTGCGCCACTCGTCGTACTGCCGCCCGTACGCGGTCAGTTGCTGCTGGCGCCGCTCCTCGGCGGTCCTGGCGGCCGACAGGTCGCGCTCGTACCGGGCTCGCGCCTCCTCCTGCGCCCGCCGGCCGGACCCGAACCCCCAGCCGGGCTCGGGGTGGTAGGCCCCCGGGTTCGGCATCGGGACCGGGACGGCGAGCCGGCCCGGGTTGAACGGCTCCAGCTGCTCGGAGCGCAGCAGGGCGGTCGTGCGGAAGGCGGGTGCCCGGCAGCCCGTCGCGAGCAGCCGGCCCAGCGCCTCGACCCGGGCCTCCAGCTCCCCGGTGAGCCGGATGGCCTCGGCGTCACGGCGCTGCCGGTACGCCACCTGCTGTTCGCGGTGGCTGCGGGCGAGCTCCCGCTCGGCGGCGCGCTGTTGCCGCTGGTGCGCCTCCAACTGCCGTTGCCGCTGCCGCTCTGCCTCGGCCCATGCCCCCATCGACCGGTTGGAGCTGCTACTCATCCGGGCACGCACCCCTCCTCCCGGGTCGCCTCACGGACCCGGAACTGTGCACTGGCATCCCACCAGCAGTACGACGTCTCGCGGTGCACCGACTCTAGTCGGCGTCCGGCCGGTGGCTACCGGTTCGCGTCGTTTTCAGGGGCCGGACCGCGGTGGAAGCGGCCGTCGAGGAAGAGCAGCGGCGCACCGGGCTCCGCGTGGTGGTCGAGGACCTCACCGATCAGGATGAGGTGGTCCCCGGCGGGGACGATGCGGTCGCGGCGGCAGATCAGGGTGCCGATCGTGCCGTCCAGGAGGGGTACTCCGTGCGGTCCCGGCCGGGTGGTGATCCGGTCGAAGCGGTCGCCGGGGCCGGCGAAGCGGGTCGCCAGTTCGCCCTGGTCGGCGCCGAGCAGGTGGACCGCGAAGTGCGGGGCGGCGGTGAAGGCGGCCCGGTGGGTGGAGGCGCGGTTGAGGCACCACAGGACCAGCGGCGGGTCGAGGGACAGGGAGGTGAAGGAGTTCACCGTCAGTCCGGCCGGGCGCCCCCGGCGGACGGCGGTGACGACCGCCACGCCGGTGGCGAAGCGGCCCAGCACCGACCGCAGCGGCCGCTGCTGTTCGCGCACCGCCCGGTCCGTCGTCACCGCACCGTCGGCGCTCATCGTGCGGCTGCCGCCTTGCGCCGGCAGGTGTCCAGCGCCTCGGTGATGTCGGGGTCCTCGGGCGCCAGATCCGCGGCGATCTCCAGGTCGGCGAGGGCCTCGTCCCAGTGGCCGGTGTCCTGGTGGACGAAGGCCCGGTTGTAGCGCAGCGCGGGATCGTCCGGCTGCAGCTCCACGGCGTGGCCGAGGTCGACGGCGGCGGTGTCCAGCTCGCCCATGTCGTACGCGAGGGAGGCGCGCCCGGACAGTGCCGTGATCATGTCCGGGTCGACGGCGAGCGCGCGGTCGAAGGCGGCCCGGGCGGCCGCGAACTCCTCGCGCTCGGCGTGCACCTGGCCCAGGACGGCGTGCAGGTAGGGGTTGTCGGGCTCGTAGCCGAGTCCGGTGACGGCGTCCTGCTCGGCGGCGTCCAGCTCGCCGGCCTCCAGCAGCACGCCGGCCCGGTTGACGTACGCGTCGACGAATTCCGGGACGAGTTCGATCACGTAGCCGAAGTCGGCGAGCGCGCCTTCGGTGTCGCCCTCGTTGAGCCGCAGGTCCCCCCGGTTGTAGTAGATCTCCGGGAACGGCGGGGAGAGCCGCATGGCCCGCGCGTAGTCCTCCAGGGCCTCCTCGGGGCGGCCCAGGCGGCGCAGGATGTTGCCGCGCTCCAGGTAGTGCTCGGCGTGGTTGGGGTCCTCCTGGATGACGATCGCGTAGTCCGCGAGCGCCTCCTCGATCCGGCCGAGGCTGAGGTAGACCCGGGCCCGGTTGTTCTTCAGCACCGAGCGGTGCAGGACGTGCTCGTCCGGGCCGAGCAGTTCGTCGAGACTGCTGATCGCCTCGTCGACCAGGCGCAGCGCCTCGGCCGGCTCGCCGAGGTTGACCTCGACCAGCGCCAGGCCGTTCTTGTAGAACGCGCTCTGGAAGGCCCGGTCGCTGCGGTTCTCGATCAGTGAGGCGGTGGCGATGGCGGAGTTCAGCCAGGCCTTGGCCTTGAACTCGTCGCGGTCCTCCGGGTCGTTGTGCCGGGTGTACAGCATGGCCGTGTTGTAGGCGGCGGCCATGTGGACGGCGGGCTTGACGGAGTTCAGCCGGGCCTGGTCGTCCAGCTTCTCGGCCTCGTAGGTGCGGCCGAGGATGGACAGGCAGAGCGTCACGCCCTTGGTGAAGGCCCACCAGCGGTCGTGTTCGGTCCTGGGGTCGACGAGCGCCAGTCCGCGCCGGCCGTAGTCGACGCACGCCTCGTAGAACCCGTTGCACAGGCAGTGGTCCATCGCGTGGAAGACCGCGTGCACGCCCGCCTCGCCCGGGTCGGAGCCGTGCTCCAGGTGGTGGGCGATGGCGCCCAGGCGCAGCGACTCGTCGTCCTGTTCGGCCAGTTCGGCGGCGCGCCGGTCGTGCAGCTCGGCCCGCGCGGCCGGGTCGAGCGCCTCGTAGGCCGCGCGCGGCGCCGGCTCGTCGGTGGTGCAGTCCGAGGCGACGTAGGTCCACGCGTCGTCGGGTCCGGCGGGCGCCGGAGCGCCCTCGCCGACCTCGGTGAGCCGGGCTCGGGCCGCGAGGACGGCGAGCAGCGCCTCGTCGGCGGGGCCCGCGGCGCCGCCGCACACGACGACGGTCAGCTGCGCGGGGTCGATCCGGCGCACCAGGGCGGTGAGGAACTCCTGGTCGGTGGCCTCCGCCTGGTCGGCGTTCTCCACGACGAGGACGCGCGGGCCGTCGGCGGTCAGGCCGTCGCGCACGAACTCCACCAGGCCGTTGGAGATGCGCGTGGTGCGCAGCCGGGCGTAGTAGCGGGTGCGCTCGGCCGGCAGCGCCATCGAGGTCAGCGTCTCGCGGGAGTTGGGGACGAGCTCGCGCAGGTCCGGTGCGGCGGAGAGCAGCTCGATGTCGTAGCGCTCGACCAGCTTGCTGTCGCGCCGCAGGACGTCGGGGACCATGGCGCGGACGAGGGTGCCGGCCGCGGTGTACGGCCCGCGCAGTCCGCGGTGCGCGTCCACCGCCATGACCGGTCCTGCCAGGCCGAGCCGCCCGACGGCGGCCTCGCGGTCCCTGCGCAGGCCGCCGCGAACCCAGTGGTGAGTGGGGACAACCTCGTTCATGCGGACTGCTCCTCTGCGTTGCGTCGTACGGCGTGCGGGCTGCGCGCCCGTCGGGCTGCTGTTCTGCCGGGCTGCGGCTCGGTCGGGTCAGTTGGCGGTGGCGACGGTGCTGCGGCGGCGGTAGCCGCGGACGGCGATGATGCCCGCGAGGATCAGCTCGCCGAAGTTGAGGACCAGGAAGACGGTCACGTCCAGGACGTTCAGCGGCGAGATGTCGGAGAACAGCTTCCTGACGGCCATCTCGGTGATCCGGATCGCGGCCGGGATGACGGCGGTGACCAGCAGTCCGGTGAGGATCGCGTAGCCGGTGACCATCAGCCAGACGTACCAGCGGGCGACCTCGCGGTCGCGCGGGGTCCAGGTCTCGGGGTCGACGAGCTTGTCGCGCCGCCCGATCAGCCGGTAGAGCCGGTTCTGCAGCATGCCCTTGGAGACGGTCTGCAGGTCGTTGCAGCCCAGGACGGTGATGGCGAGGTAGTACAGGTCGGTGCGCAGGAAGAAGTAGAACTGCCAGGCGAACCGGAGCAGGGTGCCGAAGGCCATCGCGAGCAGGAAGCGGCCCATGAATCCGGCGAACCCGTCGGACGAGACCAGCGGCACCGCGAGCAGCGTCAGTCCGGTGACGACCAGGACGTCGACGAGCATGCCCGCGAGCATCGGCAGGTAGCGCTTGCGCCGGGGCACGGCGACGAGGCCGTCGAGCTTGGTCAGGAAGACGAGGTAGTAGAAGCGCCGGCCGATGCTGAGCGAGGAGTTGAGTCCCAGCCGGCGTCCGGCCAGTGCGTGGTAGGACTCGTGCAGCAGGATCCACGGCGCCTGGCCGAGGACGTTGCCCAGGGCGAGGGCCACCAGGGACGAGCTGGTGAAGAAGATGTTGTGGTAGGTCGGGACCACGGCCGGCTCGCGGAACATGGCGACGATGCCCGCGACGAACAGCAGTCCGTACAGCACCCAGGCCACCGGCGAGAACACCGCCCGGCCGAGCCGCTGCCAGCGCACCCTGCCCGCCGCGACGACCTCCTCGCCGTCCGGCACGAGCAGCTCGAAGGCTTCCAGCACTTCGAGGAACTCCACCATGTCCACGGTCTCGCCGTACTCGGCGTTGTACCAGCGGGCCGCGTCGTTCGGGGTCTCGCCGGTCTCCAGGCGGCGCAGCAGCGCGGCGCCGTCGGCGGGGAAGAGGCCGTAGGAATCGATGTCGGCCCGGCCCACGGTGACCTCGTCGCCCTCTTCGAGGAAGGTCAGCGGGTACAGCCTCAGGGGTCGGTCGAGGTCCACTGCCGCGACGTCCATCACTACCTCACTGTCACTGGTCCGTGAAGGTGCCGGCCCGGGCCGCGGACAGCGTGGCCCGGACCGGCGGGAGTTCCGCGAGCCGCGGCGGGCCGGTCAGCACCGGCACGCCGCGGCTCGGAAGGAAGGGGTCAGGCGAGGACGGGCGTGCCACCGCAGTAGCAGGAAGCCGCGGCGGAGGTCAGACGGACGGTCCCGGCCTTGCGAACGACGATCTTCTTCATGTTGTGCTCCTTTTCCGTGATGTGACGCTCGTCGGGCACGGTCGCGCCCGAAGCTCCCGACAGCCGGGAGGGTCTGGGTGACGCATGAGACGGAGACTGATGTGAATGAAGTTTGCGGCCCCATTCATCTCCGCTCACAGGCTGGCATGGGTCCTTCCCGGCCGTCAACAGTCGGACACGGCGTACATCTGACAGGACGGCCCATTCGCTGACCAGCCAACGACCGCTCACATTCGGCCAGTTGGGATCAGCTTTACAACCCGGTGAACATGCACCCGGTCTCCACAGCAGGGACGGTCAGAACTCGAGCGGCACCAACTAAGATGCGAAGAACGCAGAGCGCTCTCCACCCGCGCTCACCACAGGCGATAACGCAGGGCACTCGACCAAGGGAGGTATGCGGTGCCTGATCCGACGTCCGGCACCCCGACGCTCGCGGACAAGATCGACCGGCTGTTCGACGTCGTCCGCGGCCCTGACCACACGCCGTACACCCACGAGGAAGTGGCGCGGGCGTGCCGCGAGGCCACCGGGGAGAGCTTTTCGGCCACTTACTTGTGGCAACTGCGTACGGGCAGAAGGGACAATCCGACCAAACGGCACCTCGAAGCACTGGCGCAATTTTTTCAGGTGCCCCCGATGTACTTCTTCGACGACCAGCAGAGCGCCCAGATCGCGCAGGAGCTCCAGCTCCTCGGGGCGCTGCGGGACGCGGGAGTACGCGAGGTGGCGCTGCGCGCGGTCAACCTGTCGCCCGAAGGACTGGGCACCATCAGCGACATGATCGAGGTCATCGCCCGCAGAGAGGCGGGATTGCGCCGCGCGGACTGATATCCACTGGTCCACCCCTGGGCATAGGATCGCTCATCGCTCATATCGCTCATGAGCGGTTGCTGATCGTTGTGTGTGCCTTGCCCGGGGAGGGTCTGATGGGGGACTACGCGGAACAGCAGAACAAGTTGTTATGGCGGCGATGTCGGCGCACGGTGGCGGCGCTGCCGCTGCCCCGGCCGTTCGACGCCGCCGCCTTCACCGACGCGCTGGCGGAACAGCGGGGACGACCGCTGGTGCTGGTGCCCCTGCCACCGCACGCGTGCACACCCTGCGGCATGCTGGTGACCACCGACCGCGCCGACTACATCGGCTATCCCACCAGCACCAGCGCCCTGCACCAGCAGCACATCCTGCTGCACGAGGTGGGACACCTCGTACGCGGCCACGCCGGCGTCGCCCACCTCGGCTCCTCCGCCTCCCGGGTGCTGCTGCCCCACCTGTCGGGCGAGCTGGTCCACCGGGTGCTGGGGCGCAGCGTCTACTCCGACGTCCAGGAGCAGGAGGCCGAACTCATCGCCTCCCTCGCCCTGCACCGGCCTGCCCGCAAGGTCAGACGCCCGCGTGACCCCTGGCTCCCCGAGGACGCGGACCTGGACATCGCCGGGGCGTTCGCCCGGCTCGGGCCCATCGTCGGGATCCCCGGCGCCACCCCGATCCGGACCACCGCGGTCGTCGGACCCCTGCGCACGCTGCCCGGTCGGATGCTTCCCGACACAGGGACCGATAGGTGACCGACGCGGTCGCCCTGACCGGCTGTCTGATCGTCCTGGCGGGCGTCTGCTGGAAACTCCGCACCCTCCGCGGCACCACGACCGGCGCTCCCGTACGCCATCTGTTCGGCTGCGCGGTGTCGTTGGGGGGCTCGCTCGCCGTCCTGTCCCCGGCCACCACCCGGCTGGCCGGGCGGACCGGGCCGTTCGCGCTGTGGACCGCGCCCGCGGGACAGTGCTGCAACCTGGCGGCGATGGCGTTCCTGGCGCTGGTCGCGCGCTCGGCCGGGGCCGAGCCGCACAGCCGCGAGACCGTCCGCCGGCAGCTGGCCGGCACGTCGGTGGTCATGGTGGCCGGCCTCGTGGCGTACCTGTGCGCCGGAGTGACCCGCGAGGGGCGGGACCTGGTCGCGGCCGACGGGCGGGAGGGGTTCCTCGCGGCGTACAACATCCTGCTCACCCTGCACACCGCCTGGTGCCTGACGGTCTTCATCGTGCTGATCCGGCGGCACAGCCGCTACCTCGGGTCGCGGCGGTTGCGCGGCGGGCTCGGGCTGATCACCGCGAGCGCGGCCCTGGGGCTGCTGTGGACGGTGTGGAGCCTGGGTGACGTGCTCTCCGCGCTGTCCACCGGCCGGGAGGACGGCTGCGAGAGCACGGCCTCGGCGCTCACCGCCCTGGCCTGCCTCACGCTGGGCCTGGGCGGGACGACGTCCGCGTCCTGGTGGCCGCCCGTGGCGGCCCGGGTCCACCGGGCGGCGGTCCGGCTGCGGGCGTGGCACGGCTACCGCTGGATCGGGCCGCCCTGGAGCGCGGCGCACCAAGCGGCCGCCGGGTTGCGGCACCTGATGCCGTCCGGGCGGTCGCTGCCCACCCCGGGCGGCTGGCTGCGCGCGTGGCACGGCTACCGCAGGATCGGCCCGCTGTGGACCGCGATGCACGCCGCGCTGCCGGAGATCTCCCTGACCGGGCCCGCCCTGCGGCTGGGCCTCATGCTGCCGCTCGGTGCCCGGTTCGCGCTGTACCGCCGCATCATCGAGATCCGGGACGGGCACCTGGCGCTGCGCCCGTACTTCCATCCTGAGGTCGCGGCCTGGACCGCCGAGGCGGAGGGCGCGGACCTCGGCACGGACGCGGAACGGCTGGCCCCCATCGTGGAGGCGGCGACCATCGCCGCCGCCCTGGAGGCCGCCCGCGCGGGCCGCCGCTCCACGGCGGGCGGTTGCGAGGCGTACGTCCCGCCGCAGGTCCGGGCGAGCGTCGAGGCGGAGACGGCCTGGCTCATCCAGGTCTCGGACGCCTTCGTGGGCTCCCCCGCGGTCGAGCTGGTGCGCGCCCGCGTCAGAGCGGGCCTCGGCGCCGGACCCGGGGGCTCCGAACCGCACCCGGCCACGCTCCCGGCCGCCGACATCGCGGCCCCCCAGCGTTCCTGACGGCCTCCGGCGGACACGCCGCTCAGCGGCTGCGGCGTGACGGGGTGGCGGGGCGCGGGGTCACGATCTGCAGGGCGAGGGTGGCGGGCGGGGCGGTCTCGCCGGGGCCGCCGGCGGCCACCCAGGCGAGGATGTCGTCGGTCGAGCCGTCGTCGGTGGCGAAGCCGATCCACACCGCCCGGCCGCCCTTGCGGCGGCCTTCGGCGGACGGCTGGACGACGACGATGTTCGCCTGGTCGCACGGGCCGAGGCAGTCGGTGGTGCGCAGGGCGAGCCGGCCGCCGGAGTCGGCGGCCGCAGCACGCAGCCGGTCCAACTGCCCCTGGTGGTCGGTGCCCGGGTGCTTGCCGGCGTTGCCGCAGCAGCACCCCCGGCAGACCACCAGGGTGCAGGGCCGGGCCGCGAAAGGCCGGGAGAGGGGGGTGGTCACGCGGGCTCCTTCGGCGCGGTGCCGGGGCGCGGCAGGGCGCGACGGCAGCCCGCCGGGGTGGCCCCGGCGGGCTGCGGTCGTGTCGGTCGGTGTCAGCCGGCGGAGGCGGCCGTGCGGGCGGCGGTGCTGCTCTCGCCGTTCACGTCCGCGTCCGCGCTCCGGGCGGGCCGGGGCGTGAGCACGCGCTCGGCGAGGTAGCCGAAGGTGAGGGCGAAAGCGGTCCACAAGGTGAGTTGGACCGCGATGGCGGACACCCGGAACTGCCACAGCACCGTGGGTGGGAAGTCCGCGGGCACTTCGTTGATCGCGGGCAGGAAGACGTAGGCCAGCCCGATGGCGACCAGGTACGCGGCCCCGGCAGCGACACTGGCGTTCCAACTGCCCAGCCGCGGTGCCAGCCGCTTGCCGAGGATGACGGCGGCCACCGCGAGGAGCACGCTCAGCGCGATCATCAGGAAGTACAGGGTGGTCCGTTTGGCGATCGTGTCGTGGTCACCGACCGCCGGCGGGTTGGCCGGGTACTTCAGGAACGGCACCAGGAAGACGGTCAGGAGCGCCGCGCCCGAGATGAGCACGGCGGTCGCCCGCGGGGTGAAGCGGCCGACGCGGCCCAGGGCGAAGCAGAACGCGAGGGCCGCGATCCCGCCCAGGCAGACGCCGAAGACCAGCACACCGGTCGCCAGTCCTGCCGTGGACTGCAGGGAGCGGCTGACGATCTCCATCTCGTGTTCGTGGGAGTGGGAGTCCTCGAAGGCGATGGCCGCGTCGATCCGCGGTTCGCCCAGGAAGTAGGCGACGACGAGGGCCAGCAGGCCCGCGCCGAGGCCGGCGAGCATCCCCCGGACCAGCAGGGAGCGCACTGTGGTGGAGTTCATCGGTGCGGCTTCCGATCAGTGGCAGGGGAAGCCGAGCAGGTGGCGTCCGTCGTGGACCCACTCGTGAACGCCCGTTCCGGCGACCAGGGACGTGGCGCCCTGCTCCGCACCGACGAAGTACAGCAGGACGAGCGCCAGCATGCCGAAGAACACGGCCCAGGGCAGGATCGCCTTGAGCGGCAGCGGGGTGATCGGTAGGGCCGGACTGGCGGCCGCGGGTGCAGCGGACTGGGCCATGGCAGTGCCTCCTCGGGAACACGCGTCCCACTTGGTGGTGCTGATGACGAAGGTGCCGGGTCTGACTTACCGGGCTGGGCCGGGTTCACAGTGGCGCGACCGTGCCGGATTCTCACCGGGCTTCCGTTCACACCGTCGTCGTGTCGGGCTGAACCGTACCGTGTAGCCCTACCCGCGGCCAAGGCCGTGCACACGGCGTTACGCGCCAACCTGCGACGATGTGCTCCACTGCGGGGCTGCTGGGGCAAGGGAGGGCGGCGGGGATGACGGTGCGTGTGTTCTTGGTCTCGTCGGCGGAGAGCGAGGCCTTCGGGCAGGCGCGCTTCGACGACGGAACGAGCCCGCTGACGGCCGCCGGAGAGCGGCGGGCGCGTGCGGGAGCGTCCGAACTGCCGGGCGCGGGCGCGTACTCGACCGCCTCGTCGGTGCGCTGCCGCCGCACGGCGCACCTCCTCGGGGTCGACGCCGCGGAGCAGCCGGCCTTGCGGGACTGGGACTTGGGCCGCTGGCGGGGGCTCCGGCTGGACGAGGTCTCGGCCGCGGAGCCGGAGGGCGTGGCCGACTGGCTGGCGGACCCCGGCGCGGCCCCGCACGGCGGCGAGGCGCTGGCGGAGCTGTGCGCCCGGGTCGGCGGCTGGCTGGACGGCCGGGCGCCGGACGGCGGGCGGGTGCTCGCGGTCGTGGAGCCCGCCGTCGTGCGCGCCGCCGTCGTGCACGGCCTCGGCCTGCCGCCGCAGGCGTTCTGGCGCATGGACGTGCTGCCGCTGACGGTCACCGAGCTCTCCGGCCGCGCGGGCCGGTGGAACCTGCGGTGCGGGCGGCCGCTGACCGGCTGACGGCGGGGGGTCGGTCCCGCCGGCGCCCGCCCGCCGGCAGAGCGGCCGCCGCCCGCCGTCACTCCACGGGCACCGCGGCGATGTCGACGCCGAGCGGGGCGGGTGCGCGGGCACCGAGCCAGCCCATGGCCGCGATCTGCACGCCCGCCTGGAAGCGGCTGCGCGCGTCCACGCGGGTCATCAGGTCCGCCATCATGCGGCGGATCGTGCGCAGCGAGACCCCCAGCCGCTGCGCGGCCCGCTCGTCCGTCAGGCCGCACGCGAGCAGCCGCAGTAACTGGCGTTCCTGGACGGTCAGTCCGGTCGTGTCCCGGGTCGGGGTCTCACCGAGCGCCCGCGCCTGGTCCCACACCTGCTCGAACAGGGCCCGCAGCGCCGCGATGACCCCCGGGCTGTGCAGCAGCACCGCGCCCTTGCGCGGGTCCTCGGGGTCGACGGGGACCACGGCGGTCCTGCCGTCCACGATGATCATGCGCAGCGGCAGGGTCGGCGTCGTCCTGACGCTGCCGCCCAACTCGCTGAGCCAGCGCGCGTACTGCACGGTGGCGGGGTCGTTGCGGACGCTGTCGAGGTAGACGGTCCGCATCCGCACCCCGCGGTCGAGCGTCTCCTGGTCCAGGTCGCGGCTGGCCTCCATGACGTGCGCGGGCTGCGGCCCGCCGGGAGCGAAGGAGAGCACCTCACCGGCCGCGTCGGCCGCCAGTTCCTCCAGCCGGACCCGCACCTCCCCCAGGTCGCAGAGGATCTCGACCCCGGAGGAGCTGTTGGCTGGCCGCGCCGTCGCGAACTCGGTGATCAGACTGGCCATCGCGTTGCGACTGCGGTCCATCTCGTGCTGCCTGCGCTGTGCCTCCGCCTCCTGGCGGGCCAGCATGGCGGCCAGCCCCAACTCCGGATTCACCGCTCGCCAGCGCCCGGCCGGTCCTGCCGGGCGGACCAGCGCGAGGTCAGCGAGCTGGTCCAGCGAACCGTGTATGGCTTCCACCGACTGCTCCAGCAGGTCGGCCACGTCGGGGATGTCCAACTCGGGATGCATGAGCATCGTCCGATAGACCCCCTCGGCCACCGCGTCAAGAACTAGCCGTTCACTCAACTGGTACCCCCCGAGCTCCCCTGGGTGGCCAGCTTTCGACGCACCCGCCCGTGACAAAAACGCCGCCGAGGAACACCCCGCTGAAGGTGTTCGACGCACGACTCAGGGCGTCAGCGTAGCCGTACAGCAACCTTAGGTGAGGGCTTCGGAAGCTCGGATTCTGGGGAAAACGCGTGGCCGGACGGGGTGCGCGGACATATCGATCCCGGGCCGCCCGCGGGCGCGCGGTAAAGACGCAGTTCAGAGAGTTGTAAAGGGAACCCCTTCTACCGCTCCTGCACCCCCTGTTCCCCCGCGGTGTCACCTTCCTGCCATACGCCATGGACCGGCCACTGTGGGGGCTTCGGCGCGGGGGCTTGGGACGGGTGGTGTTCGTGGTGTTCCAGGGGTGGTTGGGGCCCCAGGGCCGTTCGAGCCGCTCGTCCGGCGTTCGAGGCTGGCCCGAGAGTGCCAGTGCAGCTTGGTGACAGCTCTGGCTACTGACAGCCGGGCCGCCCGCGGGCCACTCTCATGGTGTCGGAAGAACGGCACGGCAGCCGGATCATCCGCAGCGGGAACCACCAGCACCACCAGCCGGTTTCACACCGGTTCGACCATGACCCCGGCGGGAGTCCGGGATCCCCACGAACGGAAGGCTCGGGCATTCCTATGCGCAAGCTCGCGGTATCCATCGCCTCTGTCGCTGTCATCCTCGGTGCGTCCGTCTCCGTGGGAAGCTCCCTGGGCGCCGCGTCCCCCGCCACCGCTCCCGCCCACTCCGTCAGCGTCGTCGCCGACGGCCCCACCCCGGCACCGACGCCCACCCCGGCGCCCACCCACCCGCCGGTCACGCCCGACCCGACGCACCCGGACACCTGGGGCTGGGGCTGAGCAGCGGTTCGCATCCGGGGACGAAGGGAGCAGGGACACATGACCACGGCACTCGACCGACCGCAGGACCTCCCGCCCATCCCGCAGGCCCCGAGCACGGTCGCCGCGCCGACCACGACCACGAGCGTCCTGCTCGCCGACGGGCACCACCTCTTCCGCTCGGGCCTGAGCGCCCTGCTCGACCGCGAACCGGACCTCACCGTCAGCTCCGAGGCGTGCGACGCGGACAGCGCCGTCGCCCAGGCCGCCGGGGGCCGGCCCGACATCGCGATCGTCGACCTCGACGTACCGGGAGCGGGCGGACTGCGGACCGCCGAACTGATCCGGTCGCTCTCCCCGCGCACCGCCGTCCTGCTGCTCGGTGCGGCGCCCCGCGCCGACGAGGTGCAGCGCGCCTACGCCGACGGGGTGCACGGCATGCTCCGCAAGGACGTCCGGCCCGAACGGCTCATCGGCACGGTCCGCGAACTCGCCGCGGGGCGCCGGGTCTTCGACCCGGAACTGGTGCTGGTGGCGATCCGGCCGAGCCCCGGCACCCCGACCCGCAGGGAACTCGCCGTCCTGCGGCTGGTGGCCGCCGGCAGCACCATCGGCGAGGTCGCCCACCAGCTGTCGCTGTCCCCGGGGACGGTGCGCAACTACGTCTCGTCGGCCATCGCCAGGACCGGCGCCCGGAACCGGTGCGACGCCATACGGATCGCCCGCGAGAACGACTGGCTGTAGGGCGGCCCGCCCCGGCCCCGCCTCAGCCCTGCTCCCGCGTCGTGTCGACGATGTCGCAGAAGCCCTGCGGCAGGCTGCCGGACCCCGACGCGGGGCGGCTGCCGATCAGGAACTCCCCCACCGAGGACTCCGACGTCCAGTCGAGCCCCAGGGCGCGCGCCGCCGCGTCGGTGTCGCCGGAACCCAGGCCGCACGGCGCCAGCCCCATCGCCGTCGCCACCAGGTACAGCGTCTGGTAGAGCACTCCCACGTGCTTGAGCGTCAGCGCGTACGCGATCTGGCTGTACTTCCACGACAGCCGGCCGAACCGCGAGGTCACCGTCAGCAGCACCTGCGGGTTCACCGTGCAGTTGGTCGCCCGCCAGGCGGCCGTCAGCAGTTCCCTGAAGGCCGCCTCGTCAGCCGCGCCGTTCCAACGGCGCGGCTGCAGCCGGTGGGCGGCCGCGTCGTAGCGGTAGACCCCGGTCGGCAGCCCCTCGCAGGCGGCGACCGACAGGTAGATCTCCAGCTCGCCGGTGGCGCCGCCCGCCGGGTAGGGGCGGTCGATCGCGTCGTAGGAGTTCGGGGAGGACGGGTCGCGCGGGATCACCTGCCGCACCCGTGCCGCCCGGTAGAGCAGTTCGGCGAGCTGCTCCAGCGTCACCGGGGTCTCCGCGTAGGTGCGGATCGACCGGCGCCCCTCCAGCACCTCGGTCAGCCGCGGGTCGCGGCCCGTCACCTCGTCCCAGTCCGGCACCGGAAGGTCGATGCCGGGCTCGTCCTCGTTGCTGCCGGCGCCCGGCAGCGCCGGCGGGTGCGGTACGTCCTGGTGGGCGAAGACGCCGCCGCTGGTGTAGTCGTGCCGCCCGGCCCGGCTGCGGGAGTGGAAGAGCAGGTCGTGGAAGTCCCACAGCGGCGGGTCCGCTGCCGGCAGCGCCGGGACGGCGTCCACCGCGGCACCGGCGGCCGGCTCCATGAACCCCGTCCCCGCCAGCAGCGCGGCCAGTGCCGCGCCCGACTGCTCGGGCAGCCCGGCCAGCGTGGCGGCCTCCGCCACCGTGCGCGGTGTGGTCAGTGCCGCGACGAACGCCGCCGCGGCGGGCTGGTGCAGCGTCACCCGGTAGGGCGCCAGCGGGGATTCCATGACGCAGCCCTGGCCGATGGTGCCCCCGACGCCGTCGGCGGGGCCGTCGGGCAGCCGGCGCAGGTACGCGAACCGGGACAGCACCACGGCGGCGCCGCCCAGGTCCGGTGCGCCGGGGGTGGCCGCCGAGCGGGCGATCGGCACGGCGGTGGCGAGCGGTCCGGTCAGCGGGTCGTCGAGGATGCTGGTCACCAGATAGGGGAAGCGCCCCAGCAGGCTCAGCAGCCGGCCGGCCCCGCGGTCCGCGGCCAGCGCGTCGGCGTCGACCGGGCCGACGCCGAGCGCCAGCAGCCGGTCCACGGTGGGGGCGCCGAGCGCGTGCACGCGCTGGCGGCCCCAGGGGTGGGTGAGTTCCACGTCGTCGCCCTCCGCCGCCACCTTCACGTCCTGGCGGAGCGTCAGCATCCGTCGCACCCGCGACAGTTCTGCGGCGGCGGGGGTCAGCGGCTGTTCTGTGATGGTCATGGCGCGCCTTCCGTCCTGCGGTCAGATGAAGATGGCGGTGGGGTTGAGGTCGGCCTCCGCGGTGGGCGCGGCCTGCCACCCCAGCCGCACGGGGACGTCGTAGAGCCGGCCGGGCGCGAAGCGGGCCCAGAAGTGCCGCATCCCGGGGACGACCACCTTGGCGACGGGCAGTCCCACGTCGGGGCGGGTCTGGTCCAGGACCAGCATCTCCATGCCGTGCTCCGCCACCAGGCGCTGCACCGTCTCCAGGTCGGTGCGCAGGTCGTCGGCGGCCAGCGGGTCCCAGCGGCCGGGCGCGGCGGGCGCGTGGCCGTCGAGGGGCCGCAGGTACGGCTGGTTGGCCAGCGTCGCGCTCGTCCACCAGGCCTTCTGCTCGTGGTCGGCGCCGGAGTACGCGCTCTCGCCGGGGCCGGCGTCGGCCACCGGGGACAGGAACTGGTTCATCTCCGTCAGCGCCCGGGTCAGCGCGATGTGCGGGTCGAGGTGGGCGCCGAACGCGATCAGGATGTCCTCGGCGGGCTTGTCGGTGCGCCGGGAGAACGCGCCGACCACCGGGATCCCGAAGTCGGCCGTCAGGTCCAGGGCCCACATCTCCCGGTTCAGACCCGCGTAGACCTCGCGCATCCGGTCGATGTACGGGTCGCCGAACGAGTCCAGGTCGACGGCCGGGCGCTGCACGCGGTTGTACCACCACAGGGCGACCGCGTCGCGCTCCACCAGCTCCAGGAAGCCCTGCAGCGTCGCGTCCTCGAACGAGGTGCCCGCGGCGGCCCCGTTGGAGTCGCCCATGGCGAAGAACGGGCCGGTGTGCCGGTAGCCGTAGTACAGCGACATCGTCGGCAGCCAGCGGGTGCGCTCGGACGTCAGCGACCAGGCGGGCGACCACTCGATGACGGAGTCCTCGCGGAACCGCTCGGGCACCGTGTTGAACATCGACTTCTTCGCGTTCCACAGCTCCCGCTCGCGGTACTGCCGGTCGCTGAAGAGCAGGCTGGTCGACGGGTGCACGGCCTGCTCGCCGAGCTGCTCGTAGCTGGCGGTGCGGCGCGCCTCGTCGCCCTGGAACACCCCGGAGTAGCGCTCCATCGCCTCGCCCATGGCGCTGGCCCGCGCCTGCGAGTCCGTGCGGCCCTTGCCGCAGCTGATGCTGCGCAGCCCGGTACGGAGCTGGCGCAGGTCGCCGACCTGGCGGGCGAGGTTCTGGCCCGCCACGTAGACCCGCAGGCCGCCGGGTGTCCGCTCGGCGGGCACCAGGGTGGTCACCACACCGGTGACCGGGCTGAGTTGCGGCCGGTACTTCAGCAGCATGTCCTCGGGCGAGGAGGAGCGGTGGCCGCCGTCGGCGGTGAACGCCTTGGCGCGGCTCTCGAAGCGCACCGGCGCGAGCTGGCGGCGCTCCATGGTCGCGGCGTCGCCGCAGGACGGGCACTGCGGGCGGCGGACCAGCTCGTGGCGCTCCGCCTCGGCGAGCACGGTGTCGAACGTCAGCACGTGGGCCTTCGCCGGGCGCACTCCCCCGGCCCACTTGGCGGCCTCCAGCGCGGCCAGCTGCACGCCGAGGGCGGCCGTGGGCGCCAGGTGCGCGCCGACGGTCGGGACCGGCTGGTCCCGGCCCAGCCGGTGCTGGAGGTAGCTGAGCGACTGCCGGTTGGCGGAGAGCCGGTGCGCCAGGCACTCCCAGCAGCCGGTCCCCGCCACGGGCTCCGCGTCCGGGGCCGCGCCGGTGGCGGGCGCGTCCGGGACGAAGACCGGGCCGGCCCACACGATCGAGCCGACCGGCCGGGCGAGCATCCACGGGGTGCCGGAGGCGAGGGCGGCCGCGTTGCGGGCCGCGAGGCCCGGGTTGAGGTAGTCGTCGGTCAGCGCGACCACCAGGTCCGCGCCGGTGGCGTCCGGCTCGGCCGCCGCCAGTTCCACGTGCGCGGCGCCGGCCGCCCGCAGCGCCGCGAGGAACGGCTCCGGCGCGACCTTCCCGTAGACCTCCACCCGCACCCGGGCGTCGCGCAGGGCGGCGACGGCCGTGTCGCCGTCACGGCCCGCCATCTCGAAGAACCCGGCGGCGGCCGGGTCGGTCGCCGGGTCGGAGGCGGCGGCCCAGCCCCCGGCGACGAGCCGGTCCAGGGCCACGGTGACCCGGTCGGCGGGGACCGCGGGCGCCAGTTCCGCACCGATCTCGTCGGCGCTCCTGGTGCCGTCCAGCAGCGGCGCCAGCCGTTCGGCCAGCGCGCCGTTGACGACGCTGACGCCGCGCTCGGACACCAGGTAGACGGCCTCGCCGTCGATGACGTAGGGGGTGTAGTGCCGCTTGAAGCCGATGCCGGGCGTCGGCCGGGTACTGGTCATGAGGACTCCGTGATCCGTGGGTGGTCGGGCGGGCCGGGCTGCGACCCCGGGGCGGCGGTGGCGCGGAGCGTCAGCGCAGGGTGGCGAGCGGGGCGGTGGCCGGGTCGATCAGCCGCAGCAGCAGCAGGCCGACGGCGGCGCCGCCGTCCAGCGCGCCGAGGTTGACGCGGTCGTCGGCGGCGCGGTCGCCGAACCAGCTGCCGGTGGCGCGGTGCCGGCGCAGCAGCTCCGCGACGAGGACGCCGGCCGCCTCCCGGCCGTCGAAGAACGGTCCGGGCACCAGCGCTTCGCCGGCGCCGCCGCCGAGGTCGTCGTCCAGGGTGTGCAGCAGTCCGGCCTCGGCCGAGGTCAGTGCCTCGCCCGCGGCGGCGACCAGTTCGCGGGTGCCCAGCGCCGCGACCTCGGCGGCGGTGACGGGCGGGGTGAGCCCGGCGAGGTCGCCGGGGTGGACGGCGCCGGTGCCCAGCGAGACGGCGGTGTCCAGGCAGGCCAGCCGCCCGCCGCGGTCGGTCGTGGTGAACCGGTGCGCGCGCAGCAGGGCGCGGGCTCCGTCGGGGTCCGCCAGCAGGCCGGGCGCCTCGGCGACGGTACGGGCGAGGGCCGCGGCGATGCTGTCGGCGCCGGTCGGCACCAGGTCGAGGAAGGTCGCCGGGCTGGTGCGGCGGCCGGTCGGGGCGCCGGCCGCCAGGGCCTGCCGGGCGGCTTCCGCGAGGTCGCGGATGGCCGCGTCGGCGTCGGTGGCGGCCCCCGTGCCGGTGGCGCGGCGCAGCCGCAGCAGGTTCAGCAGCAGTCCGGCCGTCCCCAACGGACCGTCCTGGTACGGGAGCCGGTCGGCGTCCCGAGCCGAGGACCGGCCGGCGGGCGCCGCCGCGAGGGCCGCCGCCCCGGGTACCAGCGCCCGCGCCACGTCCAGGAAGGCGGGCTCGGCCAGGGTCTCGGCGCCGCGGGCCAGGGCGTGGATGAGGGAGCCGGGTCCGGCGAGCCCGCCGGGCACCGGGACGCCCGAGGCCAGCCGGGTGTCGCGGGCGAAGCCGAAGGAGGCCGGGTGGCGGGGGTCGATGAGCGCGGCCGCGGCCCACAGCGTCTCGTGCGCCGCCTGCCGGAAGCGCGGTGAGCCGGTCGCCGACCAGAGCTCGGCGAGGAAGAGCGCCACGCCGACGCCGCTGGTGACGAGGTCGACCCCGCTGAGCACCTCGACCTGGCGCAGCCCGGTCGCCGGGTACCAGCTCAGCCCGATCCAGCCGCCGCCCGCGGCGGTGCGCTGCCGGTCGGCGAGCATCCGGTCGCCCAGCCGGACGGCGTGGTCGAGCAGTTCGCCGGAGGTGGGCACGGTGAGCGGGGCCTGGGGGCGGGGGGCGGCCGGGCGGGCGGGGAGCTGGGTGCCGGAGCGGGCCGCGTCGACGCAGCCGGACAGCACCGCGGTGTGCAGGTCCAGGTCGAAGCGGTCGAGTTCGGTGATCCGGGCGTGCAGCCGGTCCCAGGCGGTGCTCTGGAAGTGGCCGGGGATCTCGTGGCCCTGGGCGGTGAACACCGAGGACGAGGTGGTCAGCGAGCGGAAGAAGGGGATGTCCAGGACGCGGTAGGAGTCGAGTTCGCTGAGCACCACCTCCAGCAGGTCGCCGCGCGCGCTGTCGCCCGCCCGGGCGGCCACCGCGCCGCGCAGCGCGCCGGCGATCACCGTCTCGCGGGTGGCGCCGTCGGACAGCGCCAGCGGGCTCGTCGAGGTCCGCAGGATCTTGTAGCCGTCCCAGGTGTGCCGCCAGATGTAGCGCACCCACACGCCCTTGAAGCCGGCCAGCGGGCCGTCGGACGACGCCAGCCGCTCCCGCATCCCGGCCAGCGTGCGGTGCATGTCGCGGTAGCCCGCGACGACCTCGTCCGTGTACTCCCACGGGTCGGCCTTCTCGCCGTCGTGCACCGGCCGGTACGGCGGCAGCGGCAGCGCCGGCTTGCCGGGCTCGATCTCCAGGTCGTCGGCGCGCGACAGGCAGCCGATGTCGACCACCGGGCGGTCCTTGGACGGCACCCACGGCTGCACGGCCATCGCCGTGCGCACGACGGTCGACTCCAGGACGTCCAGCAGCCCGCCTTGCCCGGCGGGCAGCGCCGGCGGGGTCTGCACCCGCGGGTAGAGCAGGCACTCCAGGTCGGTGATGACCGGGTACTCGCCGCTCGCCAGCAGGTTGTCGGACCACAGGTCGCGGCCTTCGAGCAGCTGCACCAGGCGGACGGTCATCCCGAGCCGGCGGTAGAAGCGGGCGAAGCCGTCGCGGTCGGCGCACGGCAGGGCGGGGACGAGCTCCTCCCAGCCGTAGGCGTCGCCGTGGTCCGGCGCGTGCTCGGTGACCGGGTCGGCGGCCGGGCCGGTCGCGGCGGTGTCGTCGGGCGCGCTGCGGTCGCTGCGCACCAGCACGGTGCGGACGTGCAGCGCGGGCGACAGGCCCGCGGCGTTGAGGTCGCGCACCAGGTCCATGTAGGCGGTGGCGTGCCGCAGGTCCTTCGGCTTGTAGACCACCCCCTGCCCGTCCGCGAAGTGCAGCAGGGCCACCGACCGGCCGCCCGCGTGGCGGTCGCCCGCGTCGCCGTGCACCGCGGCCAGCGCGCCCGGGTCCGCGCCGTCCCACATGCGGGTGCGCAGCAGCTGCCGGTCGGAGGCGAGCCGGGCGAACATCTCGGTGTAGACGTGCTGCCAGTGCCGGCAGGCGGTGCCGACGAGGAAGGCGAGCGCGGGCAGCCGCTCCAGCCGGGCCAGCCACCCCTCCTGCGACGCGTCGGGTCCGCCCTGCGCGTCCCAGTCGCCGCCGCCGGGGTGCGCGGACGACGACTGGACCTCGTAGCGCATCGGCAGGTCCAGCGCCTCGGTCAGCCGCCGCACCAGGGTCTCGGCGAGGTCGGCCCGCGCGGAGTCGAGCACCCGCACGCCGAGCACGGACGCGGTGTCCGCGGGGCCCGTCGCGTCGTAGGGCAGCAGGGCGCCGGCGGCGGTGCGGAACGAGGCGGTGATGGCGCCCGCCGCGGTGGTCTCCGCGGTGGGGGCGGCGGGCTGGGCGTGCAGGAAGCCGAGGAGGGCGTGCGCCCAGTCCGGGACGACGGACGGGTCGCGCAGGACCACCGGCCGCAGCCCGTCGCCGAGTTCCCGGCCGGTGGCCGCCAGGTGGTCCAGCAGCACCCCGGCCGCCGCCGGGTCGCCCGCCGCCCGCCGCAGCCAGCCGGCCACGGCCGTGGAGCGGCTGTGCTGCTCGTCCTCGGCCGCGGTGAAGACCGGTGGTCTGCCGCCGTCCGGAAGCGGGGCGGCGGTCGCCGAGGCGGCGCTGCGTTCGGGGAAGGACGCGGCCAGGGCGATCACGGCACGCAGCCGGTCGTCGCCGCGCGGGACGCCCGGCAGCAGCGTGCCGTCGCCCGCCGGGGACCCGGTGGCCGTTCCCGGCACGGCGGGGGTGGTGAGCCAGGCCTGCAGGTCGAGCGTCATCTCAGATCTCCTGGGGTCGGACGAGGCGGGTGAACAGCGGGTCGTGGTCGAGCAGTTCGTCGTAGGTCCCCGAGGCGGCGACCCGCCCGGCGTCCAGGACGTGGATGCGGTCGGCCCGGCGGATGGTGCTGAGCCGGTGGGCGATGACGACGCGGGTGGTGGCGAGGGCGGCCACGGCGTCGGCGACGTGGGCCTGGGTGGCGTTGTCGAGGGCGGAGGTCGCCTCGTCGAGGAGGAGCACGGCGGGACGCCGGACCAGCGCGCGGGCGAGCAGGATCCGCTGGATCTGGCCGCCCGAGAACCCCTGGGCGTCCTCCCCGATGCGGGTGCCCAGGCCGAGCGGCAGGGCCCGCAGTTCGGCGGCGATGCCGGCCTGCTCGGCCGCCGCCCAGACGTCGTCCTCGGTGACGTCGGGGTCGGTGCCCGCCAGGTTCTCCAGCAGGTTGCCGCGCAGCGTCCGCCCGTTCTGCAGGACGGTGCCCAACTGGCCGCGCACCAGGCGCAGGTCGAGGGCGGCGAGGTCCTGCCCGTCGTGGCGCACGGTGCCGGACTCGGGGGTGTCGAAGCCCAGGATCAGCCGGATCAGGGTCGACTTCCCGGCGCCGGACGGTCCGACGACCGCGACGAACTCGCCCGCGTCGGCCCGCAGGCTGACCCGGTCCAGGGCCGGCACCGCCGCGCCCGGGTAGCGGAAGGTCACCTCGTCGAGGGCGACCGCGCCGCCCAGCACGCCGGGGTCGCGGCGGTGCGGCCCGGAGTCGGGGACGGCGGGCGCCGCGAGCACCGGCCGCAGCCGGTCGAGCACCGGTGCGATGCCGTACGCGGTGGCCGCGGCGTGGGTCAGCTGGCCCAGCGCCAGCGCCACCTGGCCGGCCGCGATCCCGGCCGCCATCAGGTGCCCGGCGGACACGCTCCCGGTGCCTCCGGCGGCGGCCGCGGCCAGCAGCACCGCCAGCAGCAGCGGTTGCAGGGCGGCGGTGACGGCGCCCGAGGCGGCGTCGGCGCGCATGGCGGCGGCGTCCGCGTGCTTCTGCCGGGCGAAGGGGCCGGCCCAGCGGGCGAAGGCCTGGATCTCGCGGCCCGCCGTCTGGAGCTTGTCGATGCCCAGCAGCAGCCCGTAGAGCACGCCGTGCAGCCGGCCGTGCAGCGCGTACACCTCGGACTCGTGGCGCTGCCGGCGCCGTCCCAGCAGGAGCAGGACGGTGACGGCGGCGATCGCGGCCACCAGCAGCACGCCGCCGAGCCGCAGGTCCACGGTGAGCAGCAGGAGGAGTCCCGACAGGGAGAAGAACGCTCCCAGCACCGCGGAGACCAGCACCTCCGACAGGGCCTGGCGCGCCTCGGCCACCGCGTTGGCCCGGTGCACGAGGTCGCCGGTGGAGAAGTCCCGGAAGAAGCGGGCGTCCTGGGTGAGCAGCCGGTCCCAGACGGCCGGCTCCAGCGCCGCCTGGATGCGCCCCGTCAGCCGTACGGCGGCGGTGTTGCGGACCAGCAGGAGCAGCAGCCCGGCCGCCGAGGCCGCGCCCAGCAGCAGCGCCAGCCAGCGCAGCGGGTGCTGCCCGGCGGCCAGCAGGCGCGGCACGAGCAGCCCGGCGCTGAGCGGCACGAGCAGTGTCAGCACGGCGGTGAGCAGCCCGGCGCCGGCCAGCACCGCCAGGTCGCACCGGGTGCCGGGGGCGCCGAGCGCGAAGCGCAGCAGCGAGCCGGGGGTCGGGGTGCCGGGCGGCAGCGGCCGGTAGAGCAGCAGCGCCTGGCGGGCGCAGGCGGGCGCCGGGTGGCGGCGCCCCCGGCCGCCGTGCTCCGCCGCCGGGTCGTGCAGCAGGTGGCCGCGGCCGCGCGGCACGAGGGCGAGCGGGCGGCCGTCGTCGGAGGCGAAGGCGATCATCGCTCCGGCGGTGCCGCCGGGATCGCCGTGACCGTCCGCGTCCGCCGGCAGGGTGACCTGCCGCCAGCGCACCCCCAGCCGGCGCAGCAGCGCGACCAGCGGGTCGCGGGCCGTGCGCACCGCGGCGGGCAGTTCGGCCGGCACCGCGATCCCCAGGGCGGGGGCGAGGGCCGCGAGCACCGCGAGCGCGTGGGCGGCGGGGTCCGACGGCGGGACGGCCGCGGTGCGGACCGCCCGGCCCGGACGGGTCCCGCCCGGGGCGAGCCCGTCGAGCGCGGCGGCCAGGGTCGCGCGGTTGGCCGCCGCCGTCGCGTCCAGTGCGGCCGTCGCGGCGGCGGTCCGCCCGCGCTCGGCCTGCTGAGTGGGCGTCATGACTGCTCCTGAGCGGTGCGGTTCGGGGAGGGTGTCCGGTCCTGGCCGGCGGCCTCGGACAGCAGCGTCCGGTAGCGGCCCGGTACCGCGGCCAGTTCCGCCGGGGTGCCCTGCTGGACGACGCGCCCGCCTTCCAGGACCACCACCCGGTCGGCCGACCGCACGGTGCTCAGCCGGTGCGCGAGCACCAGGCAGGCGGTGCCGCGCCGCCGGAGGTGCGCGTTGACCTGCGCCTCGGTGCGGGCGTCCAGCGCGGAGGTCGCCTCGTCCAGCACCAGCAGCGGCGGGTCGAGGGCCAGCGCGCGGGCCAGCTCCAGCCGCTGCCGCTCGCCGCCGGACAAATTCCGCGCGTCCTCCTCGACCCGGCCGGCGTCCAGGCCGCCGCGTCCGCGGACCAGGTCGGCGGCCTCGGCGTCGGCCAGCGCCCGGTGCAGGGCGCCCTCGTCGGCCGCCGGGTTCCACAGTGTGAGGTTGTCGCGCATGGTGCCCTCGAAGAGCCGCAGCCGCTGCTCCACGTAGGCGACCTGGCTGGTCACCACCGCGCGGGGCAGCGACTCGCGCGGCACGCCGTCCAGCAGCACCTCGCCGGTCCAGGGCCGCAGCACCCCGGCGGCGAGCCGGGCCAGCGTGGACTTCCCGCTGCCGCTCGATCCGACGACCGCGACCCACTCCCCCGGCCGCACCGTCAGCGAGACGCCCTCCAGCGTGGCCGGCCGGTTGGGGTCGTACCCGAAGGACACGTCCCGCAGCTCCAGCAGACCGCTGAGCGCGACCGGCCCCGACGCGCCGTCCACGGGCTCCAGGACGGCCGTCAGGTAGGGGTCGGGCTCGGAGAGCTCGACGTCGTCGAGGAGCGCGGACTGCGCCCGCGCCATCGTCAGCTCCGAGCCGGTGCCCACCAGTTGGGTGACCGGCAGCAGGAACCCGTTGAGCAGCAGCAGGAAGGCCAGCAGGGTGCCGACGGTCACCCCGCCGTCGATCAGCAGCGCGGTCCCGGCCACCACGACGGCCGCGGTGCCCGCCGTGGTGAGCGCGGTCGGCAGCGAGAGCGGTACGAGGACGGCGGTGGCGACGCTCTGCGCGGTGTCCATGGCCCGCGCCTGCCAGCCGGACCAGGAGCGGAAGAACGAGTCCTCGGCCCCCTCCGCCTTCAGCGTCTCGATGGCGGAGATCCCGGCGAAGGCGACCCCGTCGCGCTTGTGCTGCTCGGAGTGGAGCTGGTGCAGCATCCCGCCGCGCCGCCGGTCGGCGAGCTTCAGGGCCGCCACGTCGATGACGGCCACCGCCACCGGCACCAGGGCGAGGCGGGGTTGCAGCCAGATCAGGGCGGCCAGGTGCGCGGCCGCGGTGGCGGCGGCAGCCGCCGCTCCGGCGGCCCGGTACGACAGCAGGGCCGCGAGCCCGTCGTTGATCTGCACCCGGGTGACCAGGCCGCCGAGCTGCCTGCGGTGGAAGAACGCTCCGGGCAGCCGCAGCATGCGCCACAGGAACCCGGTCGAGGTGCGGGCCGCCATGTGCGCCAGCACCCGGTTGACGACGCTCTGCTGCAGCCAGGTGCCGAGCAGCACCGCGGCGGCCGCACCGCCGGTGGCCAGCACCAGGGGGGTCGCCCAGGCGCCGGTGCCGCCGATCGTCACCGAGGTGAGGTAGGCCCGCAGCAGGAACGCGGCGGCCATCGCGGGAACGGTGAGCACCACCGCGACCAGCACGGCGATCAGCAGCGCGAACCCGTAGGGCCGCACACGGGACAGCAGCCCGCGCAGGAACGGGAAGCGGGCGCCGCCGCGTTCGAAGTCGGGACCGGGCTCGAAGCCGACCGCGATGCCCGCGAAGGAGTCCCAGAACTCCGCGGGGGTCGCCGAATGGCTGCCCAGGGAGGGGTCGTTGACGCGGACCCGGCCGCGCTTGATGCCCTCGAAGACCGCGAAGTGCGGTCCGGTGACGAGCACCATCGAGGGCACCGGCACGGCCCCCAGGCCCAGCAGCCGGTCCTCGCCGCGCACCACCCGGCGGCCGCGGGCCACCAGGCCGTAGCGGCCGGCGGCGCGGGCCACCGCGGCGGCGCTCACGCCGTCGCGGGAGACCCCGCAGGAGCGCGACGCCTCGTGCAGGGTCGTGCGGCGGCCGAAGGCGCCGAGCACGATCGCGAGGCAGGCGGCCCCGCAGTCCTGCTCCTCCATCTGCGGGACGACGGGCGTGCGCAGGTGGCGGCGCCGGCGGGGCGTGCGGCCGGCCTTCGGTTCGGGGGCGGGGCTCACGGGGGCGGCCGGCGGCCGGTCCCGCTGCTGCTCCGCGGTGCGGGTGTCGAGGCTCATGCGCCGGCCCCCGCACCCAGGACGACCTGGTAGGGCCGGCGCGATCCGAGGTCGACGGAGGCGTCCACCGACACCGGGCCGTACGTCGCGGGCAGCGCGGCGGCGGACGCGGCGTCCGGCACGGCGGTGATCGTCCAGACCCGGTCGGCGCCCGTCCCCAGGGCGTCCCCGCCGAGCGGCAGCACGGCGTCGAGCGCGTCGGCGCGGGCGGGATACGGGTCGACGGCGGTGATGCGGGCGCGCACCGTGCCGGACGGCAGCGGCAGCAGGACGGACTGACCGGGTCGCAGCCGTGCCAGGTCCCGGGCGGAACCGGTGTAGAGCCGCAACGTGGCCGGTTCGCCGGCCGGATCGAGGGCGAGCAGCGCCGCGCCCGCCGTCAGGGTGCCGCCGGGCGCGGTCAGCACCCGCGCCACCGTGCCGTCGGCCGGGGAGCGGAGCTCCACGGTGCCGGCCGGGCCGGCGGCCGGAGTGCGCAGCAGCGCGAGCAGCTGCCCGCGGATGACCCGGTCCCCCGGGCGGACCCGCAGGTCGAGCACGGTGCCGGCGGTGTCGGCGCGGGCGAGGACCGGCGCGGCCCCGTGGGCCAGCACGCCGGGCAGCGACAGGGTGTTGGGGAGCGATCCCCAGGCCGCCCAGGCGCCGCCCGCCCCCAGGGCCAGGAGCAGCGCGACGAGCGCGGCGCCGAGCCGGCTGCCGATGACCCGGACCGGGCGGTCGAGGCCCGGTTCGAGCTGGGCGGCGGCCGCCGCCGCGGCGATCGTCACCGCCCGGGGGGACGGACCCGTTCGCTCCGCTCGCGCGGGCGGTTCTCCGTCGGGGACGGCGGCGGGTGTGGTGGCGGTGGTCGTGGTCGTCATGGCCGTCACACCCCCGCGCCGAGGGCGGTGAGCTGCCGGGCCTCGACGGGCAGTTCGCGCAGCCCGCCGAAGACGAACTGCTCGCTCCACCGGGCGGTGTCCTCGTCGAGCGGGGTGCTCAGTTCCCGCTCGGCGCCCGCCGCGGCGAGCAGGGCCAGGACCGTTCCGCCGGCCATCAGCGACAGCGGAGCGCCCAGGCAGTGGTGCGGCCCGTGTCCGAAGGCCAGGTGTCGGCGCTCCGCCCGGGCCGGGTCGAATCGGTCGGGGTCGGGGAAGCGGCGCGGATCGCGGTTGGCCGCCGCGTACAGCAGCAGTACCACCCGTCCTGCGGGCAGCAGGGTGTCCCCGACCCGGACGTCCCCGCCGAGGCCGCGGGCGCTGGCCCGGACCGGGCTGCCCAGCCGCTGGCACTCGTCGAAGACGGCCTCGGCGGTGTGCGGCGCGGCGCGGATCCCGGCGGCGAGCTCGGGGTTGCGCAGCAGTTGCCAGGCGGCGACCGCGAGACCGGAGGTGAGGGTCTCGAGCCCGTTGGCGAAGAGCATGACGACGAAGGCGAGCAGGTCCTCGTCGTCCAGCCGGCCCGCGTCCCTGGCCTGGACGAGGCGGCTGATGAGGTCGTTGCCGGGGCGCGCCGCGCGGGCCGCGCACAGCTCCTCGA
The DNA here is from genome assembly GCF_040636125.1 of Streptomyces sp. NPDC006733. Classification (NCBI taxonomy): domain Bacteria; kingdom Bacillati; phylum Actinomycetota; class Actinomycetes; order Kitasatosporales; family Streptomycetaceae; genus Streptomyces; species Streptomyces sp. NPDC006733. The sequence goes on along the minus strand of NZ_JBEYJD010000040.1, from coordinate 38,468 downwards.
CCCACGCGCGGAACCCCTCGAACTCGGCGTCGAGCGCGGCGGTCCGCTCCGCTCCGGCGAAGGGGTCGAGGAGGGAGCGGGCGACGAGTCCGGCCCAGCCGGTCACCCGCTCGCGCTCCTGCGGCGGCACGTCGAGGATCGCGCAGGAGACCGCGACCGGCAGCGGTACGGCCAGGTCGGCGACCAGGTCGAAGGAGCCGGCCGCCAGCAGGGGCGCGAGCAGTTCCTCGGTGGTGGTCTCGATCCTGGCGCGGATCTCGGCGAGCCGGCGGGCGCTGAACGCGGCGGTGGCGAGCCGCTTGAGCCGGGTGTGGTCGGCGCCGTCCCGCATCGGCAGCGTGCGGGCGAGTACCTGGGCCAGTGCGGAGGAGCCGGGGCGGTCGAGCCCGATCGCGGCGGGGTCCACCGCGGTTCCGGGGTGCATGAGGACGGTGACGATCTCCTCGTAGCCGGAGATGACGTGCACGCGTCCCAGGTCGAGTACCGGGGCCTCGGTCAGCAGCCGCCGGTAGAGCCCGGCGGGGTCGCGTCGCGCGGCCGGGTCCTGGATGAACCGCGTGAGCTGGTGGCGGAGGCCTTCCATGCCCGGTTCTCCTTGTCGGTCCGTGGGTCGGGGAGTGCTTGGGTCGGGAGGTTCTTGGCTGGGGGTTCTTGTCCGGCGGGTTCTTGGCCGGGCGGAAGAGGGGCGCCCCGGTGGGACCGTGTGGGTCCCACCGAGGCGCGGATTCCCGCGGCCGTGGCGGGCCGGCGGAGCGGTGACGCCCGCCGGCCCGGCCTCAGTCGGCCGCTACTGCGTCAGGCTCGGAGGCCTTGCCAACCGGTGACCGTGAGGTCAGTTGGAGACCGAGCTGAAGGACGAGACCGGGCAGGCCGCCGAGAGCAGCGAGCTGACGCTGATGCCGCCGGAGACGGTGTCCAGCTCCTCGACCTCGATGTCGAACTGCTCGGTCTCGGCGACAGCGGCGGTCTCGGTGATGTCCTTGTTGTCAGCCATGGCCGACTCCTCTCGATGCACGGCGCCGAACCCGGGTGGGCCGGTCCGCCGTTTCCCTCGTCCCCTTCGGCTTCCGGTTTTCCCGGCCGCTTCCGGCGATGAGAGAAATATGCATCAGGGGGCCGCCGGCACATCAGTGGAGAATGTCAGGAACACCGCCTGCAAAATGTCATACCGCTTTCTTATGACGTTTTACATGGTCACCAAACCTGCAGCTCAGAGGAGTTCGGAGAACGTAGGGCCCCTTGCGGAGCCTCTCCCTTTCCGCGCACCATGTGCCTATGAAAGAAATTCCTGAAGTCATAGAAGTCGCGGAATTGCGGCAGTCCTACGGGGATTACGAGGCGGTACGCGGAGTCTCCTTCACCGTCCGCCGCGGAGAGCTGTTCGCGCTGCTCGGGACCAACGGCGCCGGCAAGACCACGACCCTCGAGGTGGTCGAGGGCTACCGGCCCCCCACCTCGGGTTCCGTACGGGTGCTGGGCCTGGATCCCTACGCGGACGGGCCCGCGCTGCGCCGCAGGACCGGGGTGATGCTCCAGGAGGGCGGGTTCTTCCAGGAGTTGACCGTCCGGGAGACGGTCGACGCCTGGCGCCGCTTCACCGGGCGGGCCCGCGCCACCGCCGACGTCCTCGGGCAGGTGCGGCTCGACGCCAAGGCGGGCACCCGCGTCGGCCAGCTCTCGGGCGGCGAGCGCCGCCGGCTGGACCTCGCGCTCGCCGTGCTCAACGACCCCGAACTGCTCTTCCTCGACGAGCCCACCACGGGCATGGACCCCGAGGCGCGCCGCACCACCTGGCAGCTCGTCAGGGACCTGCGCGCGGCCGGCACCACCGTGGTGCTGACCACGCACTACCTGGAGGAGGCCCAGCAGCTGGCCGACCGCGTCGCCATCATGGACGCGGGCCGCGTCACGGCCGCCGGCACCGTCGCCGAGGTGCTGTCCGGGCAGCGCAGCCGCATCACCTTCCCGCTGCCGCCCGGCACCGCCGCCGCCGACCTGCCGGGCCTTCCCGGCGCCGACCTGGCCGTCCGGGGTGCCGCGGTCTCCTACGCGGTGGCGCGGACGGCGCCCGCGCTGGCCGCGCTGCACGCGTGGGCCGGCGCGCGCGGTGTCGAACTCGACGGCATCGAGGTGCGGCAGGCCTCGCTGGAGGACGTCTTCCTCGCCCTGGCGGCCGGCGGACCGGACGCTGCTTGCGGCCACGGCGCCGTCCGGCCCGCGGCCCGCGGCAAGGCGGTGGCCCGATGACCTGGACCCGCTACGCCCACGGCCAGCTCCTGCTGTCCTGGAAGGTGTTCTGGCGCAACCGCCGCTCCACCTTCATCGGCTTCCTGCTCCCCGTCCTGCTGGACCTGTTCGTCGCGGCCCCGCTGCGCGACAAGGAGATCGGCGGGGTCGGCGCGGCCGGCTACGTCACCGTCGGCTTCATCGGGCTGGCGCTCGTCACGTCCTTCGTCAACCTCCTCAACCAGGTCGTCGCACGCCGCGACGACCTGGTGCTCAAGCGGCTGCGCGGTACGGAGGTGCCGCCCAGCGCCGTCTTCGCCGGGCAGATCGGCGCGAGCGGCATCGTCGTCCTGCTGCAGACCGCGGTGCTGGGCGCGCTCGCCGTCGGGCTGTTCCACGCGCCGCTGCCCGCCGACCCGGCGCTGCTGCTGCTCGCGCTGGCCGCGGGCTACCTGCTCTTCGCCCTGCTCGCCGTGGCGCTGTCCGGGGTGACGCCGAGCGCCGAGACGTCGCCGCTGGTGGCGACGCCGGTCCTCATGCTGTGCATGTTCGGCGCGGGCGTCGCCACCCCGCTGTCCTCGCTCCCGTCCTGGCTGCAGGGGCCGGCGCACGTCCTGCCGCTGACCCCGGTGGTGCAGGCGCTGCGCACCGCCTGGTTCGGCCGGACCTTCGGGCACGAGAGCTGGAACGGCGGTCCGCTGGCCGATCTCTCCTTCCTGCACACCTGGCAGTCCGCCGGTCCCGCCCTGCTGGTCACCGCCCTGTGGACGGCCGGGGTGCTGCTGGCCGCCCGCCGCCTGTTCCGCTGGGAGCCGCGACGCGCCTGAAACCCGCGCTCAGCACACCGCGTTCACAGTCCCAGCGCCTGCGACAGGAGCGGCCAGGACGTCTTGTACTCGTTGCGCCAGTAGGTCCAGCTGTGCGTGCCACCGAGGTAGAAGTGGGTCTGCGCGGGGATGCCGAGCTGCTTGAGGCGGGCGGCGAAGGCCTGCGAGGCCGGCCACAGGGTGGTCTCCAGGGCCTCGGCGCTCAGCTCACCGTTGCCGCCGACGACGCCGGTGCCGGAGGAGAGGTAGAGGCTGGTGCCGGTCAGCTTCGAGGCAAGGGCGTACGGGTTCTGCGCGTTCCACAGCGGGCTCTGGAAGATCGGCGAACCCCACAGCGCCCACGGCAGCAGGCCCTCGCGGCTCACGATGAGCTGCACGACGACCGGCATCCCGGGCAGCGTCGTGTGCAGGACACCGCTGTACGAGGCCGCCGCCCTGAACGTTCCGGCGTGCCGGGCGGCGAACGCGACCGCGCCCCAGCCGCCGGTGGACACCCCGCCGATGGCCCGTGCCGCGCCGGCCCGGTAGTTCTGCTGCAGCAGTTGGACCAGCTCCGTGACCTGGAAGGTCTCGTAGTCCGGTTTGTTGGAGCCGAAGTTCCACCAGGTGCTGGGGATGCCGGTGGGGCCCGACGACGGCATGGCGACGATGAGTTGCTTGTCCGCGGTGAACTGCTCGATGTCGGTCTCGCGGGTCCAGGAGGTGTAGTCGTCGTGCGCGCCCTGGAGCAGGTACAGCACCGGCCAGGTACGGGTGGCCTGGGCCGACCAGCCGGTGGGCAGCAGCAGCCGGGTCGCCACGGTGCCGCCGACCGCCGGGGAGTTGATCTGCAGGTCGACGGTCCGGGCGTCGAGCCAGGTCTCGGAGACGATGGAGGCGCCGTCCAGGGCGGTGCGGGCCGGGGCCGCCGCCGGGGCGGCGGCGGGGGCCGGGGCGGCGGGGCCGATGGTCAGGGCGGCGGTCGCCGCGAGGACGGCCGCCGCGGTGACGGCGGCGCGGGAGGCAAGGCGACGGCGCGGTGTGTGCATCAGTTCCCTCTTGTCGTGTCCGGTGTGAGGTCGCGGGTGAGCAGCGCGGCGAGGTCGTCGACCGCGGGCGGGTCGAGCAGCGAGAGGTGGTCCCCCTCGACGGGTGTGACGGACAGGTCCGCGCAGGACCCGTCCCAGCCGAGCGCCTCGTCGGTGCGCGTGTAGCGGGCGTCCTGGACGGTGTGCGGCGCGCTGCGCGTGGCCCGGTAGAGCAGCGTGCGGCCGGCGTACGGGAGCGGGGTGTGCCGCTCGCCGCTGCGCAGGTCCAGGTAGGAGGTGCGCTGGTGTTCCAGCACGGCGGCGGGCAGGTCCGCCGCCTGCTCCAGCGCCTTGACCACCAGCTCGATCTGCCCGGCGTCGTCGAGCGCGGCCAGCTCGTCGTACGGCAGCGGCAGCGGGCTGCCGTAGGTGCGCTCGACGTACGCGGCGAAGTCCGCGAACCGGCGCCGGGCCTCCTCGATCGGCGGCAGTTCGGGGACCGGCAGCGGCAGCACGCTGTCGATCAGGACCAGCGCGGGCACGCTCCCGTCGGCGGCCAGCAGCCGCGCCGTCTCCTGGGCCACCACCCCGCCGTAGGACCAGCCGCCGAGCAGCCACGGCCCCCGCGGGCGGACCTCGCGGACGAGCCGCGCGTAGGCCGCCGCCCGCTCGGGCACCGCGTCCGGGCCGGGCAGCCGCTCCAGCCCGTAGCAGGGCTGGTCGTCGCCGAGCCGCCGGACGAGGGCGCGGTAGACGGCGGTGGAGCCGCCCGCGGGGTGGATCAGGAACAGCGGGGGGCGGCCGCCGCCCTCCCGCAGGACGCGCAGCGGACCGCTGACGGGGGCCTCCAGCCGCGGGCGCAGCAGCCCGGCGATGCCCGCGACGGTGGCCGGGCCCGCCAGCAGCTCCGCCGCCGGCACCTGCCACCCGGCACGCTCGGACACTTCCCGGGCCAGCAGGTCCAGTTGCCGCTCCGGCAGTTCCCGCAGGCCGAGGTCGTCCTCGGCGCCGGGCGGGGGGCCGCCCGCGACGTGCTGCCAGGCCCCGGCGACCAGTCGCTCGGCGGCGTCCCGGGGCAGCACCCCGGTGGGGCCGTCCGCGAACGGCGGCCCGGCCTCGTCCGGCGCCTCCAGCCACGCGGCGAGCGCGGCGACGGTGCCGCCCCGCAGCAGCAGCCGCGGTTCGACGACGGTGCCGAAGTCCCGGGCGACGGCGGCCAGGATGCGGGTGGCCATCAGGGAGTCGAGGCCGAGTTCGGTCAGCGGTGTCGCCGGGTCGATGTGCTCCGGCGCGTACCCCATGACCTGCGCGACGTGCTCCCGCAGCCGGTCGAGGACGGTCCTGGGGCCGGCCGCCGGTGCTACGGGTTCGGGGAGGGATTCGGGTGCGGTGTCGGCTTCGGGTACGGGTCCGGCTCCGGGTGCCTGCCGCCGTGCCGCGAGACGCCCCTTCACCCAGTAGGGGCGGTGCCGCCAGCCGGCGCTGGGCACGTCCACGATCCGCCCGCCGCCGTGCAGGGCGTCGGCGTCGACCGCCACCCCGCGGACCAGCTGCCCCGCCAGGGCGTGCCGGAAGGCGAACGCGTCGTCGGCGTTGCGGCGCAGCGTCGCGAACGAGGTGGCGTCCGCCGCGTCCGAGGCGCGCAGCGTCTCGGCGAGCGGGTGCAGTTGCGTCGGGTGCGGGGAGACCTCGACGAACAGCCGGTGCCCGTCCGCCGCCGCGGCGGCGACCGCCTGCGCGAAGCGCACGGGTCGGCGCAGCCCCGCCACCCAGTACCCGGTGTCGAAGGCGGGCACCTCGCGGGGCGAGTCCAGGACCGTGCCGTAGAAGGGGACGCGCGGCCGGGCGTGCCGTACCGCGCCGAGCTGTTCGGCCATCGGGCCGAGCAGCGGCTCGACCTGCGGGGAGTGCCCGGCGGCCGCGACCCCCAGCGACCGGGCGAGGCCGCCCTCCCGCTCCACCTGGGCGATCAGGGCGCCGATGTCGTCCGCCGTGCCGGTCACGACGCTCTGGCCGGGCGACGAGTGGACGGCGACCTGCAGGCTGGGCCACGTCACGGCGTGCGCCCGGATCTGCGCGGCGGAGCGGTCCACCACGGCCATCGCCCCGCCCGACAGGCCGTCGAGCAGCCGGGAGCGGATCGCGATGACGCGGGCCCCGCTCTCGGTGTCCAGCGCGCCCGCGACCACGGCCGCGGCGACCTCGCCCATGGAGTGGCCGATGACGGCCGCCGGTTCGATCCCGTACGCGCGCCAGAGCCCGGCCAGGGCCACCTGCAGCGCGTACAGCACAGGCTGGACGACCGAGGGCGACGCCAGCTCCGCGCCAGGCTCCAGCAGTGCGCGCAGCGACAGGCCCGCGTGCTCGGCCAGCAGCGGCTCCAGTACGTCGACGGCCTCGGCGAACGCGGGCTCCGCCGCCAGCAGCCGGCGCGCCATGCCCGGCCACTGGGAGCCGTAGCCGGAGAACACCCAGACGGGCCGGGCGGTCTCGGTGGCCGGGCCGCCCGTGACGACCGCCGGATGGGGCCGGCCCGCGGCGAGGCACGCGAACGCCTGCGCGGCGTCCTCGCGGCTGCCCGCGACCACCGCCGCCCGGTACCGGCCGCGGCCGGTGCGGCCGTGCAGCGTGCGGGCCACGTCCTCCATCGCGGTCCCCCGGGCCGCGGGCGACGCCAGCCAGTCGCCCAGCCCCGCCGCGTCCTCGCGCAGCCGGGCGGCGGACAGCGCGTCCAGGACGGTGATCGACGGCGCTCCCCCGGACGCCGGCGCCCGCCGGTGCGGCGCGGGACGGTACTCCTCCAGCACGACGTGCGCGTTGGTGCCGCCGAACCCGAAGGCGGAGACGCCCGCGGTGGCCCGGCCCGAGTACCGCGGCCAGGGCTCGGCTGAGTCGACGACCCGCAGCCCCAGCGCGTCGAAGTCGATGAGCGGGTTGGGGGCGGTGTAGTTGCGGTGCGGCGGCAGTTCGTCGTGGTGCAGCGCCAGCACCGTCTTGACCAGCCCGGTGATCCCGGCCGCGGCCTCCAGGTGGCCGACGTTGGTCTTCGCCGAGCCGATGAGCAGCGGCTGGTCCGCTGCGCGGCCCCGCCCGAGCACGGCCCCCAGGGCGTGCGCCTCGATCGGGTCGCCGAGCGCGGTGCCGGTGCCGTGCGCCTCGACGTAGTCCAGTTCGGTGCCCTCGCCGGCGTGCGCCTGCTCCAGCAGGGCCCGCTGGGCCTCGGGGTTGGGGGCCAGCAGCCCGTTGGAGCGGCCGTCGGAGTTCACGGCCGTCGACCGGATGACGGCGAGGACGCGGTTCCCGTCCCGCTCCGCGTCGGCCAGCCGCCGCAGGACGACGACCGCGCACCCCTCGCCGCGCACCATGCCGTCGGCCGCGGCGTCGAAGGTCTTGCAGCGCCCGTCGGGTGCGAGCGCGCCCGCCCGCTGGAAGGCCAGCGTCAGCGCGGGCGACAGCAGCAGGTTCACGCCGCCGGCCAGCGCCGTGTCGGTCTCGCCGCACGCCAGGCTGCGCACGGCGTGGTGCACCGCGACCAGCGACGAGGAGCAGGCGGTGTCGACGGCGAGGCTGGGGCCGCGCAGGTCCAGCGCGTACGAGAGGCGGTTGGCCGCGATGCTCAGGGCGGCGCCCGGCGGGGTCCACGCGTCGACCGCGTCCAGGTCGGCGGTGGTGAGCTGGGCGTACTCGTTGCCGCTGATCCCGATGAACACCCCGGTACTGCTCCCGGCCAGGGCGGGCGCGGGGAGGGCGGCGTGGTCCAGGCTCTCCCGGGCGACCTCCAGCAGCAGGCGCTGCTGGGGGTCCATGAGGGTGGCCTCGTGCGGGGAGATGCCGAAGAACTCGGCGTCGAACCCGGCCACGTCGGGCAGGAAGGCGCCGTGGCGGCTGATGCCCTCGGGCGGCGCGCCGTCGGGGAGGAAGGGCGCCCAGCGTCCGTCGGGCAGCGTGCCGACCGCGGCGCCGCCCGTGCTGAGCAGGTCCCAGAACCCGGCCGCGGAGGTGATGCCGCCCGGGAGCCGGCAGCCGATGCCGATGACGGCGACCGCGTGCGGCCCGGCCTGCGGCGGCCGGTCCGGCGCAGGCCGGGGAGCGGGCGCCGCGGCGCCGGGCTCCCGCTCCGCGGCCTCGACGACGGCGAGCAGCCGGCCCAGTGTCGGCGCCTCCCACAGCAGGGTCGCGGGCAGGTGGACGGAGGTGAGGGCGCGCAGTTCCGCGGTGAGCGCGACCGCGTCCCGCGAGGTGATGCCGAGTTCCGCGAACGGCCGGTCGTCGTCGATGTCGGCCGGATCGAGCCCGTACCACTGGGAGAGGCGCGAGACGATCGTGCGGCGCATCGCGGACTCCCCCACGCCGGCGGTGCCTTCACTCACCGGCCGCCGCCTCCTTCTCACGGGAACCCGCGCTGGAACCCTCGTGGGGACCTTCGTACGCGCCCTCGTGGGCGCCCTCGTACGCGCCCGCCAGGTACCGCTCGCGGCACGCGGAGCGGGACACCTTGCCGCTGGAGGTGCGCGGCACCGCGCCGGGCGGGACGAGGAGCAGCCGGGCCAGCCGTACGCCGTGCCGGGCGGAGATCCGGGCGCGGGCGGCCCGTTCCGCCGCCGCGCCCACCTCCGCGGTGACGTCGAGGTCGCGGACGTGCTCGGCGACGGCGACCACCTCCTCCGGCCGGCCGTCGCCGCCGACGGTGAACAGGGCGAGCCGGTCGCGGCGCACGCAGTCCAGCGAGGACTGCACGGTCTCCTCCAGGTCCTGCGGGTAGTGGTTGCGGCCGTCCACGATCAGCAGGTCCTTCAGCCGTCCGGTGACCTGGAGCCGGCCCTCGTGCAGGGCCCCGAGGTCGCCGGTGCGCAGCCAGTCGCCCTCCTCGCCGGGGATGCGGGAGGCGAACGACGCCTGCGAGCGGCCGGTGCGCTTCCAGTAGCCCAGGCCGATGTTGGGGCCGCGCAGCCGGATCTCCCCGATCCGGTCCTCGGGCAGCACCAGCCCCGTCGCCGGGTCCGTGATGCGCAGCTCCTGCCCCACCGGCATGCCGCAGCCGACCAGCGCGGTGGCCAGGGCGTCGTCGTCCGCACACGGACGGAGCTCCCCCGCCGCGAGCGCCTCGCGGTCGCAGACCAGCGTCCGGGGCGGGTCGGCGGGCGGGTCGGCGGTGACGAAGACGGTGGCCTCGGCCAGCCCGTACGAAGGGCAGTGCGCCTCGGGCGGCAGCCCGGCGTGGCCGAAGGCGCGCTGGAACCGCTCGACGGTGCCCGGCCGGACCGGTTCGCTGCCGTTGATCATGACGTGTACGCGGTCCAGCCGCAGCGGCGCGGCCTGCTCCTGGTCGATGCGGGTGGCGCAGTAGTCGTAGGCGAAGTTGGGGGCGGCGCTGATGGTGCCCGGGTACGCACCGAGCAGCCGCAGCCAGCGCACCGGCCGCTCCAGGAAGGAGACCGGGTCCATGAGGACCGACGGCAGGCCCGCCAGGACGGGCGCGGCGACGCTCAGCACCAGGCCCATGTCGTGGAAGAGCGGCAGCCAGCCGACGCTGGTGTTGCCGTCCGCCGTCGCGTCGAACGCCGCGACGGCCTGCGCGGCGTTGGCGACGACGTTGCCGTGGCTGATCATCACCCCGGCGGGGACCCGGGTGGAGCCCGAGGTGTACTGGAGGTAGGCGATGTCGTCCGGTTCCGGGACCGGCAGCGGCCGGTCCGGGTCCGGCGGCTCGGTGTCGGCCGGCCGGTCGATGCGCAGCACCGGCACGTGCGGGATCCCGTGCTCGGCCGCGAAGGCCGCGATGACGGGGGCGGTCGCGCTGTCGGTCAGGACGCAGGACGGCTCGCAGTCGTCGAGCACGGCGGCGAGCCGGTCGGCGTGCCCCGGCAGGTCGGGGCTGAACAGCGGGACGGCGATCACCCCGGCGTACAGGCAGCCGAGGAAGGCCGCCACGTACCCCAGCCCCTGCGGCAGCATCAGCGCGGCCCGCTCGCCGGGCCCCACGTCGGCCCGCAGCCGCCGGGCGATCGTGCGGGCCTGCTCGTCGAGCCGCTTCCAGGTCAGGCTGCGGTGCCGGCCCGGTGAGTCCGGGGTGGGGAAGTCGACGAAGGTGAAGGCCCGCTGGGTGCCGCGCTCGGTGGACCAGCGGTGCAGCGACTCGGTCAGCGGGAGGGGGCGCGCGGGGGGCATGGCACTCCAGAGGGGTGGGGGGCGCGGGGGCCGCTGTCAGCGGGGACGGCGGTGGGGGATCCGCGGCGCCCGGGAACGGGTGGCGGTCACAGGGGGATGTTGCCGTGGTGGCGCTGCGGCACGGGCCGGTGCTTTCCGTGCAGCGCGCGCAGCCCCCGGGCGATCCGGCCGCGGGTCTCGTGCGGGAGGATGACGGCGTCGAGGTAGCCGCGCTCGGCGGCGAGGTACGGGGTGGCGTACTCGTTCTCGTACTCGGTGGTCAGCTGCTTGCGCAGCAGCTCCGGGTCCTCGGCTTCGCGCAGTTCCTTGCGGTGCAGCACGGCGACCGCGCCCTGGGCTCCCATGACGGCGATCTGCGCGGACGGCCACGCCAGGTTGAGGTCGGCGCCCAGGTGCTTGGACCCCATGACGGCGTACCCGCCGCCGTAGGCCTTGCGGACGACGACGGTGATGGCGGGGACGGTGGCCTCGGCGTACGCGTACAGCAGCTTGGCGCCCCGGCGGACGATGCCGCCGTGCTCCAGCCGGACGCCGGACAGGTACCCGGGGACGTCGACGAAGGACAGGATCGGGATGCCGAAGGCGTCGCAGAACCGCACGAACCTGGCGGCCTTCTCGGAGGCGTCGATGTCCAGGGCGCCGGCCGAGTGCAGCGGCTGGTTGGCGACGATGCCGACCGACGAGCCCTCGACACGGCCGAAGGCGCAGATGATGTTCGGCGCGAACAGCTCCTGCATCTCCAGCAGTTCGCCGTCGTCCACCACCCGCCGCACGATCTCCCGCATGTCGTAGGCGTGCCCCAGGTTGTCGGGGACGATCTCGTCGAGCTCCCGGTCCCGCGCGGTGATGCCGGGCTCGCACTCCTGCCGGTAGCGCGGTGGCGCCTCCTGGTTGTTGGCGGGCAGGTAGGAGAGCAGCCCGCGGACGAAGTCGAAGGCGTCCGCCTCGTCGTGGGCGAGGTAGTGGGCGGTGCCGCTGACGACGGAGCTGGTGCGGGCGCCGCCCAGTTCCTCGGCCGTGGTCTCCTCCCCCGTCACCGAGTGGATCACGTCGGGACCGGTGACGAACATGTGCGAGATGTCCTTCACCATGACGGTGAAGTCGGTGAGCGCCGGCGAGTACGCGGCGCCGCCCGCGCACGGGCCCAGGATCATGGACAGTTGGGGGATCACCCCGGAGACCATGACGTTGCGGTGGACGAGTTCCGCGTAGTGGGCGAGGGCGACGACCCCCTCCTGGATGCGCGCCCCGCCCGAGTCGTTGAGGCCGATGACCGGGCAGCCGACCTTCAGCGCGTGGTCCATGATCTTGAGGACCTTCTCGCCGAAGGCCTCGCCCATGCTGCCGCCGAACACGGTCGCGTCCTGGGCGAACACCGCGACCGGGCGGTCGTCGACGGTGCCGTGGCCGGTGACGACCCCGTCGCCGTCGGGACGTGAGGCGTCCATGCCGTACGCGGTGCAGCGGTGCCGCACGAAGGCGTCGGTCTCGGTGAAGGAGCCGGGGTCGAGCAGCAGGTCGATGCGCTCCCGCGCGGTGAGCCGGCCCCGGCTGTGCTGACGGGCCACGGCCGTTGGTGAGCCTCCTCGCAGAAGCTGGGCGCGACGGGACTCGAACTCGGCGAAGCGGGTCATACGCGGCTCTCCTTACCGGAGGGGGGATCCGGAATTCCGAGCGTCATGGGGGCATCAGGTTCCGCTTCCGGGTGGCGGGCCACTAGAGCGGGGCGTGACAGCCGCCCCGCCGCGTTCTGTCACTCCGATGACAAGGCCGCCGGCACGGGCGAAGGCTAAGGTCGGACGGCCCCGAGCAGACGGGCCGTCAGAATCGATGCTCCCCGCCCCCGGAAAGGAGCCGCCGGTGGACCGGGTCAGGACGCTGCCGATCATGCTGGGGATCGCGGTGACCGGGTTCATCACGACGCTCGACAACACCGTCGTCAACGTCGCCCTGCCCTCCGTGCAGCGCGCGTTGGGCCTGGACCTGCAGGATCTGGAGTGGGTGGGCACCAGTTACGTGCTGAGCTTCGGCGCCCTGCTGCTGGCCGGCGGCCGGCTCGCCGACCTGCTCTCCTGCCGCCCGGTGCTGGTCGCGGGGCTGACGGTGTTCACCGCGGCCTCGGTGGCCGGCGGCCTCGCGACGGACGGCGGCACGCTGATCCTGGCCAGGACCGTGCAGGGGGTCGGGGCCGCGCTCGTGATCCCCGCCACACTGGCGGTGATCACCGGCCATCTGCCCGCCGCACGCCGGGCGCTCGCGGTCGGACTGTGGACCGGGGCGCTGGCCGTCGCGCTGGCCCTGGGCCCGGTGCTCGGCGGGTTCCTCACCGAGCACTGGGGCTGGCGCTGGGTGTTCTTCCTGAACGTGCCCTTCGGCGTGCTGGGACTGCTGCTGGCCGGCGCCGTCCCGGCCGCCGTCCGCCGCCCGGGACCGTCGCCGCTGCGCCGGCTCGACGTGCCCGGCGTCGTGCTGTCGGCGGCAGCGCTGTACCTGCTGGCCTACGGGCTGCTGGAGGGCGGGGCGCACGGTTTCGCCCGGTGGCCGGTGCCGCAGTGCCTGTTCGCGGCGGCGCTGGCCGCCCGGCTGTTCGTCGCCCGGGAGGTCCGCGCGGCGGCGCCACTGCTCGACCTGGGCCTCTTCCGCGACCGGCTGCTCAGCGGCGGCACGGCCGCGCAGGTGCTCTGGGGCATCGGCGTCAACGGCGTGTTCTTCTTCACCACGCTCTACCTGCAGCAGGTGCTCGGCTTCTCCGCCACCAGGGCCGGGCTCGCCTTCCTGCCGCTGGCGCTCGCGCTGCTGGCGCTGACGCCGTTCGCGGAGCGGCTCTGCGCGCGCTGGGGCGCGCACCGGGTGATCGCGGCCGGGCTGGTGCTGGTGGCGTGGGGTCTGGTGCAGGTGTCGATGACGGGTCTGCGCACCAGCTATCTCGGTCTGCAGCCGGGCCTGCTGCTGATCGGCGTGGGCTCCGCGCTCACCACGCCGCTGACCATCCGCTCCCTGGCCGCGGTGCCGCCCTCCCGCAACGGCATGGCGTCCGGGGTGGTCAGCGCGGCCCGGGAGATCTCCGGGGTCTTCGGCATCGCGCTGGTCGGCGTCGTCCTGACGCACACCCGGCGAGCGGAACTGGCCGCCGGCTCCGATCCGCGGACCGCGTTCCTCGACGGCTACGCGGCCGGGCTGCGCCTGGCCGCCGGCTGCGTGCTGGGGGGCGCCCTGGTGACGTTCTGGGCGCTGCGCCACCGGGCCGGGGCCGCGCGGCGCCACCGGGCCGGGGCCGCGCGGCGCCACCGCCGCACAGGGCGCTCGTTGTCACACAAGTGACAATCGGCCACTGTCTGATACTCCGTCAGGCACCGTGGCGGCAGTGGCTACTGGGGAGTACCGTCGCATCACTCGAGCCACTCAGCGGAAGGAACTCCGCCACGGTGCGACAGACCCTAGAACTGGCCGATGAGCCGTTCAGCCAGATCCCCCCGGAACTCGCCCACCACCTCCGGCCCTTCCTGGACGCGATCCGGAAGGAGGTGGTGACCGCCATCCAGGCCGAGATCCCCGAGTACGACCGCCCCACGAACGACACGTACACCAAGACCATCCACACCGGCGTGGAGCTGGGCCTGAACCTGCTGCTGGACCGCCTGTCCACGCCGGGCATCAGCGCGCAGGAGGTCATCGGGATCTACCGCGGCATCGGCCGCGGCGAGGCCAGGGAGGGGCGCAGCCTCGACTCCTTCCAGGGCGCGCTCCGCATCGCCGCCCGCATCTCCTGGCGCCGCATCGTCACCCTCGCCGACGCCGACGTCCTGCCGCGCGAGGTCCTCGGCCTGCTGGGCGAGGCCGCGCTCGTCCACATCGACGAGATCGCCACGGCCACCTCCGCCGGGTACGCGGAGGCCCAGTTGCACCTGGCGGGCGAGTTGCAGCGGCGCCGGCTGCGGCTGTTCGACATGCTGATCGCGGAACAGCCGCCCACCGAGGAGGCCATCCGCGACCTCGCCCACGCCGCCCACTGGGCCGTGCCCACCTCGCTGGCCGTGGTCGTCGTGGACCACCACTGGGAACGGGACACCCTCTACCCGATCCTGCCGCCCGACTTCCTGGCCCGCTTCGACCAGCGGCCCGGCTGCGTCGTCGTCCCCGACCCGGGCGGCCCCGGACGGACCCGGGCGGTGGACTCGGCGCTGCAGGGCCACCGCGCGGCTCTCGGCCCCACGGTCGGCCTGACGGAGGGCGCCAGATCGCTGCGCTGGGCGATGGACGCGCTGAGCCTGGCCCGCCGGGACGTCCTGCCGGGCGGCGAGGTCGTACGCTGCTCGGAGAACCTCGCCACCATGCTGCTCTTCCAGGACGAGGCCCTGGTGGACGCGCTGGCCGAACGCCATCTGGGCCCGCTGGAGCGGATGCGCCCGCCGTACCGGGCCCGCCTCGCCGACACCCTGCTCTGCTGGCTGCAGTGCAGCCGCAACGCCAACGAGGTGGCCGGGCGGCTCGGCATCCACCCGCAGACCGTCCGCTACCGGCTGCGCCAGCTCGACGAGCTGTTCGGCGACCGGCTCCAGGACCCCGACGCGCGCTTCGAGATGGAACTGGCACTGCGGGTGCAGCAGTTGCGGTGAGCCAGGCCCGGTGAACCGGCCGCGGTGAGCCGGCCGGCCCCCACGCCGCCGGTCCGCGTTGTCAGTCGGGTGATGAGCGACTCCTTCCGGTTGCGCCGCCACCGCGTAGCACCCCTGCTTACCCGTGAGTAAGGTGCCGCCCACCCGACCGCACAGCGCCCGAAGCGCAGCGTCAAGGAGGGTCCCGATGACTCAGCCGAACCCCAGCGCGCCCGCCGGCCCCACCCCCGCTTCCGAGCCACCGTGGGGTGAGCGGATGGGCACCTCCGACCGGGTGGTCGTGGGCGTCTTCGCCGGCATCCCCTTCGTCGCGGTGATCGCCTCGGTCGTCGTCCTGTGGGGCTGGGGCATCGGCTGGCACGAGGTGGTGATCGGCGCGGTGATGTACGCCGTCGTCATGCACGGCGTCACCGTCGGCTACCACCGGCTCTTCACCCACAAGGCGTTCCGCGCCGCCCGGCCGCTGAAGATCGCCCTCGCCGTCGCGGGGATGATGGCGGTCGAGGGCGACGTCATCACCTGGTGCGCCGACCACCGCCGCCACCACCAGTTCGCGGACCAGCCCGGCGACCCGCACTCCCCCTGGCGGTTCGGCACCTCGGTGCGCGCGCTGCTCAAGGGCATGGTGTGGGCCCATGTCGGGTGGACGTTCAACAACGAGAAGACGAACCAGGCGCGCTACGTCCCCGACCTGCTCGCCGACCGCGACCTGGTCCGGCTCGCCCGCTGGCAGCCGCTGATCGTGCTGGCCTCGTTCGGCCTGCCGGCCGTGGCGGGCGGCCTGTGGGGGCCGGGCACCTGGGACAGCGGAGCCGCGTGGTCGGCGTTCTTCTGGGCCGGGCTGGTGCGCATCGGCCTGCTCCACCACGTCACCTGGTCCGTCAACTCGATCTGCCACGTGGCCGGGGCCCGCCCCTTCCGGTCCCGGGACCGCTCGGGCAACGTCTGGTGGCTGGCCGTGCTCTCCGGCGGCGAGTCCTGGCACAACCTGCACCACGCCGACCCCACCTCCGCCCGGCACGGTGTCCTGCGCGGCCAACTCGACTCCAGCGCCCGCCTCATCCGGATCTTCGAGAAGCTCTCCTGGGCCCGCGCGGTGCACTGGCCCGACGAGCGCCGTCTCGCCGCGCGCACGGTGACGGCGGACCCGGCGCCGTGACGGACGAAGCGGCAGGCCGCGTTCCGCTGGAACCGCGGCCCGTGCCCCGCGCGTGATCGCTCAGAGAGATCACCGCGCCGCACGCAGAGAGCTGGGGACCCATGACCGCATCGCTGAACCGACTGCCCCGCCACGGGGTGGCGATCCTGGCCATGGCAGTCCTGAGCGCGGGCGCCGTGGCGTGTTCGTCCTCGGTGGAGGGCGCACGGTCCAGCGGAGTCCCCAACCACGCCCCGAACACCCCGGCCCCCGCCAGGGCCACCCCGAAACCCGCCCCCACCCCGACCGCCACGCCGTCGGCCACCGCCCCCGCCCCCACCGCGGCGGGCGAGACGCCCGGCAGCCTCTCGGCACAGGACGACACCACCGCCGCCACCACGGACACCACGTCCACGGTGGTCGACCTCGCGTCGATCCCCCGCTGCCGCACCGCCGACCTCAAGGCGGGCTTCGACGCGGCCGGCGGCGCCGCCCCGGACATGGGCTCGACGCAGCAGACCCGCGCCTCGGTCTACTTCACCAACATCAGCCGCCACACCTGCTCGCTGATCGGCTTCCCGGGCGTCGACATCATCGGCGACCGCGACACGGACGGCACGTGGTCGCTGACCCGCTCCTCGATCGCCCCCACCAAGATCCTGCTCAAGCCCTCCAACACCACGAGCTTCTCCATCACCCTGCTGCCCACCACGCTCCCCGCCGCCGAGTCCTTCCAACCCGCCCTGGTCCGCATCACCCCGCCCGACGAGGAGACCCCGTTTTCCCTGAAGTGGCCCTGGGGCGGTTCCATCACCCGCCAGGACGCTGCCACCCACCCGGGCACCTTCGTCAACCCGATGGGCTCGTGACCCGGAGGGCGCGCTCCGGGCTGTCGAGGACGGCGAAGGCCACCGTGTTGTCGGGGTAGTGGTGGTTGGTCCAGGGGCCGGCGCAGGTGATCAGGCGGAGTTGCGGGGTGGGTCGCGGGCCGTAGACCTCGGTGGTGGGGAAGCGGTTCTTGGCGTACCGCCGGATCGACGTCACGCGGAAGCGGACGCTGCTGCCGTCGTGGAGGCCCACGGTGATCAGGTCGCCGGGGCGCAGGGACGACAGGCGGGCGAAGACGGCGGGGCCGTCGCGGGAGTCGATGTGGCCCACCAGGACCGCCGGGCCGATCTGCCCGGGGGCGGGGCCGCCGCCGAACCAGCCCGCGCGCTCCGGGCGCACCGGTACCTGGAGCGCTCCGGTGGGCGACAGGCCGAGGGTCTCCAGCGAGGTGCGCACCGAGATGGCCGGGATGGACAGCGACGTGGGGGCCGGCGGCGCCGTGGCGGAAGGGTACGGATCAGGGGCCGGGGCGGCCGTCCGGACGGTCCGGGCGCCGCCGGCGGACGCGTCGGCGTGCGTCAGGTGCGGGCCGAGCCCCACCGCGCCGCCGACCGCCGACGCCGCACCGAGCAGGGCCAGCGCCCCGAGCGCGACCCGGTGCGGCGGGCGGGGCCTGGCGTGGCGTCCCATCGGGCTCAGGTCCGCCGCAGACGCCGCACGGCGAAGAGGGCCGCGCCCAGCCCCAGGACCAGGGCGGCGCCCCAGCCTGCCACCTCCGCCGCGGACGTCGTGGCGGCGGGCTCGCCGAGACCGCCGAGCCCCGCCTCGACGCCCCCGCCCGGCTGCGTGGCGGGCCCGCTGGAGTCGGTCAGGTCGAGCAGCTTCGGCGCGGCGCCCGTCGAGGACAGCACCACCAGCGTGTGGGTGCTGCGCCCCGCCAATTGCAGCGTGCGGCTGACGCTGGCGGTACCCGCGGTGACCTTCACGGCGGTCGCCCCGGCCCGCACCGTGCTGTACGGGGTCGAGGTCGGGAAGCGCAGCGGGCTCGGGTCGTTGCCCGCGACCTGCACGGCGACGGAGGGCTGGTTCAGCGACGCCTGGATCACCCGTATCCCGGCCCGGTCCTGCGGGGCGGAGAGCTGGTCGGCGAGGGTCCGCAGTTCGAGCGCGGTCCCCGGGCCCAGGCCGGCCACCGTGTAGGCCTTCCCCTGCTCGACCCGCACGGTGGTGGAGATCACCGGGGCGACGGAGGGCGCCGCGCCCGCCACCCGCATCGCCACCGTGTACTGCCCGCCGTCGACCGTCTCGTACGGCGAGGCGTCACCGTAGGCGACGTTCTTGAGCACCAGCGCGGCCTTCGAACCGCCGAACGGGTACAGGTAGACGTCGACGGCGGGAGCGCCCGGGGAGAAGTGGGCGAGCCGCAGCCAGCCGCTCGACCCGGCGGGGGCCGCGTTCGCGGTCGCGGCGGCGGGACCGGCCAGCACGGCGGTGCACAGCGCGGCGGAGAGCAGGACGGCCGCGGGCCTGCGGACGGAAAGCGTCATACGAGGAAGCCTTTCTGGCGGGCTGACGGTGATCGGAGGTGGTCACGGCGCCGGGTCGGTCCGCTGGGTGACCGGCGCCGGCTGGGAGTACAGGAGGCTGAGCACCGCGGCGGGCCCCGCTCGCGTCTCCGTCCGCAGCGGCCGGTAGGGCGCCTGCTGGGCGGCGATCAGCGTCCGCAGGGCGACCGCCGGCTGCGCCGGGCCCGCCGCGGAGACCGTGTCGATGACGGAGATCTCCACCCCGTTGCGCGGGACGCCGGCGCCGGCTCCCGGCGCGGCCGGGGCGAAGGACACCACGGTCAGGGTGTGCCCGCTGCTCAGGGTCGCGAGCAGGGCGCAGATCCGCATGTCGACCAGGCCCCGCTCCAGCGGGGCGCGCGCCGCGCCGGTGAAGGTGAGGCGGCTGTTGGCGGCGAGTGCCGCGCCCGCGAGTCTGCGGTCGGCGAGGTCGGCGGCCGACGCCCGCTCGTAGGAGGCCCGGCCGGCGTGCGCGACGGCCTGGATCGTGACCGCCCGGGACCCGGTGCCGAACGTGGCGAGCGGCTGCGCGGCCGTCACCGCCGTGAGGGCGGACCCCATGCGGGCCCGCAGCGTCGAGGTGAGGACCGCGACGTCCGCGCTCTGCAGCTCCAGCGCGCTGTCCTTGACCCACACCGTCGAGGAGGCGGGGAAACCGAGCGCGGCGAGGGAGCCGCACATGGCCGCGTCGCAGGCGACCACATGGCCGGGGCCGACGTTGCTGATGATCCACCGGGCGGTCGCGGCACGGACGTCGGACGACGGCCCGGTGTCGAGGAGCACCGGCGGCCCGTTCGGGACGGGCACCGCGCGCGGCCGCGCCCCGACCGGGTCGCTGTTCACCGTGGCGAACACGACCCCCGCCGAGATCAGCCCGACGATGGCCGCCACCGCGGCGCCGACGAGGAACCGGCGGCCCGCCGAACTGCCGGTGCCGCGGGCGGGAAGGCGCGGTGCCGACCGGGGGCGAGCGCGCACGAAGGGCGCGGAGGGGAGGGCGGAGCGGAGGCCGCGCAGGCGGGCCCGCAGGGGCCGCGGCCGTCCGGCGGGCTCCCCCGGTAGGCGGGCCCGCAGGTGCGGCGGGGCCGCGAGGATCACTTCGTCGGGCCACCCGGAGCCGCCGTGGTCACGGCGCGACGGCTCGGACCTCGCGGGCGTGCCCGGCGGACGCGCCCGGTCGGCCGGCCGGCGCGGTTCGAAGAAGTCCTGTGGCATGGCACTCGTTTGAGGGAGGGCGGCCGGGCGGGCTGAAGCGCCGTACGGGCGCTCCCCGTTCGCCCCGGCGTGTTCGTGAGGACACCCGCTGTAACTGCAAGCAGGTTCGAATATCAGCACAGTTGGCGGTGGCTGGCAAGGGTTGCCGCACACCTCGCCCGGCCACGGTCGCGGTGCGGCGGATCAGGCGTGCGCCGCACGCCAGGCCGCCATGGCGACGTTCCACTCCTCGCCGCTGAGGGCCGTGAGCGCCGCCGGGAAGAGGCCGTCCTCCTCCTTGCTGATGTGCAGCGCGAGTTCACCGATGGCCGTGCGCACGAGCGTTCGGTAGCGGAGGTCGGCGAGATCACCGGCGGCGAGCAGCGCGCCCAGCTCCCGGTGTTCGGCCTGGAGCGCCTCGATGTAGTCGCGGTACTCCTCGTCCCGGGCCATCACCGCGAACAGGCCGTCCTCCTCACCGCGCCAGTGGTCGCGCAGCTCGGCAGCCATCAGGTCGAGGTGGGCGCGGGCGACGGACAGCTCGCCGGCGTCCAGGGCGCGCACCACCGAGCCCGCGTGGTCGGTCACCGACTCGTGCTCCGCGATGAAGTCCCTGATCAGCGGGATCTCGCGGCAGCCGCAGTAGTGGCACACCCCGCGGTCCTCCCTCCGGTAGGCCGGCGCGTGGACCGCTCCGTGGACCTTTCCGTGGACCGCTCCCCGCCGTCCGAGCCATCGGAGCACCGGTCGCGGCCGGCGGTGCCGAGACCGGGCCGCGCGTGGCCCCGGTTTTCACCCGACCGGGCGCCCCGGGGCGGGGCCCTGCAGCGGGGCCGGGGAGGAGGCGCCGTGGATCAGCAGGCGGGGCGTGCCGGTGCCGTCGGCGGGAACGGTCCACAGGTCGGTGCTCCCGACCGTTCCCTCCGTGGGCAGCGCGTAGGCGACGGTCCGCTCGTCGAGCCAGGTGGCCTGGTCGTCCACGCTGTGGTGCTCGGCGAGCGGCGTCTCGCGCAGCGTGCGCAGGTCCAGCACGTACTCGCGCCACAGCGCGGCCCCGCGCAGCGCGCGCTTCTTGAACGCGATGCGGGTGCCGTCCGGGGAGAGCGAGGGGCACTCGACGTTCTGCGTCACGGTGGCGACCGAGCGCCCGGAGACGGACCCCTTGACGAGATAGGTCTTGCCGCCGGTCGCCAGCGTGGCGTAGAAGGTGTCGTCGTCCGCGGCGAAGGTGACGCCCCAGAAGTTCACGTCCACGGCGTGGTACTTCCGGCCCTCCAGGGAGATGCTGAACTCCTCCAGGTTGGCCGTGAGCTGCCAGGTCCGGGTGTCCAGGATCGCGGTGCGGGTGGAGAAGAACGCGGAGCCGTACGACTCCCCGCCGACGAAGACGGTCCAGGCGGCCAGATGGCCGCTGGGTGAGACCCGGGCGCGGCTGGGCGTGCCGGCCAGCGGGAAGCTGCGCCGCGTCTTCAGGTTCGCGTCCAGGATCAGGGCCCGGTTGTTCTGCGCGAGCGCGCCGGGGGTGGACTGCAGGCAGACGCCCGTGCCGGCCGCGGCGTAGAAGCGCTGGCACTTGACGCCGGATGCGGTGCGTCCCGCCGCCGGTTCGGTGGCCGGCACCGTGGCCATCTCGGTGAGGTGCGGGCCGCGGGCGCCGTTGAGGAACGCGACCTTCCCGGACTGCGTCAGCGCCACCTTCCCGGAGCTGACCGAGGGCCCGCCCGCCTGCGGCTGGTTCTTCCGGTCCGCCCGGTCGGCGGCGTGCAGGACCAGCCCGATGCCCAGGCCCGCGAGGAGCAGCACCGCCGTGGCGAGGATGAGCAGGCGGCGTCTGGGCGTCATCGGAGTCCTCGCGGGTGTCGGTTCGGAAGGGGCGGCCCTGGATGCCGAGGGCGTCGGGGCGCGCTGCGGGCTCATGGCCGGCCGCCGGACGGCCGCAGCACCACGCCCGCGACGAGGGCGCAGCCGAGCAGGCCCACCGCGGACCCGGCCAGTGCCGGGGCGTCCCCCCAGACCGTCCAGGCCGCGCCGAACGCGATCGAGCAGCAGAATCGGGCCAGCGCCTGGCCGGTTCCGACCAACGCCAGCCCACTGGCGCGCAGTTGCTCGGGGACGATGGCGGAGACCGCGGCCGGCAGCACGCCGTCGGTCGCGGCGTAGAACATGCCGTGCAGCGCGAGGACGAGATACGGCAGGGCCGGCAGGTCGGGGGCCCAGAGCAGCAGGGTGTACGCGACGAGCAGCAGGGCGTGCCCCACGAGGAAGACCACCCGCCGCCCGACCCGGTCGGCCAGGGTGCCGACCGGCACCGCCAGCAGCAGGAACACCGCGGCCGTGCCGAGCGGCATCAGCGGGAACCAGTACTCGCTGATGCCGGTCCGGCGCTGCAGCAGCAGGTAGACGAAGGCGTCGCTGACGGTGGTCAGGCCGAGCAGCACGGCGCAGGCGGCGAGTCCGCGCAGCCGCGGCAGGCGCAGCAGCCGCAGCGCCTCGCGGATGTCGACGGGCCGTTTCCCGACCGTATCGGCATCGGCATCAGCATCGACATCGGCACCGGCACCGGCACCGGCAGGACGCCCGTCCCCGGCGTCCTTGATGTCCGGGTCGCCCGTGCTGTCCGTGTCCTTCGCGGCACCCGGGACGGCACGCGCGGTGCGTGTCTTCCCCGGGACGAACAGCACCAGCACCAGCACGCCCAGCACCGCAACGCAGGCGCTGACGCCGAAGACGGCGTCGTAGCCGTCGGTCGCCGCGCGCAGGATCAGGAAGGCGGCGACGGGGCCGAGCACCGCGCCGGTGGTGTCCATCGCCCGGTGCACGCCGAAGGCCCGGCCCTGGAACTCCGCGGGCGTGGACAGGGAGATCATCGCGTCGCGCGGCGCGGTGCGCAGCCCCTTGCCGGTGCGCTCCAGCGCGAGCACCACGCCCAGCGGCCCCAGGCTGTGGACGAGGAGCAGCAGCGGCTTGCAGACCGCGGACAGTCCGTAGCCGATCCCGGCGATGAGCTTGTGGTTGCGGACCCGGTCCGCGAGGTGGCCGCCGGTGAGCTGGACCAGCGCGCTGACGCCGTTGTAGACGCCGTCGAGGGTGCCGAAGCCCAGCGGGCTGAGGCCGAGTCCCACCACGAGGTACAGCGGCAGCACCGCGGTGACCATCTCCGAGGAGATGTCGGTGATGAGGCTGACCGCGCCCAGCGCGAACACCACGGAGGAGACCCCGAAGCGGCGTCCGCGCGTACGGCCCGGTGCGGTGGTCCCCTCGGCGGGGGCGGCGCGGTCCGCGAGATACATGCTCAGGTGCTCCCGTTGCCGTGGTGGCGGAATCGGCGGAGGAGTGACCGGCGCAGCCGAGGCCGTCCCTGTGCTCGAACCCTTACGTGAACGCGAACTCGCACGCGAACCCGGTGCTCGAACGTGCGAATGACACTTTAATGGCTGTATGTGAGGGCGGAGGTGCTTCTCGGAGAACGCGGGGTGGAACGGGCGTTAACGGCAGGTCAGCCCTGCCGGCTGCTCTCGTCCCGCAGCCAGGTGCCGAAGTCCTTCGACCGGATGGCCTTCCGCGACCCCCGCCGGGCCACCAGGGCCGCCCAGAGGAAGACCACCACGCCGGGGGCCAGTCGGGGTTCGGCGCGCAGGATCGCCAGCAGGTCCTTCGTGCCGGTCCGGGCGGACGGCGGGGCCGCCGCCTCCCCCGCGCCCCCGGTGCTCCCGGCGCCCTCCTGCCGCTGGTGGTGCTCCAGTTGGGCGGACGACGTCGCCGCCCGGATCCGCCGCTTGATCAGGTCGGACCAGGTGCGCGGCGGATGGACGACGACCCGGGCCGTGTGGACCACGAGCCGCTCGTCGGGGGCGAAGGCGAGCGAGGCCGCGAGATCGTCGGCCATCAGCGGGGGCAGCGCCGCGATCCGGGCGTGCCCCGCCTCGGAGACCGCGATGACGCCGCGGCCGAACAGTCCCTGGCGCACGGCCGGCAGCCGCTGCCAGACCCGGTAGTAGGCCCGGACCCGCCACGCGCAGCCGGCCAGCGGCAGGTCGCGTTCGGGAGCGGTGGCCAGGATCGTCGACGAGTCGTCGAGCGACTGGACCAGCGCCCTGACGTCCGAGGTCGTGATCACTACGTCGGCGTCCACGTACAGCCGCGGAAAGCCGCGCGCGTGCTCGTCGCCGACCCGCAGCGCGCGGTGCTTCGAGGGCTCCGCGATCTCGACCACCCGGACGTCGGTGCCCCGGCGCGCCGCGACCTGCGCGGTGTCGTCCGTACAGCCGTTGCACACCACGACGATGTCGAACTCGTCGGCGCAGGACTCCGCGAGGAGCGCGTCGAGGAGTCGGCCGATGACCCGGCCCTCGTTGTGCGCCGGGATCACGATGCTCGTCACCCGGGCAGTATGACCGCAAGCGCGACGGGTGCGGAGTGTTTCGCCCAACTGTCCCCCCGGCTGCGTCCGGTGGTCTAGATTGAGCGTCGGCGGACCGGTTTGGGCGGGCAAAGTGACCCCGGACGGACAGGTTCCGGCAATGCTGCGGCCAATCCTGGGAAACTTGGGGTGGATTGGGTGCAGCAGTGGCTCCATCGGGCCCGGGTGTGCTTCACCGGATCCGTCGCACCGCACGCGCGTCAGGGTTCCGTCGTGGGGACGACACGGCGGCACTCGTCACAGCAGGTCAGCACGGACTCCGGCTGCGGGGGGCAGGTTGCAGCGGGTGGTCCGTCATCGTCCGGTCAGGTGTAAGACCCACGTACTCACGCCCAACCACCGGTGCCCGCACCGCACTTCCGCCATCCGCACGGACGGCGGACACGAACGCGGGGTCGCCGGCGGTCGGGCGGAGTACGTAGAGCACCGTGGTGGGGGGAGCATGACCGTTGAGCAGGTCACGCATGAGTCACAGGTTGTGGAACGCGGGAGTCCGGACATCCGCCGACGCCGTTCGGCAGGAGATCACCCGGGCATCCCGCTGGTCGCGGACGGCCTCGCCGCCGCGGTCGCCGCTCCGGGCGGGCGTACGCCCCGCCATCGGCTGACAGCACGCCGGGCACCGGACCGCGCCGGGAGCACACCGCTCCGCGCCGGGCCGCCGCACGGCTGCGGCGATGTGCCCGCGGATCCCCCGCACCCCACCCACGCCTCTGAACTGTCGATGCGTCAGCCAACGTGCACGAAGGGACGTCGAACACTGTGACGGACACTGCGAAGGACGCCGTGAAGGGCGCCGTGAAGGACACCGGTGCTCCCGCCGCGGGACCGGCCGAGCCACTGGGCGTCGCCGTGGTCGGCGCCGGCTACTGGGGGCCCAACCTCGTCCGCAACTTCCAGTCCAGCCCGAAGTTCCGGCTCCGCCACCTCTGCGACCTCGACGTGGAGCGGGCCGAGCGGGTGCTCGGCGCGTACTCCACCGTCAACGCCACCGCGGACTACGCGGCGGTCCTCGCCGACCCGGCCGTGGACGCCGTCGCCGTGGCCACACCCGCCGGCACGCACCTGGACGTCGCCCTGGCGGCGCTGCGCGCGGGCAAGCACGTCCTGGTCGAGAAGCCGCTGGCCGCCACGTACGCGGACGGCCTGCGGCTGGTGACCGAGGCCGAGGAGCGCGGCCTGACGCTGATGTGCGACCACACCTACTGCTACACGCCCGCGGTGAGTCACATCCGCGACCAGGTCCGTTCCGGGGAGCTCGGCGAGATCCACTACGTCGACTCCGTCCGGATCAACCTCGGGCTCGTCCAGAAGGACATCGACGTCATGTGGGACCTCGCCCCGCACGACCTGTCGATCCTCGACTTCATCCTCCCCGACCACGTCGAGCCGGTCGCGGTCGCCGCGCACGGCGCCGACCCGATAGGCGCCGGCCAGGCCTGCGTCGCCTATCTGACGCTGCAGCTCAACACGGGCGCCATCGCGCACGTGCACGTCAACTGGCTCTCCCCCACCAAGGTGCGCACCACCATGGTCGGCGGATCGAAGCGCACCCTGATCTGGGACGACCTCAACCCCGCGCAGCGCGTGGCGGTCTTCGACCGCGGGGTGGAGCTGTCCACGCCGCAGGAGATCGGTGTCGACCAGCGCCGGGACATGCAGATCTCCTACCGGACCGGCGCCATGGTGGCGCCGGCGATCGGGGAGAAGGAGGCGCTGCGCAGCATGGTCGACGAGTTCGCCGCGGCCATCCGCGAGCGCCGGGCGCCGCTGACCGACGGCCGGGCCGGCCTGCGGGTGCTGGACATCCTCGAGGCGGCCTCCCGGAGCCTGGAGTTCCGCGGCGCGGTCGTCGGGCTGCGTTCCGGCCGGTGAGCGTGCGGACAGTTGTGGGCCAGACGATGACCGAATCTGTGGGGGAAGAGCGTTGAGCAGCGTACGAGGCAAGAAGATCCTGGTGACCGGCGGGGCGGGCACCATCGGTTCCAACCTGGTCGACCTGCTGGTCGACAACGGGGCACGCGAGATCGTCGTGCTCGACAACTTCGTGCGGGGGCGGATGGCCAACCTGGCCCAGGCGCTGCCGAGCGGAGTCGTGGAGGTCGTCGAGGGCGACATCCGCGACCTGGCGACGGTCCGCAAGGTCACCGAGGGCGCCGACCTGGTCTTCCACCTGGCGGCGATCCGCATCACGCAGTGCGCGGAGGAGCCCCGGCTGGCCAACGAGGTGATGGTCGACGGCACGTTCAACGTGCTGGAGTCGGCGGCCGCGGCCGGAGTGGGCAAGGTGATCGCGTCCTCGTCGGCCTCGGTCTACGGCCTGGCCGAATCGTTCCCGACGACCGAACGCCACCACGCCTACAACAACGACACGTTCTACGGGGCGGCGAAGGCCTTCAACGAGGGCGTCCTGCGCAGTTTCCACGCGATGTACGGGCTGGACTACGTGGCGCTGCGCTACTTCAACGTCTACGGGCCCCGGATGGACATCCACGGCCTGTACACCGAGGTCCTCATCCGCTGGATGGAGCGCATCGTGGGCGGCGAGCCGCCGCTGATCCTCGGCGACGGAACGCAGACCATGGACTTCGTCCACGTCCGGGACATCGCGCGGGCCAACCTGCTGGCCGCGGAGTCGGACCTCACCGACGAGGTGTTCAACGTCGCCAGCGGGACCGAGACGAGCCTGCGCGACCTCGCGCTCGCCCTGCTCGACGCGATGGGCGCCGACCTGGAGCCGGAGCACGGCCCCGCCCGCTCGGTGAACGGCGTCACCCGCCGCCTGGCGGACACCACGCGGGCCGCCGAGCGGCTCGGCTTCACCGCGCAGATCGACCTGCGCACCGGGCTGCGCGACCTGGTGGACTGGTGGCAGGCGGAGCGGGCCTCCGACGCCGCGGCTGCCGCTGCCGCCGGCACGCCGGCCACCGACCCGGCGGCCGCGCGATGAGCGCCCCGGTGGAACCGGAGCTCGCCCGCATCCCGGTGATGATGCCGTGGCTCGGCGCGGAGGAGGCGGACGCGGCCGCCGCGGCCGTGCTGTCCGGCTGGGTCGCCCAGGGGCCGCGCGTCGCGGAGTTCGAGCGCGCCTTCGCGGAGCGGGTGGGCGCCGAGCACGCCGTCGCGGTCAGCTCCTGCACCGCCGCCCTGCACCTGGCGCTGGTCGCGCTGGGCCTGGGCCCCGGCGACGAGGTCGTCGTCCCGTCGCTGTCGTTCATCGCCACCGCCAACGCGGTGCGCTACGTCGGGGCCGAACCCGTCTTCGCGGACGTGGAGGAGGCCACCGGCAACCTGACGGCGGCCACCGTGGACGCGGTCAGGACCGCGCGCACCAAGGCAGTCCTCGCCGTCCACCAGGGCGGCGTGCCGGCCGACGTGCACGCGCTGCGCTCCGCGTGCGCGGACTGGGACGTGGCGCTGGTCGAGGACGCGGCCTGCGCGATCGGCTCGACCGTGGGCGGCAAGTCCGTCGGCCACGGCGCGCTGCTCGCGGCCTGGTCCTTCCACCCCCGCAAGGTGATCACCACCGGCGAGGGCGGCATGCTGACCACGGACGACGCGCAGTGGGCGGAGCGGCTGCGGCGGCTGCGCGAGCACGGGATGAACGCGTCCGCCGCCCAGCGGCACGCGAGCAGCACCCCGATCCTGGAGAGCTATCTCGAGGTCGGCTACAACTACCGGATGACCGACATCCAGGCCGCGGTCGGCCTGGTCCAGCTCGGGAAGCTGGACGCGGTCGTCGCCCGCCGGCGCGCGCTCGCGGCGCGCTACGAGGCGCTGCTGCGCGACGTTCCCGGGCTGTCGCCGGTGCGCGACCCGGCCCACGGCCAGGGCAACTTCCAGTCCTACTGGGTGCTGCCGGCCGCGGACTTCCCGGTGGGCCGGGACGCGCTGCTCGCCGCGCTCGCCGCGGCCGGGATCTCGGCCCGGCGCGGCATCATGGCGTCCCACCTGGAGCCCGCGTACGCGGGGCACCCGGCGGCGCCGCTGCCCGTCACCGAGCGGATCAGCCGTGACTCGCTCATCCTGCCGCTGTTCCACACGATGACCGAGGCCCAGCAGGACCGGGTCGTGGCCGTCCTCCGTGAGCAGGCCGGCGGATGAGCGGGGCAGCGGGCCCGGACCCCGCCAGATCCGGGCCCGCCGCCACGGACCTCGTGATCGTCGGGGCCGGCGGGTTCGCCCGGGAGACCGCGCAGGCCGTGCGGGCGGTCAACGCGGACGACGCGGCCCGCGGTCGCGCCCCGCGCTGGCACCTGGCCGGCCACCTGGACGACAACCCCGCCCTGCACGGGCGGGACGTGGACGGGGTGCCGGTGCTGGGCGGGTGCGAGCGGGTGCACGACCTGCCCGGCGCCCGTGTGGTCGTCTGCGTCGGCAGCCCGCGGGACTACGCCGCACGGGCCCGGCTGGTGCGGCGGCTGGACCTGCCGCAGGACCGTTTCGCCACCGTGGTGCACCCCACCGCGGCGGTGTCGGACTCCTCGGTCCTCGGACCCGGCACGGTCCTGCTGGCGCACAGCGTCCTGACGGCCGCCGTGCTGGTGGGCGCGCACGTCGCGGTGATGCCGCACGTGGTACTGACCCATGACGACGTGGTCGGCGACTTCGCGACGCTCGCCTCCGGGGTCCGGCTCGGCGGGGGGACGCGGCTGGGGAGGGGCGCCTATGTGGGATCGGGCGCCCTGGTCCGCGAGGCCACGACGGTCGGCGCCTGGTCGCTGGTCGGGATGGGGAGCACCGTGCTCGGCGACGTACCGCCGGGCGAGGTGTGGATCGGCAGCCCCGCGCGCCGGCTGCGCGAGGCCGGGGGGCCGGCGCTCGACGAGCTGCGGGCCGAGGCTGCCGGGAGTGACGCGAGTGCCGAGGGTCAGGACGCCGGCAGGGGGCCGGCGACACGGATGGGGAGTCCAGTCACATGAACCAGATACCGCTTGTCGACCTCAAAGCAGCACATGCCGAAGTCGCCGACGAAGTGCGCCGTGGATTCGAGCGCGTCCTGGCCGGCACCGCCTTCATCGGCGGTGACGAGGTCAGGGAGTTCGAGCGCGAGTACGCCGGCTTCGGCGGCGTCGCGCACTGCGTGGGCGTCGCCAACGGCACCGACGCCCTCGAACTGGCCCTGCGCGCCAGCGGGGTCGGCGTCGGCGACGAGGTGGTGCTGCCGGCGAACACCTTCATCGCCACCGCCGGCGCGGTCGCCAGGATCGGCGCCCTGCCGGTGCTGGTGGACTGCCTGCCCGACAGCTTCCTGATGGACCCCCACGCCGCGCTGGACGCGGTCGGCCCGGCCACCCGCGCGGTGGTCCCGGTGCACCTGTACGGGCAGTGCGCCGAGGTGGGCGAGCTGGCCGCAGCGCTTCCCGCGCACGTGCGGGTCGTCGAGGACGCGGCGCAGAGCCAGGGCGCGACGCGCCACGGCCGCACCCCGGGCAGCGGCGGCATCGCCGCGACCAGCTTCTACCCGGGCAAGAACCTCGGCGCCTACGGCGACGCGGGCGCGGTGCTGACCGACGACGCGGAGCGGGCCGATCTGGTGCGCGCGCTCGCCAACCACGGCGGTGTCGCCAAGTACCGCCACGACGTGGCCGGGTTCAACAGCCGGCTCGACGGGCTGCAGGCCGTCGTGCTGCGGGCGAAGCTGGCCCGGCTCGCCGACGGGAACGCGGCCCGGCGGGCCGCGGCGGCCCGCTACGACGCGCTGCTGGGCGACCTGGCGGCGGCCGGGCGCGTGGTGCTGCCCACCACGGTCGACGGCAACGCGCACGTGTGGCACCTGTACGTCGTCAAGGTCGCCGGGGCGGACCGCGACGACGTCGTGGGCAAGCTCAACGCCGAGGGGATCGGGGCGGGGGTGCATTATCCGGCCGCGGTTCACCTGACCCCGGCCTTCGGCCATCTCGGCCACCGGCGCGGGGCCTTCCCGCACGCGGAGGACGCGGCGGACCGGATCCTGTCGCTGCCGCTGTTCCCGCAGATCACCCCCGAGCAGCAGCAACGGGTCGTGGACGCTCTCACCGCCGCCCTGCGCTGACGCCCGCCGCGGACGGCCCGCCGGCGCCCGTCCCCGACCGGGAGCGGGCGGCGGCTCCCGTCCCGCCGCTCCACCTTCGTCCCGCCTCACCGAGCCGGGTCACTGCACTGCCGCTGAGAGGTACAGATGCACAGAAGGAGCAGATTGCTCCGGGGCGGATTGTTCGCCCTGGCCACCGCATTGATGACAGCCGTCCTTCCGCCGCTGGCCGTGGTCGCCACCGCGGCCGATCCCTGCGGATCGGGCGGCAACCCCGTCGCGTGTGAGAACTCCAAACCGGGCACCCCGATGGAGGAGTGGTTCTCACCCAGCGCGTACGGCAACGTCCAGGGGTTCACCACCCAGGTCAGCTACCAGGCCGGCGAGACCGTCCAGTTCAAGGTCCAGTCGCCGACGCCCTACCATGTGTCGGTCCTGCGGCTCGGCTACTACGGCGGCAACGGCGCGCGGATGCTGTCGACCGCGGCCCAGGCGGCGGTGACCTACCCCGCCAACTTCACCAAGGACGGCACGCCCAACACCCCCATCGACACGACGGTGGTCGACGGGGTGCCGGACGGCAAGCCCCGCAACTGCGTCACCAAGCCGTCCACCGGCCTGGTGGACTGCGGCAACTGGCCCGTCACCGCCAGCTTCGCGCTGCCGGGCGACGCGGTCTCCGGCCTGTACGTGGCCAACTTCGACCAGGCCGACGGCGAGGGGGTGATGCCGTACCCGTTCATCGTCCGCAACGACTCCAGCCACTCCGACATCGTCGTGCAGGCCGATGACGAGACCTGGCAGGCGTACAACCGCTGGGGCGGGCAGAACCTCTACGACGGCGCCGGCCCCGCGCCGGACGGCCGCGCGTACGAGGTCAGCTACAACCGGCCGATGGACATCGGCGGCGACAACGGGATCTACGGGTCCGAGTACGAGATGATCTCGTGGCTGGAGCAGAACGGCTACGACGTCAGCTACATGAGCGGCCTGGACGTCTCGACCCGCGGCTCGCAACTGCTGAACCACAAGATGTTCATGTCGTCGGGCCATGACGAGTACTGGACCCAGGACCAGTTCACCAACGTGCTCAACGCGCGGCACGCGGGGGTGCACCAGACGTACTTCAGCGGCAACGAGGTCTTCTGGAAGACCCGGTTCACGCCGAGCAACGACGGCACCAGCACCGCCAACCGCACCCTGACCTGCTACAAGGAGACCAAGCGGTTCCTCGCGACCCCCGACGGGATCCCCGACCCCAGCGGCATCTGGACCGGGACGTGGATGGACCCCAACAGCACCGCGGGCGGGCAGCCCTTCCAGCCGCAGAACATCCTGACGGGCACGATGTTCACGGTCAACGGCTACCGCAGCGACGCGATCACCGTGCCCGGCACGTTCGCCAAGCAGCGGCTGTGGCGCAACACCACGGTCGCGAACCTGACCCCGTCCCAGACCGCCACCTTCCCGACCGGGACGCTCGGCTACGAGTGGGACAGCGACCTGTCGACCAGCACCCGGCCGGCGGGGCAGATCAACATGTCGTCGACCACGGTCGACATCAACGACGGCAAGCTCCGCCTCGACTACGGCAACACGTACGGCAACGGGACCGCGACCCACAGCCTGGTCGCCTTCCGCGACCAGACCTCGCACGCGCTGGTGTTCGGCACCGCCACCGTGCAGTGGTCGTGGGGCCTGACCAACATCCCGACGAGCAACCCGAACGACACCGTGGTGACCGCCGACAAGCGGATGCAGCAGGCCACGGTGAACATCCTGGCCGACATGGGCCTGCAGCCGAAGACGCTGCAGAGCGGCCTGGTCCTGGCGTCGGCCTCCACCGACACCGTCGGCCCGACCATCAGCGTCACCAGCCCGGCCGCCAACGTCACGGTGCCCGCGCTGAAGCCGATCACCATCAGCGGGACCGCCGCCGACTCCGGCGGCGGCGTGGTGGCGCGGGTGGAGGTGTCCACCGACGGCGGCGCCACCTGGAACCCGACGACGGGCCTGACGTCCTG
The DNA here is from genome assembly GCF_040636125.1 of Streptomyces sp. NPDC006733. Classification (NCBI taxonomy): domain Bacteria; kingdom Bacillati; phylum Actinomycetota; class Actinomycetes; order Kitasatosporales; family Streptomycetaceae; genus Streptomyces; species Streptomyces sp. NPDC006733. The sequence goes on along the minus strand of NZ_JBEYJD010000040.1, from coordinate 6,442 downwards.
GAGCTACAGCTGGACGCCGACGGCCCCGGGCGCGGCGCAGATCAAGGTGCGCGCGGTGGACGACACCGTCAACATCGGTGCCACCACCACGGTCCCGCTGACGGTGGGACCGCAGCAGTGCCCCTGCACCGTGTGGCCGGCCGCGGCCGTGCCCGGCACGGTCAACGCCGGTGACGGCAGCGCGCTGGAGCTCGGGGTCAAGATCCGCTCCTCGGTGCCCGGCGCGATCACCGCGGTCCGGTTCTACAAGTCCCCGGCCAACGTCGGGACGCACACCGGCAGCCTGTGGAGCGCCAGCGGCCAGCGCCTGGCCACCGGGACGTTCACCAACGAGACGGCGTCCGGCTGGCAGCAGCTGAACTTCTCCTCGCCGGTGCCGGTGAAGGCGAACACCACCTATGTGGCGTCGTACTTCGCGCCCGGGGGCGGGTACTCCTACGACAACACCTTCGCCGGGAACTCCGCGGGGCTGGCACCGTTCACGGCGCTGCAGAACGGCACCGACGGCGGGAACGGCGTGTACCACTACGGGGCGACCAGCGCGTTCCCGTCGACGGCCGCGGCCGGCAGCAACTACTGGGTGGACGCGGTCCTGGACACCTCGACCGCGAGCACCGTCCCGCCCACGGTCACCATCACCACCCCGCAGTCCGCGGCGACCGGTGTGCCGATCACGTCCACGGTGAAGGCCACCTTCAGCGAGGGCATCGAGGCCGAGTCGCTGGTGTTCACCCTGAAGGACTCGGGCGGGGCGACCGTGCCCGGCAGCAAGGTGCTGACCTCGGTGAACAGTGCGACGTTCACCCCGTCCACCGAGCTGGCGCTGAACACCACGTACACGGCGTCGGTGCAGGCCTCCGACCTGTGGGGCAACACCATGGCGGCGCCGACGACGTGGAACTTCACCACCAGTCCGACGCCACCCGCGGTGAACTGCCCGTGCACCCTGTGGAACACGAGCACGGTGCCGAGCACGGTCAACGTGACCGGTGACGCCAACTCCCTGGAGCTGGGCACCCGGTTCCAGTCGGCGGTCAACGGCTACATCACCGGCGTCACCTTCTACAAGGGTCCGGGCAACACCGGCACCCACACCGGCAGCCTGTGGTCGTCCACCGGCACGCTCCTGGCGACCGGCACGTTCGGCAGCGAGACCACGTCCGGGTGGCAGCAACTGCTCTTCGCCACCCCGGTCCCCGTCACCGCGGGCACCAACTACGTGGCCTCGTACCACGCGCCGAACGGCAACTACGCGGTCGACGGGGCCTACTTCACCGGGGCCCACCAGTCGTATCCGCTGGTCGCTCCGGCCGACGGCAGCGGCGGGTCCAACGGGCTCTACGCGTACGGGACCACCTCGTCGTTCCCGAACAACACCTTCGGGTCCGTGAACTACTGGGTCGGTCCGATCTTCACCACGACGCCGCCGACCCTGGACCAGAGCAACGGGTCCACGGAGGTGGTCCCCACCCAGTAGTCCCGCCGCCGGTCCGGGGCCCCGCGCCCCGGGCCGGTCCGCCCGACCACGTCTCCTCTCCGTACCCACCGGTCCGGGCCGGGGGAGGCGGCCAGGCAGCTCTGGCCGCCTCCCCCGGGGCCGACCGGGGATTGGCTTCCCACCGATGAGCACTGTCAGCGTCGTGATCCCCTGCTACAAGTACGGCCACTTCCTGGCCGACTGCGTGCGCAGCGTGCTGGACGAGCAGGAGGGCCTCGACGTCCGGGTGCTGATCATCGACGACGCGTCGCCCGACGACTCCGCACAGGCCGCGCACGCGCTGGCGGCCGCCGATCCGCGGATCGAGGTCCGCGTCCACGCGCGGAATCAGGGGCACATCGCCACCTACAACGAAGGCCTGCTGGAGTGGGCGGACGGCGACTACGTCGTCCTGCTCTCGGCGGACGACCGGCTCGTGCCCGGGGCGCTGGTGCGGGCCGCGGCGCTGCTGGACGCCCATCCGGAGGCCGGTTTCTGCTACGGCCGGCCGCTGCGCTTCCAGCACGGCGGCCCGCTGCCCGCGGCCCGCACCCGCAGCACCGGCTCCGTGGTCTATCCCGGGCAGTGGTGGCTGGAGCGGCGCTTCCGCGAGGCGACCGGCTGCATCACCTCGCCCGAGGTCGTCGTCAGGACCAGCCTGCAGCGCAAGGTGGGCGGCTACGACCCGGCGCTGCCGCACGCGGGCGACATCGAGATGTGGATGCGGCTGGCGTCGCACGCCGACGTCGGCTACGTCCAGGGGGCCGACCAGGCCTTCTACCGGGTGCACGGCAACAACATGTCCACCACCGACTTCGGCGGGCAGCTCGACGACCTGCGCCAGCGCCGCGTCGCGTACGACGCGGTGCTCGACAAGTGCGCGGACCTGCTGCCGCACGCCGACGAGCTGGCGGACGCGGTCCACACCCGGCTCGCCCGCTTCGCGCTGCGGCGCGCCTACCGGGCCTACGACCGCGGCCGCACCGCCGTGGTCCCGGTCGACGAGCTCGTGGCGTTCGCCGCGGAGTGCCTGCCGGGCTACGAGAAGCTGCCCGAGTACCGGGCGCTGCGCCGGCGGCAGCGGATCGGGGCGCGCACCATGCCGTACCTGCAGCCGCTGGTGCTGTCGGCGGTGGCCGACCGCGGCCGGGAGTGGCTGTGGTGGCAGTCCTGGAAGCGGCGGGGCGTGTGATGCTCGCGCTCCGACTCCGGCGCTGCCCGACCGCCTCAGTGCGGCAGTGCGACCGCCGGGACGCGGTCCTCGGCCGGCCCCGGCCGGCCGGCGCCCGCGGCGCGCCGCTGCCGGCGCCGGCTGACCAGCTGGTCGGTCCACACGGCGGCCAGCACCCCGCCGACGGCGCCCAGCAGCGCCACGCCCGCCAGGGCCCGGCTCCTGGTGCCGGTCTGCGGCGCGGCGCTGGGCGGCACCAGCAGGTCCACGCTCATCCGGGACGCGATCGGGATCCGCTGCGCGGCCTGCATGTCCTGCAGGTGCTTGCCATAGACCTCGACGATCTGCCGCACGGCCGCGTCCGCCGCGACCAGCTGCGCGTGCTCGGCCTGGATCTGCAGCGAGGGGATCAGGTACCGCGGGGTGGCGCTGGTGCCGCTGTTGCGCGGGATGAGCCGGTACTTCCCGTGCACGCCCGCGGCCGCCAGCTCGGCCTCGCCGGCGGACGACTGCAGCTGCTGGATGATCGCGTAGGAGACCGCGGCGAGCGGCGGCTGCAGGTTCGCCAGCTGGTTCGGGTGGTTCCCGGTCACCGGCGGCTTGATCACGACGACCGCGGTGCTCAGGTACGACTGGGGCGGCTGCAGCACCCGGTAGGCCCCGGCGGCGGTCAGCAGCACCGCCAGCGCGAGGACGTACCAGCGGCGGAGCAGCACACGTACGAGCTCGCCAGGCGACACGGCTCTTCCTTCCGTCAGCACCGATACTCGCAGGACGGCGCGGAAGCCGCTACCGGATCCCTGGGGGTGGGGCGATGAGCCTGAGTCAGATCTTCGCGGTGCTGTGCCGGCGCTGGTACCTCATGGTGCCGATCACCCTGCTCAGCCTCTTCGCGGGCCTGTACCTCAACCGGACGGTCCCGGTGTCCTACCAGTCGCAGAGCTCGGTGGCGCTGCTGGATTCGCGGGCGGTCGCCAAGCTGGCGCCCACCTTCGGCAATCCCATCTCGAACGCGGGCGGCTCGCTGGTCGTGACGGCCGACGTGCTGATCAGGACGCTGGCGTCGACCGACGCGGCCCGGGACCTGCACAGCCGCGGGGTCGACGACCCGTACACGGTGGCCTTCGCGGCCAACACCGCGGGCCCGCTGCTGACCTTGACGGTGACCGGCACCGACCGGGACAAGGTGCTCGCCGAGACCACCACCATCACCGACTTCGCCGGCGAGCAGCTGCAGGCCCTGCAGGCCCAGGCCAAGGTGTCGCCCGCGTACTACATCCAGGCCGCGCCGATCGTCCTGCCGCAGGTACCGGTGTCGCAGCTCAAGAGCCGCTACCAGCAGGTGATGGGCGTCATCATCCTGGGGACCGCGACCGCGTTCACCCTCTCGTTCGTGACCGAGAGCGCCGCGCTGACCCGGCGCCGGCGGCGCGCGGGCGCGGACATCGACCCGTGGCCCGCGAAGAAGGTGCCGCGGGGGCTGTGGGGCCGGCAACTGGACGCCACGGCGGTGCTCACCGGGTACCTGGCGCTGGCCCTGTTCATCCCCTCGGACCTGGCGCTGCCCGGCCTCGGCGGGGTCGGCACCCCCGCCAACGTCTTCGCCCTGCTCGGCCTGTTCTGGTACCTGGCGGCCTGGCTCACCGGCCGCATCCGCCCGGCTCCCGGCACCCGGCTGCCCCGGGTGGCGATGTGCGTGCTGGCCGCCGCGATCCTGCTGTCCTACGTCGCGGACGCGACCCGCAGCAGCACCCACAAGGAGGTGCTGGCCGCCGACCGGGGACTGATCGGGCTCCTGGTCTGGGTCTCCCTGGTGGTGCTGGTCTCCGCCGGGATCCAGGACCGCGCCCGCCTGGACGTGCTGCTGCGCCGGGTCGTGGTGATGGGTGCCGTGGTGGCCGCGATCGGCTACTACGACTTCTTCACCGCGACCAACATCGCGGACAAGATCCGCATCCCCGGGCTGAGTTCGAGCGTCGCCCAGATCACCACCCTGGACCGCGGCTCCTTCACCCGGCCGCGCTCCACCACCGCGCAGCCCCTGGAGTTCGGCGGGATGCTGGCCATCCTCGTGCCGTTCGCCATCCAGCAGGCCTTCGACCCGGTGCGCAGGCACCTCAGCGCGCTGCGCCGCTGGGCGCCCGTGGCGCTGATGGGCGGCGCGCTGCCGCTGACGGTGTCGCGGACGTCCATCATCGGCGCCCTGCTGGTCGCCGTCATCATGATGCCCCGCTGGAAGCCGCAGCGGCGCTGGACCGCGATCGGCCTGCTGATCGGCGCGATCGGCTGCTTCAAGGTGATCATCCCCGGGCTGATCGGCACCATCACGACCCTGTTCGCGACGTTCCTGAACAACTCCGACAGCAGCACCCAGGCCCGCACGGTCAAGTACAGCGCGATCGTCCCGTACCTGACCGAACGCCCCTGGTTCGGGCGCGGCTTCGGGACGTTCATGCCCGACCTGTACTTCTTCACCGACAACCAGTACATGCTGACCCTGGCCGAGATGGGCGCCGTGGGGCTGGTCGCGCTGCTGACCTTGTTCATCACCGGCATCCACCAGGGCGGCGCCATCCGCCGCCTGGCGCGGACGGAGTCCGACCGCGAGCTGGGGCAGGCGTTCTTCGCCTCGGCGGTGGTCGCCCTCGTCATCAGCGCGACCTTCGACGCGCTCGGCTTCGCGATGTTCGCGGGCATGTTCTTCCTGACCCTCGGCGCCGGCGGCAGCTACCTGGGCTTCATCCGCCGCGACGCGGCGGCCGGGGCCGCGAAGGCGCCCACGACCACCGCACCCCCCGTACCCGCGCCCCGGACCGACGCGCCCGTCCGGCGCGAGGCCCCCTCCCAACTCGTGGAGTCCTGATGTCCCCCACGCCCCCGCACGACCCGGCGGCCCCGGCCACCGGCCCCGTCGCCGTCCTGGTCGTCACCTGGAACAGCGCCGCGGTGCTCCCGGAGTTCATCGCCTCGCTGCCGGACGGCATGGCCGGGCTGGACTGGCGGCTGGTCGTCGCCGACAACGACTCGGCCGACGACACGGTGGCCGTGCTGCGCGCCCTGGCCCCGGACGCCACCGTCGTGCAGACCGGCCGCAACGCCGGGTACGCCGCCGGGGTCAACGCGGCGCTGGACGCCGCCGCGGGGTGGGACGGCGGCTTCCGGGCCGCGCTGGTGTGCAACCCCGACATCCGCATGCGGCAGGGCTGCGCGAAGGTGCTGGTCGACGCGCTGGGCACCGCGCTGCCCGACGGCGACCGCGTCGGGATCAGCGTGCCGCTGCTGTACGAGGAGGAGGACGGCGCGCCGCTGCACTCGCTGCGCCGCGCGTCGAGTGTGACCCGGGCGCTGGGCGAGGCGGTCATCGGCAACCGCCGGGCCGGCCGCTTCCCGCGCTGGAGCGAACTGGTCACCGACCCGGCCGCGTACGCGGTCCCCACCCGCGCCGACTGGGCGACCGGGGCGCTGATGGCGCTGTCGGCGCAGTGCCTGGAGGAGTGCGGCCGGTGGGACGAGTCGTTCTTCCTGTACTCCGAGGAGACCGAGTACTGCCTGCGGGCCGGGGACCGCGGCTGGGCGACCCGGCTGGAGCCCGCGGCCGGCGCCCTGCACCTGGGCGGCGAGTCGCAGGTCTCACCGCGGCTGTGGACGCTGCTGACGCTCAACCGGGTCCGGCTCTACGGGCGCCGGCACGGCCCGGTGGCATCCTCGGCCACGTCACCGAGAAGCCCAACAGCCGGGGCGCGCTGCTGGACCTGACCGCGGCCCGCCGCGACACCGAGCGGATCGTCAAGGAG